>JABDEJ010000028.1 GCA_013287095.1 Bacteroidota bacterium | reverse complement strand
GGAGTCTGCCGATGATACTGAGGTCGTAATCACTTTGGTAATATCGCCCGTGCCTGTCACTGTTTTTGGTGTCGTGCCTTCTGTGTAAGTGATCGACCATGACTCGCCCTTGGTGTGGCTTGTCGTTATTGTAAGCGCTGCAACTGAATGCGCGCAGATAGTTGTACCTAAATTGATCGTTGCCAATGGCAAGGTGTCTATGGTAATGGTCGTTCCCGAAGATACCGTTGATGGGCATACCCCACTTTCTACCACTGCCTGGTAAAGGGTGGTCTGGGTAAGGTTGCTGTACGGCTGGGTTGCTGTCGTGTTGGCTATGTTGTTCCAGGTCGTACCGCCGTTGGTCGATGACTGCCACATTAATATAGAGCCGGTTTGGCCGCTCAAGGTTACGTTGCCTGAGTTAGCACCGTAACATACTGTTGCTGCGCCTGCAGTGGTTCCACCTACCGTAGGTGTGGTCACTGTGATCGTAATCGTTGATCCAACCAATGGGGTCAATGTCTGAACGCAGCCCGTCGAGGTATTCTTGATACTGTTCAATACAATTGTCGGGCTACCTGTTGCCAACGTTGAAGTCGTTATCGATACCGATGTCGGGCCTACACCTGTTAATGTTGATTGGGCAAAACCTGTTACCGTATAAGTAAGGCTCCATGCATCTGTGGATGCTACGTCTGATACCGTGATGGTTGCATTCGCCTGGCTGCCGTTACATATAGTCTGGTTTGAGCCGATCGTTGCATATGGTAGCGGGGTCACTGTTACTACTGCCACACTGTTTAAGGTGTTTACACAGTTTAATGAACCTGAAGTCAGACTGATTCCGTTAAGGGTTACATTAAATGAAGCGGTTGAGTCGGCTGACGAAGCTAAGGTTGTGATTACCTTGGTAATATCGCCTGTGCCTGTGACCGTTCTCGGTGTCGTCCCTTCTGTATAGGTGATCGACCATGATTCGCCCTTAGTATGGGTAGTTGTTATTGTAAGCGCTGCCGTTGAATTTCCACAGATTGTAGCTCCGGCATTGATCGTTGCCAATGGCAAGGTATCAATTGTAATTGTTGTTCCTGTGGATACTGTGGATGCACATGCCCCGTTTTGTACCACTGCATGATATAGCGTGGTTTGGGTTAGGTTGCTGTACGGCTGGGTTGTAGTCGTGTTAACTATATTGCTCCAGGTCGTACCACCGTTAGTCGATGATTGCCACATTAATACTGTGCCTACTGGTGAACCGCCGAGGGTTACGTTGCCAGAATTTGTTCCGTAACATACGGTCGCTGCTCCTGAGGTCGTTCCTCCAAATGAAGGAGCGTTTACTGTAATACTCGTGGTTGCAGTTACACCGGTTAATGCCTGGCTACAAGTTGTTGTTGTATTCGTTATGGTACCTAAAGTAATTGGTACCGTACCGGTAGCCAATGTAGAGGTCGTAATAGAAACCGTATTTGGACCAGTACCTGTTAATGTAGAAGCTGAGAAACCAGTTACGGTATAAGTAAGACTCCATGCATCAGTTGCTGCTACATCTGATACAGTTATGGTTGCAGTTCCATTGCCGCCGTTACAAATGGTAGATCCATTTCCAATAGTTGCAAATGGCAGCGGACTCACCGTTACGTTTGCTATATTATATGGTCCTACTATAGTTGCCTTGCAATCTGTTCCACTGGTAAGGACGATACTGTCCAGGGTAACCGTTGTGGAAGTTGCCAATGTATTTGTCGTAATCGATGCTGACGTGGCTGTACCTGCTATTACTGAAGTTGATTTCACAACCAGGCCTTCTGTGTAATATGCTTTCCAGTTTGCCCCACCTGTGTTACCGACTGTAATGGTAAGCGTTGCAGCTGTTCCTGCACAAACCGTTGTGCCTGCATTGATTGTTCCTGTTACAAGAGGTGCTACGGTTATTGTAGTTCCTGTTGATGTAGTTGAAGCACAAACACCGCTTTGGACAGTAGCCCTGAATTGGGTGGTTTGTGTAAGATTTGTATATGTATAAGGATTGTTTCCACTTCCTGTATTTGTCCAGGTAGTACCTCCATCAATAGATGACTGCCAGTTGAGTATATTACCTGTCTGACCGCCAAGAGCTATTGTGCCACTATTGACTGAAGAACATACGGTAGCTGCACCAGTTGATGTACCCCCTACACTTAAAGGATCTACTGTGATCGTTGTCTTCTCACCACTCAATGATTGAGAACAACCCGTTGTTTTGTTCAATATAGCTACGAGGCTATCCAATGAATTAGCAGTATATGCCGGAGTAGTGATCGTATAGTCACCAGGTCCCCTGCCTTTTATAGAGTCTAAGGTAGCAGGCGCCGTAGTAGAACGATACGTAAGTTTAAATGAGTCTGTGGTAAGTATGTTGCTCACATTTACCGTAAGTGTGGCCGCTGAACCTTTGCACACTTCATAATTTCCAATAATCGTTGCATTTGGCAGCGGAGAAATAATGATATTTTTTGAAACAACCACCTGGCAGCCTTTATTGCTGGTAGCCATCAGGCTCACTGTATAATTTCCAGGATGGGCATAAGTATGCACTATTGGCCCAGGGTTCGGAGCTAAAGGATTATAGGTTCCATTTTCTATAACCTGAGCCGTTCCGTCGCCAAAATCCCATACATAAGTCTGGATATAATATCCGGCTGCGATCGTTGAATTATTTGTAAAGGTAATTGGGGTACTTACACAACCATTTGAAAAAGTATATTTAACGTGTGGCTGTGAATCCTGCCCACAACCTGTTCCAATTGCAAATGGACTGAACGAACTGAAGTCGTTTATGGAAGCAACATCTCCACTGTAGTAACCACTATAAGGAGCTCCTAAAAGTGTATAATCCACAGGAGTTGCGCCAAGACTTGTCCAGGTTCCTGAATCAGTTCCTTTCAATATCGTAATATTGGTCATGTCATTGATACTGTCATTGCCTTCAAATCCTTTGGATAAGCTTCCATCCTCGTCAAAAGAAAGATGAACACCTGCACTGTTCACAGTACCATTATGTGGAAGATCATGATTGATAAGCCAGTACCTGCTATAGCTCAGATTTGTTAATTTCGGAACCTTCAGGCCAGTCAAACCTGCAGCTGTATGTGGATCTGCATTAAACATTTCTGCCGTAAATCTGTTACCCGCTGCACTTCCATCTGTTATATCAAGATTGGTAACGGTAACTGGCCTGTAAAATTTCCCTTTGGTAACAGGATCACTCTTACCAAGAGGCAAAACAACATTATCAACGTGGGTACCACGAGTACGGAAACTGACAGGACCATCAATAAAGGCAGAGTCACCTCCACCCGTTATCCTTGAACCTGGTGAAAATGAGTCAATACATGACAGCGTCAACATATTCGTCGTCGTAGTAAGAACAAGTCCGGCAGTCAATGTAAGATTATCGCTGATATTCATCGGATGATTCAAGGTCAGCGTATCGTGCAGAGAATTCACCGTAAGGTCTTTCAGATAAAGGGTATCCGTTGCAGGATATCCCGGCACTGCCGTAAACGTTAAGCTCTTGTTTGTTATCGGTGTCCCGGTATTGTAACTGTATAATGGATACAGATATATGGTACCTTGAGGACAAGCTGCATTTATAGCCGCCTGAATGGTTTTCTTTGCTTTGGCCATGGTAGAACCCGTACTGGTATCATGACCATTGATAGGATCTACATACTGCTTGTTCCAGCAACCTACCCAGTCTGCCAATAAGAAATTAAAGACAGCCTCACCAGGTTGGTTAAGATTAAACCTTACGGTATCATTATAGGTAACACCTCGCCCTGCCGAAACGGAAACAGGTGTAATGCCGGTAGCGGTAGCTTTAAGGGTATAGATAAAACTATCTGCGTGGGAACCATCTTCATCTAATTGGAAAGGAGGTTGTGCATAAGCAGATGGCGTCAAGCTAGGATATTGTAATGAACTACTGGCAGAATCTGTAAATGTATATTCTGCATTGGCTTTTGTAAGCATGTGGGAAGATGTGTCTATGATATCAAGAACATCACCTCCTATATTTTGTACATATACTTTACGTGAAACCGGAGCGCCGATATAGGTTGAGTCATGGAAAAATGCATGATCGGATGGAACTATTGGAGATGGATTATTTGGAATGACAACCTGAACCCCTGGGACACCATGGTGTGGGAACTCAGGTACCTCAGTTGATAACTGGAACTGAGGATAAAGGGTTTTTGAAAACTCAGATGTGTTTCCGGTGGTACCATCAGTACTAAAACCAACAAGATTCGTTGCTGTAGCGCTGACGGAACTATACGGGCCACCACCAACAAAAGTAGTGGTGTATATCGTAGCCGCATTAGATGCACTTACAGTCGTTGAGCCAATCCAGATAGCTCCTTCTCCATATAAAAGTGGATCGAGATCATTATTTGAGTAAAAATCAATCCGATAGTTTCCTGCCTGTGATGTCGGAACTATCATCTGAAAATTTATTTGGTTTTGTGACGGAGTCGGAGGGGCTATCACGGGCGGCGTATATATATAACTCTTCAATATCGGGAAGTTATCATAATCATTTGGCCCTGAAGCTGTACTCCCCAACTGGTTTTGAGTCACACCATCGTTGTTTAGGTCAATACCGCCATGATGCTTATCGGCATCATTGTCAAATATATTGTTTGCTTCGATAGTATTTCCTGTCCCTACCATAACGACAACACCTGCGCCAATATTATCCGCAATGGTATCAGCCCCTGTAGCAGAACCATTACCGATAAGGTTATTATTACCATTGGCTATATAGATACCGCTGCTGTTTGCGGCGGTATCTCCAAGTGAATCACGTCCGATAACGTTTCCGTAGATCTGGTTGCCTGAACTACCACCTGATATTAATATACCATTAGAATCATTTGAGGATATCCAGTTTGCATCAGCTGCCGATGTACCACCTACAGTTGTTGTTCCACCATTAAGCTGAATACCTACACCGCTTGTAATGCTCGAAGGTGTAACGCCCTTCCCATTTACGTGTAGACCGATATAATTGCCTTCTATTGTATTAGAAGAGCCCGCATCAATTTTTATATTGGTAGTTTGATTTGCTATATAGTTCCTGGCTTTCAATACCGTACCACCAATGAGTACAGCTCCTGATGCCTGGCTTGATACACCATGAAACCCGCTTAATGCTGTTTTGCCATTATCGCCCCAACCGATATAATTGCCCTCAACGGTAGCTGCGCCACCAGCGATATTAACGCCAGAACCGCCGCTTACGCCGCCGATAACATTTCTGGCACTGAATGTTGTTCCGCCGATAACATTACCTGTACCGCTAATAATTTGTATATTATTTGTAACAGCATGTGCAAGGTTTACATTACCGGTAGAATCTACCCCGATAAAATTATTCTCTACAGTTACGTTGCTTGTATTTATATACACGCCGGCACTTGTATTTCCAGATATTACGTTGGTATCACCTGCTGCTAAACCACCGATAACCACATTTGTACCAGCTTCAACGTCTACACCAGTACTATTACCTGTACCTGTTGCAGCAATACCCGTAGTATCAGTGCCAATAAAATTGCCCGTAATAACAGGTGTGCCACTTTCAATAAGAATACCTTGCGCTTGGTTTCCGGATATATAGTTACGCACAGATTTGGTGTTGCCACCAATCGTGGCAGTTCCATTAGTGTTCAGTAATTCAATTCCATGGGCATTAAAAAGCGCTGCAACACCAGATGAGCTCAAACCGACAAAATTCCCTGTAATGGTTACCGTACCACCTGAAGGAGTACCGGCAGCATCCACAATACCATCTCCATTGTTTCCGGAAATAACATTTCTGACACCAGGCTTGATACTGCCTCCAATGATAACATTGTTGGCGGTTCCATCCATATCAATACCATTTGCATTTGGAAGACGGCTGGCACCTAAAATGTCTGTACCGATAAAGTTAGCTGTAATAGTAGATGAACCCACACTTTGGTGAATCCCGGCAACACTGTTACCTGAAATGAGGTTTCGTTCAATAATAGTAGTAGTTGCCGCACCTGTAATAGCTATACCCGCGCCAGAACCGTTGCCAAGTGCACTTGAACCTGCTGCATTTGTTCCAATATAGTTTGAGTCAATGATATTTGAAGCCCCTCCGTTAACTTGTATCCCACCTCCCGTGTTACCGGAAACGATATTTCCCCAACCGCGCTCTCCTATCAGGTTGGCATCGCTATTTATATAAATACCAATAAGGCCGTTGCTCAGGGTACCTGTCCCGGCACCATTGACACCAATATAGTTGTTTAAAATAGTGTCATGCCCCACATCCGCTAATGCAATACCATCGTTGGTATTGCCCGAAATAATATTCATTGAATCGGTCGCCTTGCCACCGATATGGTTGCCAAGTACAGAAGTACTAAGAAATTCGATCCCGTAGAAATTTCCAATAGCTAATGTTGCTGCAGACGAACTTGCCCCGATTACGTTTCCAATAATAAAGTTTTTATTGGCAGTACCCGTTACCAAAATACCTCCTCCAGAGTTTCCTGAAATAATGTTTTGCTTAAGGGCCGTTGTTCCACCGATGGTATCGCTCGTTGAAGAACCTTCTATTTCTACACCAATGCTGTTGGCAACAGCTGTTGTTATCACGCCATTGGCACCAATAACTGCATGTTGAACGAGGTTATTACTGGCATTGATCAAAATACCCGGAACACCTGTATTCCCTGAAACGAACAATTTTGGACGCGAACCGGTAGCCCTTTCTGACAAGGTACCATAACCAATCTTGTTGCCAGCCGTATTTGCAAAAATACCGCCAACAAGATTTGGCTCTGCTGTGGTAGCTGCATGGTTTAAACCTATATAGTTGCCATTGATGAAGTTTTGTCCTGTGTTTATATTGATACCGTACTGGTGGTTGCCTGAAATATAGTTCTGTCCCCCGGTTAATGTATCGCCGATGACATCGCCATTGCTATTGTTAATAAAGATACCATTTCCGGTATTGCCCGCATTGCTACTCCCGTCTCTCGACAAACCAATATAATTATTGAAAATGGTATCAGCACCAGCAGCAACTTCCAGGTAAATACCATTCCCACCATTGCCTGAAATAACATTGGGTGCGCCACCAGTGGTACCGATCCTCATCTTGCCGCTACTAAAAACGTTGATACCATTGGCCGTATTAGGTATCAAAGCGGAACCGCTGGCCTCATCGATCCCGATAAAGTTTCCATTGATACTGTCAATTCCACTTCCTCCTGCGATAAGGATACCATCACCGACATTACCGGAAATATAGTTTCCATCTGATCCGCTGTTATCACCAATAACAACTCCACCGGATGCAGAAAGTAATACGATACCATTACTATGGTTGGCAACAGCCGCATTACCGGCAGTATTCAAACCGATAAAGTTGCTCTTGATCGTGTTTTTCCCTGCAACCTGGATCTGGATACCTGCTGCCGTATTTCCCGAAATATAATTTCGGCCGGCGGGGGCACCTCCTATAATATTAGCTACTGAATTAATGTTAACACCATAAGCTCCATTTGCGTGAGCTGTGGTACCACTGATATCCATACCGATTGTATTCCCGGTTATGGTGGCGGAATCCGCCCTCGGGCCATTGAGGCCTATACCATCAATCCCGTTGGCGCTGATGGTATTTCCATTAATATATGTGTACGAAGAACGTATAGGGGATAGCGTTCCATCTACATATATACCGTTAAAGCTATTACCAAAATTAGCCGAGCTGATATCAAGGCCTATGATGTTGTTTTCGATGGTATCCTGTTTTCCCAATACATATATACCGTAACCGCCATTGTCGCTGATGACATTGCTGCTTCCATTCCCAATGTTGATGGATGAGTCATGCTCCAGGCGAATACCGTCAAGGCTATTACCGACAGCGCCCGTACCAAACTGGTCAACGCCTATATAGTTACCGATAACATTAATATCTGTAACACTGTCTAGGTATATACCGTCTGAATCATTACCACTGATGGTGTTGGTAGAAGAAGAAGAAGTACCACCAATGGTTATGTGTGATGATTGTACTTTTATACCGTTCTTTAAATTCGGCGCTTTGGTATTGCCAATATTTGATCCTATCACGTTTGCTAAAATAGTGGTTGGCGTGGCATACTTACCTCTTATGTATATACCATTGCCGCCATTCCTGGATATCCAGTTATCAGTGATGATCGTTCCTATAACCGGGGTGCCACTGTTTCTGCCATCTACAAAAACCCCATCGGAAGTATTTCCCAAAGAGCCCCCCTGGCTACTATTTAATCCTATATTATTATAAGAAACCGTATTATTTGATCCACCTACGTATACACCATAAATTCCGTTTCCAGATATAGTATTGCCACCCGGTGAGCTACCGCCAATGGTATTGTGGTTACTGAGATTATCAATGGTTATCCCACTGCCGCTATTGGCTCTTATTGTATTACCGGCTTCGTTAAGTCCGATGGTATTCCCCTGGATGGAATTGCCGACGGTGGCAACCAAAGCAATACCTGCACCGCCATTTCCTGAAATATAGTTCGCATCAACAAAACCCGGATCTATACCACCGATCACATTAGATGTAGGTGCGCCACCGAGGGTGTGGGCAATCGTGATACCGTTGCCACCATTCGGAACAGCGGTTGTACCCGAGCTATTAAGACCAATGATATTATCTATTACGGTATTGTCACCGCCACCTGCGCTACCTTCTATATATATACCTTCATTCGTGTTTCCCGATATCCAGTTTCCAAGACCAAGTGCACCCACTTTTTCAGAAGAATTGATAATGTAAACACCAATCCCGTTTGGAATTGGGCCACTACCAGCGGCATTCATACCGATGGTATTATTATAAAGTACATTAAGGTCGGCCCCCATATACACACCGTCTGTCGCGCAACCGCTGATGAGATTTGTATTAAGGGTATTACCATTACTTACACTATCCATATATACGCCCCAATACTGGCCACCTAAAGCGGCAGCGCCTGCCAGATTCACACCGATATAATTATTCTGGATGTTAGAGGCTGTGGTACCAGAGGTGAGGCCATTATTCGCCAGGTAAATTCCCATACCGGTAGAACCAGTAGTGTGGGGACCTGCAATGATGTAATTCCTTAAAGTAGTAGAATTACCACCTATAACGGTACCAGACCTACCATTAATATATATACCTGTAGCCGATGCAGAGTCGTTGCCGGTGCCTATATCTATACCAATATAGCAAGACTGTATTTTCACATTGTCCTGGGTAATATACAAACCATACTTTGTAAAATTTGTAAAAGCCATCCCGACAACTCTAATACCTGACCCATTGACATTAAGTCCGAAATCCACTGAGTATGTTAACCCATCGAGCTGTACTAAGGGAGTACTCGAATAGCCGGGAGCAGATGTACCATTAATATACACATTTTTTTGTGATACAATCTCATCATGAGGAAGAGAGATGGTACCCGTGACGCTAAAATCTATTTCGTCTCCCGCTTGTGCATTGTTAATACAGTAATCAAAGGAACCACTAAAGCCAGAGCCTCCTGTACTGTTAAGTGTATTAACGGTCCATTGTGCACTTGCGCTTAGAACACAAAGCATGGCAAATAAACTTGCCAATACGTGCTTCCCGGTCCTGGAGATTTTAAAATGCCTGTAATACTTACTCATGTCTAGGTTAATTTTGTTGTGTAATTTTAGGTATATATTCATCTTTGCTTAAATAATGCAGTTTGATTTGATGTGCCCGAAATGGGTATAAACAAGAACAGACGGCGAGGTGCCGTCAAAATTAATTACGAAGGAAGGCTTTTGGAGCCCGCCGTTATCGTCATTTACAGAATAAAAGGACATGTAAAATACATGCATACTTCGTCTATGTGTGTTATGATCCTGTTTCCTGTTATACTACTCGTCCCGATCCATAACAACTTTTCCAAGTGGTAATCAGGCAAATACGCAGTATCTGGCTGTATTTTGACAAGTGAAGCAGTTTGTTATGGTCCATTCTCGAGTGGGTTCGGTTTTCAATTCCCCCGTGCAAATCTGCGGAAATCATTTGCAATAACCAAGAGATGCCACAAAAATTATTAAAAATTTATCAACGGGGCATATTCCGATTTCAGGGTTTTTGACCCGATTTGGCGCATTTTTTCGTTGGGTTTCAGGCAATATGAACAGGCTGGGATATGTCTTACAATTTGGTTTCGGGCGTTGGAATATGACTTAAAACACTTATTAACAACGATATATGTTATACATTGGGCCTATAGGTGCAGGTTTTGCACAGAATGTGAATAACTGTGCCCAATTGTTTGTTTTTTAGCAATTCATGAGCACTTAGCTGGCTATAAATATTTTACATTTGGCACCAAATCTTACAAGCAAAGACACCGGTCAGGGAATAAATCCCTGACCGGTGTCTTCACAACCCCTTTTGGTTTGGCCGGAATATTACCGGAATGTTAACTGATTTTTTAAAACGCGATAGAGGCTTCTGCTACCCATCCATCAAACCTGCCACCATTCAGAATATTGGTGTTATTGTAGCCGTTGTACGTCTGGTTTACATATTCAACCTTAAGCATAACATTTTTGGTTAAGAACCAGCCAATAGAGGCAGCTTCCCTGTCAACTGTTATATTGCCCGTATTTCCCACGATGGCGGCTGTCATGCTGTTATAACGACCGCCGATCCAGAAGTTTTCACTACCTGCTGAGAACCTGTAGATCAGATCAGCTGCGTATTGAGATGCATTACGAGTGGTTTTTTCCGTAATTCCCCTTCCGTTTGCTGTTTCATAAGTGCCAAAGAATTGCAATCCCTTGTATTTCAGTAAAAGATTTACCATATATGCATTCACTTCTTCGCTGAATCCCGGATTTACCCTTCCTGCGAATGGGTTATAATCATTGGCATTGCTCAAAGTAGTACCACTTGCTGTAGTCGGGTTTGACATAATCCCATAATAATGTGATCCTGTACGGTCGCCACCGAATAAAGTATTGCTATTAGAACTCTGGTCTTCATAGACAGATGCACTTAACCTTAACCTGAAATCCTTACTCAGTTGTTTGTCATAACCGATTTTAGCGTGAAAAGCTGCATCATAAACATTTGTCTTTAAAGTTGTTGAATCAGTTTTGACTGGGGCCAATGCTGTTGGGTCAAGTTCGCCGTTTGTAACACCAGCCATGGCAAAAAAACCTGATCTATTATGATAATAAAGTTCTCCACCCAATTCTGTTGCAAATTCATCCATGATATAATTTTCTACAAATGGGTTGTAAATGGTATTACCGCCATCTGACCTTTGAAAGTGTTGATCACCGTAATCCACGTCAAACTGACCAATTTTAATGGTAAAGCTATTCATAAGGGTATCGATTAACCTGCTGTGCAGAAATTTCAGTTTGTCAAATTGAATATAACCGCCTTTTACCCATGTTTCTTCATGGTGTCTTGCAGACAAGTACAAAGAGAGGCTTACCCTCACACCGTCATCCAGTTGTGCATCAAGGTTCATGTTTGCCATAGCCAGGTCAAACCCGTCCGTAAGTCCTGTAAGATTGTTAACGTTACCTTTAACGGTACCTACTGTCTTTATTACAGAAATCGCAGTATTCTGATCCCTTAGTCCCTGGAATTCCTGTTCAAAATTACCGCCTACAAATACCTTCATTTTTTTGAATGAAGTGGTGTCGCTTTTCGTCGTCTCAAACATGTTGATACCATTCCCGTTGTTAGGACGGAAATACTGCATCTGTTGTTCCTGAGCCATTGCCGGGATGCCAAAAGCTACTATAGCTACGGATGCCAGCGCTGAGAATGTTTTAATAAAATTTTTCATCGTCTGTTTAATTTAAAAGTGTTACTGTAAATATTATTTGTTTAAAAATTAGTTACTTATTCTAATTACCTCATCCTGAGTCATTCTACTAAAATAGAGGTAATTGGTATATTTTATTGGAAGCTTATCTTGAAATTGATTGTAATATTATTCCCTGTCTTAAGGGTCCCGAAAATCGCCGTCGGAGGACTGATGCCATAATCTGACATAACAATTGGTTGCGATCCTTCAAAGATCAGCTTACCTTTCCCCTGCATATTTACTTTTGCTTTCATTTCCACAAACCTGGTGACGCCAGCAATAGTCAGGTTGCCATTTACGGTAATGATCTTGTTATTAGAGTTGGCAAGAATAGATTTGGCCTGCCCCAGAAGTGTGAATACAATTTCAGGATGTTCCTCTGCTTTAAGTGCCTTATAGGTATTGTTATCCATTACAGAACCCATATCGCTTTTGATGGAATGGACATCCATTTTTATAGTGATACCGCTCAGGTCGAAACTCCCGTCTTTGTTCCAGTTAATGGTTCCCTTTCCGGTCACTTTTTGCACCTTTTCATCCCATGCATGGAGATTGGATGTGCCGTGTATAGTTACCACATAATCACTTGCTACAGTGTAGATATTTTTGTCTGCAACTGCAGCGCTCAAAAATGCCACGGCCATGGCCGATAGCACAAGTTTTCTAAAATATTTCATATTTTTCATCGCTTTATTTATTTATTGGGTTCGTTTTTTCAAATACCAATCCGGCAACCACACCCTGTGCCAATGCCAGGATGAACCAGGTAGCAACCATAGCAAGAGATACATTCATGGCGCTATAAATCAACCATATCATAGGGAATGAAGCTACCAGCGCGTATAACACTCCGAATTCGATTCCTTTTGTAATAAAAGAACCTTTCAGGATTTCTTTAAACTGGTTCCAGAACCAGGAAAGTGCCATACCGATAACGAAAGGATGCAGGAAAAAAATCATAGCCCTGCTCTCCTGCGTATTAAAGGAAGGATCAAAATATTCCAGTGCAATGCCTGGAAGAAACCAGATGGTTATATATAGCCCAAGTAAACTCAGCACTAATAAAACCAAACCTGCAATTAAACCTGATAAGAGAATCTTTTTCATATGTTAATTTTTTTTAAAGGTTACTTTTCAATACTGTTACTTTTCCAACTTTTCTATTTCCGGTTGCATAAAAATAACGATGCAAAGTTGTGACAGTCTGATTTGTTGGTAAATGACGTTAATCAGAGCAGAATATGATTATTGTCAGTTTTGCAAATAATCGAAAAAACACTTGCTTGAAAATTAATTTTTATACTATATAGATAATAAAAAAATACAGTGCCCATAAATATATTGCCTCCGGTGGCAATATTGAATCTAAAACGACGATAATAAATATCAACTTTGCAATTCAGTTTAACAAAGTCTGTATATTTGGATGCTTAGAAAATCACATATTCAACCACAGATGTTTTTGTCAGAAATAAGATCAGAAATTGAGGCGATAGAGGATAGTAATAGGCAATACGAAGAAATAAGCTTTACCAAAAGGATCGAAGAAATAGATTACCTTGATTTTCATATCCTTGACCGAATCGACTGCCTTAGCGGAGAAATCTATCCAAAAGAAGAAATATCCATCCTGAAACAACGCGCAATCAGTCTAAAGTCCCGACTGGAAAAAATTAACGATAGCTTGTTTCTCCGTATCCGCACAAAAATCCAGTCGGGTATTTGCAGAGGTATAGATTTTAAACGGGAAATAGATAAATACTTTGCCCACTCATTATGGGAAGAACAAGACAATGAAGAGATTGGCTATGATAACCTCGACCTGCTGATCAATGGCATACTTCCCACTCTGGAGACACCTTTTGAGACAAAAGAGCGGGAACCGGAAATGGTTTATTATCAAAAAACGCCTGCAAGGATCATATTTGAACTCGTAAAAAAAGTCCATTTCTCTGAAACGGATATTTTTTATGATCTGGGCTCGGGTTTAGGTCAGGTTTCCATTCTTGTAAATTTACTCACCGGGGTTAGATCCATAGGTGTGGAATTTGAGCCGGAATTTTGCAAATATGCAAGCTTTTGCGCATCAGAATTAAACTTAAAAAATGTAGAATTTATTAATATAGATGCCCGTTCAATGCGTTATTCCAATGGAACGGTCTTCTTTATGTACACACCATTTACCGGAAAAATATTAGAGGAAATATTAGAGATATTACAGAGAGAATCTCAAAAAGGAAGCATCAGGCTATTTACGTACGGACCTTGTTCCTTGACGGCTGCTAAGCAAAGTTGGCTTAAGTTTGTAGGTGATAACTTAAATAATATCAATAAATTGCATGAATTCAAAAGCCTCGATTTTTAATCCGTTAAAAACCTTACAACAAATAAATTAAATCCCAGTCGCAATTCGCTTTCCGGTCTGGTCTCATCCAGCCCAATTCTCCCTGTCCAAACTTCTGTATTGGATTGCCTCAGCCAGATGCTCGATTTTAATGTCTTCTGAGGCCGCCAGGTCTGCAATGGTGCGTGATACCTTAAGAATCCTGTCATATGCCCTTGCGGAGAGGCTCAGGCGCTCCATAGCGGTTTTGAGAAGGTTCTGCCCTGCAGTGGTGACCACACAGATCTCGCGCACTTGTTTGCTGCTCATTTGGGAATTGTTATAAATGCCTTCCTGGCCTTCGAATCGTTTTTCCTGTATCTGGCGGGCTTTTATGACACGCTCCCTGATTTTATCGCTGGTTTCTGATGAGCGAGTATTGGTAAGTTCAGAGAATGCCACGGGCACCACTTCTACATGAATATCAATGCGGTCTAGTAGCGGCCCGCTAATTTTATTCAGGTACCGCTGCACAATTCCCGGCCCGCAAACGCATTCTTTTTCAGGGTGGTTGTAATACCCACAGGGACAAGGATTCATGCTTGCAACCAACATGAATGAGGCCGGGTATTGAACAGAAAATTTCGCTCTCGAAATTGTGATCTTTCGCTCTTCCAACGGTTGCCTTAATACTTCAAGAACAGTTCTTTTAAATTCGGGCAATTCATCAAGGAACAATACCCCATTATGTGCAAGTGATATTTCACCAGGTTGTGGAAAACCACCCCCTCCTACCAGAGCAACATCGCTTATGGTATGATGTGGAGAACGAAAAGGACGAACGCTGATTAATGAGGAATTAATGCCCAAATGGCCCGCAACTGAATGTATTTTAGTGCTTTCAAGCGCTTCAAATAAGTTGAGTGGAGGCAATATGGTCGGCAGTCTTTTAGCAAGCATGGTTTTGCCAGCGCCCGGGGGGCCGATGAGAATCACATTGTGGCCGCCTGCCGCTGCTATCTCCAGGGAACGCTTGATATTTTCCTGGCCTTTTACATCAGAAAAATCGATATCAAAAAGATTCATTCTGTCGTAAAATTCTTCACGGGTATTTACTGTTGTAGGTTTTATTTCCTCATCGCCATTCAGAAAATCAACAGCTTGTTTAAGCGTCTCAATACCATATACATCCAATTTATCAACAATTGCCGCTTCTCTTGCATTTTGGATAGGGAGGATCATGCCTTTATAACCCTCCTTACGTGCCTGGATCGCAATAGGCAAAGCGCCTCTTATTGGCATTAACCCACCATCGAGTGACAGTTCACCCATGATGATGTATTTATCTAATTCTTCAGGATTTACCTGGTCAGTCGCAGCTAATAATCCAATGGCAATCGGAAGATCATAAGCAGAGCCTTCTTTACGGATATCTGCCGGCGCCATATTTATCACAACCTTTTTTCGGGTTGCTGAATATCCGTTGTTGATGATAGCTGCATCCACACGGGTCTGGCTTTCTTTTACTGCATTATCAGGAAGCCCCACGATAAAATATCCTGAACCTCCACCTACATTTACCTCTATAGTAATGGTCTGTGCATCAACACCATGAACAGCAGAACCGAAAGTCTTGACAAGCATGAATCTTAAACTGGTTAGATTGACACGAAATTAGGAATTTTTCTATTTGCTAAAACATTTTAATTTTCAGGACATCCGGATCATTCATGAGATAGTCAGGTGTTTTATTTGTTTGAATAATGGCTATTTTTTCGTGATATTTCTTTAATATTTTATACTCTTTAAAAGTCGGGAAATTATCATAGCAAGTATTCCCCGTATAAAACATCATTTCTATTTCAGAATTATACGGGAATCCAAAAATAACATATTCCTTGGGAACTGTCTTGCTGATCTTTCTGAAATAATCTGTAAATTGAACTTTATTAATTCTATAATGATTTAAATCGTCATACCCTGCATGTATTTTTGCTATTCCAATAAGGTCGATGGAAAACCAGGAAATTGTTAATAAAATTAAACAAATAACAGGTTTTATTATCCGCCATTTCAATTTTTCCATTAATTTTTGCACAAATAATGCAAAACTTCCTAAAGCAAGAAAAATTGGTGCGCAAACAAAATAGCAATAAGCAGGCATTTTTGTCGCAGGCCCCAGAGAGAAAAAGAGATAAGGTATAATAATGAAAGTAGTAATTGATATCATGTAATCTATCTTTTTTGCATACAACCATATAAATAATAAACCTAAAGGAAGAATGTAAGGAACAATCATACCATAATTATAATCAAGGTTTTCTAAATAATACCAAACGGTGCCTGAGTGCGCTTCCAACACTTTGAAAAAATGCTGATGGGTATTATAATTTGTTTCGAATCCATATTCCACAGGAAACCGCAAATAAGTGTATATCTGCCAGGGCATGAATACAATAATGCTTATTATAAATGCAATCCCGATATTGATGTAGGCTGAAAGCTGCTTCCTTTCATGGAAAAGAATGCTAATGCCCCATACAGGAAAAATTACAAGGCCCATGATCCACTTGCTCATAAAAGCAAGCCCTGCAAAAATACCTGTAAGTATGACCCACTTCATCTTAGATGATTCCCGATATTCCAGCCATGACCACAATGAGGCTGAAGCGTAAAAAAGTAGTGCATAATCAACATGGTCGAGTGCTTCCCCGCCGGTCATAAAAGAAAGCGCATAAAAACTTACGGTATATATCAATGCAGAAAGATAACCTGCTTGTTTATTGATTGTTATGACCCCAATTCTATAAATGATCAATACCATTAAAGTGCCTTCCAAAACCATTGGGAACCTGGCGGTAAACTGGTTGACACCGAAAAAATAAAAACTGAGGGCCATTTGCCACATAGCCAGAGGCAGTTTGTGCATCCAGATATAGTCCCTTGTCCAATCTTTAAAATCATAAGCCAAAACAGGATGGTCATATAACGTAGGTACCAAAGGGTGGTACATGAAATTCCGGGCTACCATTGCGTGGTAACGCTCATCCCAGTCCCATAAGTATGGGTCAAGATGTGCCATAAATACCCTTAAACCCAAAGCTGCAAGGGTTAAAAGAAGTAAAGAAGGCCAGGATCTTTCATTTTTAGGATAGATGTATAAAACTATACTAGCAACCAGGCAAGCAAGCGCCGGAAATAAAATGAAAAGATCGTGTCTCTGGAAATAATTGAAATCCATGAAGCAATATTAACGATATAAGATGACAGGTATTCAAACACTTCGAAAAAAGACAATAGATATTCCTCTGATGCGTTTTAACATTATCTTGCAATTAAAACTAATGAGGGAATATCATGATTCATAAGTTTTTGATTTTGTTAGCTTTTTTCTGCGGATTGATCTGCCAGGAACTATATGGGCAAAATCAAAAAAAAGACTCCTTGCTTTCAAGATTTTATTTGAAAATCTCAGCCGGATATGGAATTGGAATTAACGGGGAATATTTGAGGAATGCCAATAATGGAAATGTTACTAATACCATATCAAAGCTTGGCAATGGGCTTTATTACAACGCTTCGGTTGACTATCAATATAATAAGAACATTGGAGTTGAGCTTGGTATTGGATATGAAAATGGGCTAATAAATAACGAATTGCCTCATGACACAGGCTATTACAGTGCACTAAAATCCGGGAATATGTGGCAAATAACCCCATCCATTGTATTTTCAACCACTGTTGGAAGATTTGCACCCTATATCAGAACAGGAATGATCATAGGATCACCCGAAGTATTTATGGAGACGGTTAATAACCGTCCTTTTGGCCCAAATCAGCCTAATCTTGACGACAGCAAATTAAAATTATACGGAGGACTTGCAACGGGCTTTCAAGCAGCTTTAGGTTGCAATATCCTATTGAAAAACCATAAATGGATTGTGTTTGCCGAAGCGTCTTTCAATGACATTGGTTTTTTACCTGAAAAAGGCAGTGTGTATAGCCAAACCCTTAATGGTGTTGATCAATTGCCAAAACTTTCGGTAAGTGAAAAAGAAGAAATATTCACAAAATCATATTCATATAATGCCCATACGCCATCCCAACCCACAACATTGCCGGAAAATAAACTGCCATTCGGAGGCCTGGCATTCAATTTAGGGCTAAAAATGAATATCAGAAATTTTCCTAAGCCATATCGTGAAGACTATTTTGTGCAACATTTTTTTGTAAGGGTTAATCTTGGATATGGTTTTGCTGCAAATGGCGATGTAAATTATAGTGTTTCAGACAATTCCTATAAAGCAATTAACGTATCTTATGGCAATGGCATCAATGAGGGGTTCGGGTTGGCATTTATGTTTAATGAATGCATAGGCTTTGACCTTGGATTAAATTATGTGGCAAGCTCAACGATAAAAGCTGTCGCTGGAGGCACATTGACCCAAAATATATACCAGACTGGTAATCAGACCTCAGAATATGGCAATATGATACAGGTAAATCCATCATTTGTTATCGCTACACATATCCATAAATTATTGCCTTATGCCCGATTGGGAATGCTCATAGGGTCAGGGAATGTTTATTATGCATACGAAGATAATCATGCGCTCCTCAATGGCGGCTATTTTGACCGTCAATCGATTTTAAAATTTTACGGCGGTACATCACTGGGATATAGTGCTGTTCTGGGCTCCGCATATTGGATAAACTACACCTACGATCTATTTGCAGAAGCCTGTTTCAACAGCATTTATGATATCCCCGAAAAAGCACAGATGATTAAAGATAATTATAACGGGACCAGCAACTTAGGCAATGAAACTACCAATGAGAAAAACACTATCTTTAAATCATCTTACAACACGAATTCCGCTTCTGACCAGAATTCGCCCACTGTGTCATCTCCGATAAAATTTTCATTTGATGCTGTCGTGTTTAGGATTGGAGTACGGATGTGGTTAAGAAAGCATCACAAGAGTGGGTAATGTTCGTCAGTTCGAAGCCTTGTGCTCTTTGAGTGAGATTGCCTTACACGGCAAAGCTCTCACCGCAGGCACAGGTTCTGCTGGCATTTGGGTTTTGAAACTCGAAGCCCTTGCCATTGAGGCTGTCATCGTAGTTAAGCTCCGTACCTGCCAGGTACAAAAAGCTCTTCATATCCACAACTACCTGGAAATCATTATCATTAAAAATCTGATCCCCGGGTTTGATCTCTGTATCGAAATCGAGCTTGTAAGACAGCCCCGAGCAACCTCCGCCGGCCACGCCAACACGCAGAAATGCGCTTTCAGGCTTCCCTTCTTCAACTTTTAGTCTTTCGAGTCTTTCTTTTGCTTTTTCGCTTACGGTAATCATGGCGCTATCGTTGTTTTCGAATCAAAACGCAAAGATATGGGTTTTGGTTCGTTTAATGAAAACCCCACCCCCTGCCCCCGCCAGCGGGGGACAGCTTTTTACTTGCATTCTTAGCCAAGTCACCATTTGCAGCTTCTTACAACCTCTCTTATTGGCTATCCTTGGGTTTCAGTTTCCCATCCAGGATATCAAGCACTGATTGTTTCAAATCATCGTAGTTTATATCGCTCCCATATTGTTTTGAGAATATCTCTTCTTTATCCCCTATTGTTTCTCCTATCTCATATTTAAGATTGGTACCCAGCTCTACCAACAGTGGATTGTACTCTGTCTGGATTGTTAAATCTATATTGTTGTCTTTGTTAAAAACCAAAAATATCAGTTTGGAATTGCCTTTATTTCTTGGGGTTTCAAATTTTTCGAATGCCTCAACATGTTTGTCTTTCCACTTAAACTGATCAAAACAAAACCTGTCCTTTAATGTTTTCCTTAATCTGCCTTTGGTATATGCATGATACAAGGTGTCCTTCAATGGTTTAGCGCTGTCATATTCCTTTTTTTCGTAATAGACCTGAAGCAACAAAGGGTATGCATTGTAATCATTGCGTGTTGATTTAATGTACTCCTTCGCAGCCATCTCCGCTTTATCATAATTGGAATTTAAGAACTCCAGCAAACCTATATTATACAAGGCAACTTTATGATAATCTGAGGTTGGTGCAACCTTGTTTTTCATAACATACAGCGCGTCAAGCGCCTTATCCATTTGGTTTTGTGCTGAATATACCTCAACAATTAATGAATACGCCCCTTCAAAAGGCTGCTTTTGGGAAATAGCAATTTTTAGGTTTTTCATAGCATCGTCATAGTCCTGAACTTTATAATACACTCCCCCAAGAGAACTATAATATTCGCTGTTTGTCGGATCAATTTCGATTGCCGCTTTGAAATCCTCAATCCCCTGGAGATATTTTTCTATGGAACTTAATGACATCGCCCTGCAATAATATGCTTTGGCAAGTTGGGGGTCCTTTCTTATTGCAATGCTCATAAAACTAATGCAATTGTCGTCATCGTTTTTTTGATACCAGGCCATCCCGATGTCATAGGCTGCTTCGGCAGGGTATAGGGTTGCCGTGGATGAGTTTATCGCGGTAAGCGAATCATATTTCATAGCGGCGAGCTGGCGATCGAGCTTCGCGACAATACTATCCTGTGCTTCAACAGAATAACAACCACATACCATAAAAATAAAAACCGGGATAATACCTTTCCTAATCACCTTCTTCCAAGAATTCACATTTTGTTAAGACCTAACGCAATCGAAATTAGTTTATTTTGTTAACATTGAACCTTCATATCAAAATCCCGGATAAATATTTATTTTAGCATCGTTTTAAAGAGGGCACAAAAGCATACATGGAATTCAGAAGATTGTTTGACGTATTTGAATACCAGCTTGAGCATCATCCATTACAATGGTCTCTTGTTGAGAAGGTTGAAGGTAAATGGAAAGGATACTCCACAAAAGAAGTTGTAGACAAATGCCATGCTGTAAGTAATGGGCTCTATTCTATTGGGATAAGGCCCGGAGATAAAATTGCTATTATTGCCACCAACCGCCCCGGATGGAATATGGTGGATATTGGAATGATGGCTATCGGGGCTATTAATATCCCTGTATATCCAAATATCAGCATCGAAGATTACAGGTATATTTTTAATGATGCTGAGGTAAAAATTGCTTTTGTAGGTGATAAATCTTTGTATGAAAAGATATCAGGAATAAAGGCTGATATTCCATCATTGGAAAGAATTTATACCTTTAATGAGGTAGCAGGCGCTCCTAATTGGGCTGAGATTTTGATTGAAGGAGAGCCTCACCAGGCAGCGATCAAAGTAATTAAGGACAACGTAAACCCCGATGATCTTGCTACCATTATATATACTTCAGGGACCACAGGAACACCCAAAGGAGTGATGCTCAGCCATCGCAATATTGAAAGCAATGTAAAGGCAGGATCACATGTGTTGCCTGTGATGCCCGATATGCGGATCCTGAGCTCATTACCATTGTGCCACGTATTTGAGCGAATGGTTTGTTATTTGTTTTTTTATGTTGGAGTATCAGTTTATTACGCAGAAAGGGTTGAGAACCTGGCCGAAAGCCTCAAGGAAGTAAAGCCGCATTTCTTTACAACTGTGCCCCGTTTGCTTGAAAAAATGTATGAAAGGATCATAAATAAAGGTTCGGAACTGACCGGCATTAAAAAAGCCATGTTCGATTGGAGCATGAAACTGACAGATGACTACAAAGTTGATACTTTTCAAAACCCATTTTATGAAATTCAATTAGCCATCGCCCGAAAACTGGTTTTTAGCAAATGGAAAGAAGACCTGGGTGGTGATGTTATCGGCATTGTAAGCGGTGCAGCTGCTTTACAGCCCCGTCTTGCCCGGATCTTTAACACCGCGGGCATCAAAGTGCGTGAAGGATATGGTCTCACAGAAGCATCGCCTGCCATTGCTGTGAACGATTTTAAAAAAGGGAAATGTATGATCGGCACTGTTGGGCCGCCATTGCCAGGAATGGAAGTAAAAATAGCACCCGATGGGGAAATCTGTTTAAAAGGTCCTAATGTTATGCTTGGCTATTATAAGCAGCCTGAACTTACTGCTACCGTGATAGATGAAGGTGGATGGCTCCATACGGGAGATGTAGGCGAACTTGTGGATGGCAAATTTTTGAAAATCACAGACCGAAAAAAGGAATTGTTTAAAACATCAGGTGGCAAGTATATTGCCCCACAGGTTATTGAGAATTCTTTTAAAGAATCGTTCCTGATTGACCAGATCATGGTGATCGGTGAGAATAAGAAGACGGTTTCCGCTTTGATCGTGCCGGCTATTCCTAGTCTGACGGCCTGGTGTGAACAACAAGGACTTGAATTTCAAACCAAAGAAGATATGCTTAAATCAAAAGAGGTTGTAAAAAAATTCATGGAGCTTCGTGATGAGTTTAATAAGAAATTCAGCGAAGTAGAAAGGGTGAAAAAGTTTGTACTGGTTCCTGATGAATGGACCATTGATACCGGTGAAATAACCCCTACATTGAAACTAAAGCGCAAAGTAATTCAGGAAAAATACAAAAGCCTGATCGCTGAGATATATAAAGACGAGGCTTGAAATTGAAAGATTGAAAAATTAAAAAATTAAAAAAATTGCTCACCGATCTAAAAGTCAGAGAAGCAACTATCGAGGACCTACCGGCTATCGTTTCCATTTATAACGAAACAATTGAGGGCAGGATGGTTACAGCTGATCTGGAACCCGTAACTGTTGAAAGCAAACGCGCCTGGTTTGAAGCCCATAATCCCGATACCCGTCCGCTTTGGGTGGTTGAAGAGGACGGAAAAATCATCGCCTGGACAAGTTTTCAATCCTTCTACGGTCGGCCCGCATATAGGCATACCGCCGAAGTAAGCATCTATATCACAAAGGCTGAACAAGGCAAAGGAATAGGCCAAAAACTGCTTGAAAAGGCGATCAATGACTGCAAAAGGCTTGATATTAAAAATCTGCTTGGCTTTATTTTCGGTCATAATGCACCAAGCATTAATCTTTTCAGGAAATATGGCTTTGAGCCTTGGGGGCATTTCCCAGGAGTGGCAGTGCTCGATGATGTTGAAAGAGATTTGATGATTATGGGAAGAAAAGTTTGATAAAGTGCCTCACCTTATCAATTCCAGCCAGCCACTCATTTGAGCCACCGTTGTTCCTTCTGCCTGGTAGTTGATCACCCAAAGATAACTACCGATGGGCTGTGGTTCATCCTTGTAATTCCCATCCCAACCTGACAAAATGTTACTGCCCTGGTACACCATTACATTATTATTATCATAAATAGCAATATGATAGTAAGTAAGAGGTGCTGAAGCTTTTATTAAAAATGTATCGTTAATATGATCGCCATTTGGTGTAAATGCCGTCGGAACAAATAGTTGTGGCATATTTGCCGGCAACACATCACCCGGTTTGGTGCATCCATAATTTGCAGCCAGTCCCAATATTATTATAAAATAATAAAGTCTCATGGCAATTATCTTAATACAAGCACTTTGACCCCAGCTTGCACAAAAGTTTCATTGATATCTCTATGCAATAGGTCTAAATTAAGACCATAAGATGCAAAAACACGCACTCTTTTTGCGATTCTCGCTGCACCATATACATAAGTATTACCAAGCCCGGAGATCGGATCAATATTCCCGTATGCAAAAGACAGCATGTATTTGTCTTTATAAACGGCTGTCAACATGGTATTTACCTGGTTTACCTTGCTTTCACTGGTAATTATCGCCATCGGCATAATTTGCAAATCAGGTGTTGGGGCAAACCTGTATCCAAAAGTTCCCCGCCATTGCCTATCGAGGGCAAGCGCATCAGTTGAAATGCCGAGTTTTGGCTGGTTGATATCCTGAACATCAAAACCGGCAATAATATGGGGATTACTTACCCATAGGCCGGCATTTAATCCCAGGGCCCTGGTAGTGCCTTCGATATACTTTTCACTTGTTGCATTTATAAACCCAAACTTTGGATTGATCTGGTCTGAATAATTAAGCTGACTAAAAAAGAAATTATTGTCAATGGCAGTGCCAGAAACGCCTATCTTGACACTTGTAGAACCCAATTGCAGAATCGATTTCGATACCGCCAGCCCATAAGTGTTTTGTAATGAAAAAGGTGATAGCTCACTAACCTTATATAAGCCAACTCCTAGCCCCAGTCCGGGGATATAGCCATCAATGCCCAGGTTACTATAGGTATGCTGTGAACTGGGTGTTACAGTTCCAATGCTATTATCTATTTTATAATCAGCTGAAATATTTACTTTCCCCTCAGAACCAGCATAAGCAGGATTATCCCAGAAAGCATAATAAATACTTTGCCAGTTTTCCCATTTTTGGTTGTTTATCGGATGAGGATTCTTCCTGTCTAGGTACTTTGTATCACTGGCATCACTTATGTCTCCGGATCCACCATTTTCAATAGTAGAAAAACCCGGCATAATATATGCCATCATTTCATTTTTGGAAGCACTTTCACTGTTAGAAGCGACTGCCGTTGTTTGAATGATCTGCTGTGGTAAGGATACAGTTTCATCTGAAATGACGCTTTTCTCAATTCCGAAATTATGTTTTGAATCGCTTTTAGAATTCCTGGCCGTTTGTCTGAAATGACCAACTTTTCTGGTTTTCAGTCCGTCAGGAGATAACATCGAAGTGATAGCGAGGCTGGGTTTCGACGATGAAATTATAGCATTATTGCCATTCGATGCAATTTCACTTTTTGATTTGGTGATTTCGTTATTTTTAAGAACTGCTACCTGGGTTCTCCCCGTAAGATTATAAAACTTAATGGTGAAGGGCGCTAATATGGCAATCGCAACTATTGCCGCTACAGGGAGCATCCATGAACCATATCCATTTGGTACACGTGGCGCAGGCAGCTTTTCCTCAATACCCTTCCAAAGGTCTTCCTGGTAAGGGGCTTTATAACCCTGAACCTTATCCTTGATATATTTATCCAGACTCTTAAGCCGCATACTCTTTTACTTTTTGATCATATACAGGTGCAAGTATCTGCTTTAGGGTTTTTCTGGCTTCACACAGGTACCATTTTGAGGTGCCCTCAGTTATTTCCAGTTCGTCGGCAATCTCTTTATGCGAATAGCCTTCAATGGCAAACAAGTTGAATACCGTTCTCTGGAGATGAGGTAAAGTCTGGATGATTTTCACAATTTCCTCTGCCGCCAGGTCTGCTTCAATTTCGGCATTCTCTCCGTTTTCCCAATAATCTTCTTCTGAAACAATGTTTTTATGCTCTCTTTGTTGTTTCCGGTAATGATCTATGGCGGTGCGGATCACAATACTTTGTATCCATCCTTTTATCGTTCCGTCTCCGGTAAATAAGTCGAATTTTGAGAATACCTTAATAAAAGAATCCTGCAAAATATCCTTGGCATCGTCACGGTCTCTCGAATAGCGCATACATATCGCCATCATGTCAGGGAAATATTTTTCAAACAGCAGTTTCTGGCAACGCCGGTCTTTGCGGAGACAACCTCTTATGAGTTCCTTTTCCTGGACCAAATTGTTAATCGCCATGCTGGTTTCAGCCGTTTTTTAAATTCCTTTTACATCTCTTGCGCTTATAAGACGACAGCGCAAGCCAATTGGTTGGAAAGTTAACGGGATTTTTTTGAAAAAGATACATTTACCCGTAAAAATCATACTCAATCTTCAACCTGTAATGGGTCTTTTTTAAGCCGGCCATAGGGTTGGTTTCAAATATTTCTTCCTCCACGATATTTCCGTCCTCATCATATTCATATTTTTCCTTCGACATCAGGAAATTGTTAAGGATGTCAAAATACTCGTTTTCAATTGTCCGGCCCTGGTCATCATAAACGACCTGGTGAATCGATTTGCTGTTATAAAAGCCTGAAGTTTCGTTCAAATATTTCACCGGGTTCATTTTTTCATCATACTCAACTTCAAGGTAGCCAATCACATCCCCCGTCTGATCCTTGGTTATTGACGTAGTTCTTTTCCCAAGTTCATTGTAAGAGTATTCTACAATTTCCATGGCATTCCTTTCAGTAATGGTATGTGTTTCCCTGGTACATAAGCCTGTTTCGTTGTATTCAAATTCTACAATCTTATCAACTTCACCATTGGCAAAATTTGTCT
>JABDEJ010000027.1 GCA_013287095.1 Bacteroidota bacterium | reverse complement strand
TCAGCCATTTGCACATCTGCATATTTGCATATTTGCACATTGTTTTTTACCGCATCAAATTCAGTGTCCCGTTCCTGAAAATATCAGTTTTGGCACCATGCACTACTACCTGGTACAGGTAAACACCTTCATCGCAGATGGAACCCTTAAAGGTTCCGTCCCATTGCACATTGGGGTCTTCAGACCTGAAAACATGTTCGCCCCAGCGGTTGTAAATATCAATCTGGTAGGTTTTGTAATTGGCTACAAAAACATGAAAGGTATTGTTAAGGTCATCGCCATTTTGAGGGGTAAATACATTTGGTATCCAGACAATTGGGTTAAAATCAACCAGTACCTGGTTTGACCACGATACCACATTCTTTACACCGTCTTCTAACGCGGAAATTCGCAAAGCGAGTTGGTAACCGTTAAGCGTTTTGATGACGGCAAACTGGGTGTCTTTTGTAAAATTATAAATGCTCAGGCTCAGGTCCCGGTCGGGTGCCGTATTGATATTATAAACATCCACAGGCCAGCCCTCGTAAGGGTTCCAGTTAAGCGTAATAGTCGTGTCCAGATCAAAGGTTCCTGTAAGTTTGATCGTGCGGTGTACCGGCGTTGAAATCTGGTTGCCGCAACTGTTCACCGCCACCACTTTATACCGGTAAGCATAGGCAGAGGTGCTCACTTTCGTATCGGTATAATACGTCCGCGTAGAAGGGACACTGTCTATCAGGCGGAAAAACTCCTGCCCTTCTGTGGAGCGGTAAATAAGATAATAGCCACTGAAAAAAGTCGTGTTTTTTGCCGACCAGTAAATATCAATTTCCTTATCATTGTTGACATCGGTTGTAACAAGCTGCATGTCCAAAGCCAGCGAATCAACTTTTACCTTCAGGCTTTTGGCCAGGTTGGGAGGGCCTGCACACCCGAAAGACGATATCTCCTGAACCTTAACGGATTGATTGCCACTTGAGTCCCAGTTAACGGTTATTTTATTTGTTTTGTCTCCGCTGGTTATGGTGCCGCCTGTAATGGTCCAGTTATAGGTAGAAGTTGCAAAACCTGTCACCTGGTAAACCACCCCATTGAGATTGGGAGAACAAATAACATCTGGCCCTGTGATGGCTGAGGTAACCGGCAATTTGTGAATGGTAACCGTGAGACTGCGTACAGGGCCCGGGCAACCGTTTTTGGTATATTCTGTCACTTCAATATTTACGGTGTCTGTTTCATTGGCAAGTCCTGTTTCTGAGAATTGTGCAGAATCAGTCAGATAATTGCTTTTCCTGCCATTAAATTCCCAGAGAAACGTGCTTCCCGGCAAACCGGCCACACTATAAATTCCCGTATCCCCTTCGCATAATCCTGTCGGGCCGTTTATTACTGATGTCGTAGGCACCCCATAAATGTTGACAAATATGGCTTCAGGAACTCCAATACACGAATCATGGTTTACAGGGTCATAAGCGGTTTCGGTCACCATGATGACACCCTTGCCCACGCCATCCCAATTCACCAGGATCGTTCCGGTTCCTTGCCCTGATGCAATGCTGCCTCCTGTAATTTGCCAATTGTAATAAGATCCATTGCTGAAGGTCACCGAATAGGGAACATTATTTGTATTTTCACAAACGGAAGTGTCGCCTCTGATCGGGCTGGTTTTCAGTTTGTATTCCTTTGCAACAGTTAAACCTATGGTATCGCCCGGGCATCCGTGGGTTGTAATTTCTACCACCTTTACTGTACCGGTTCCCTCGTTGCCCCAGTTAACTTTTATGTTTGCACCGTTTCCGCCGGACAATTGGGTTCCACCCGTTATTTTCCAATAATAAGTTGACCCATTCTGAGGGTTCACCCAATAGTCAATACCAAACGAATTCGGGCATACGGAATTACTGCCATATATACTATCGGCTATAGGTTGTTCTACCACCACTTTTGCAACCCCGCTATCACTGCCACATCCGGCAGAATCAGTTCCCAGCACCCAGATATTGTTGGTGTCTGCTTTGGTCCAGGTAACGTTCGCCGTTTGGGCCTGGCTGCCTGAATTTGTGAGAGAACCGCCACTTACAGACCAGGTATAGCTCGATTTTACCAAAGACTGCGCCGTATAGGAACTTATTTTCCCTTTACAGGCAAAAGGTGGCCCTGAAATCACTGGAGGACTTGGCTTTGGATTGATGACTATATTTTTAAAAACAGAATCTCCGGGACAACCTGTAGTCGTATTCCATCCCACTACTTTTACAGTACCTGACGGATTATTACCCCATACTACAGAAATAGTACTATCGTTGGGGCCATTGCTATAGGCGCCACCTGATACGTCCCATGTAAGGTGGTAGCCTTTTTTCTGATAATTGGAAGAATACAAATATGACGGAGATGTCTGACAGACAGGGCTTGGACCCAGTATCTTGTTTGCCCCGGAAAAAGGATAAACATAAATTTCGAATCCCTGGGTAGTTGTTTTCGGAGGACAGGCGTCGTCTGTGACTGTCAGCGTAAAATTATATGGATTGGAGTTTGCATCCACACAACTGGTTTGCCAGGTAAAGTACACTGTGGCAGAATGGTCAAGCGTGTCATACACAACGGTTGACAGCGTAGGGGGAGATGTAAACCCACCGGTATTGATAAACCCTGCAGCTTTAACTGTAGCAATATTTACAGGACATGGAGAAGGTTTGGAATTATCTGCAACAAACCTGATCCCAAAAAGCAATTCTGTTCCTGCTTCAGTTCTAAAAATGGATGTAAGTGTTTTATCAACCGTTATGGTATCATTTGTGATCGGAATTCTCTTCGGCGCATCATTTAGTCCACACCCACTGATCACAATAAGCTGCACATCCCGCCGTGTTTTGGAAATGTATTTTCCTTTCCTGTATTCATATACGTCAACGGCAATGGCATACCTGCCTTGTAGAGTTGCATAGACAGATAATATTCCGGTTTGTTTATTAATGGAAGCGTATCCCCCTTTATTACCCATCGGAAACTGCGGACTGTAAGATGTATTATAAGGAACGCCTGGCAGGTCAGCGCCCGTAGAAAAAGTAGACGGCACTGCCGGAATTGCATTATTTGCACTCCCACCTGCATAGGGTTGCTCTAATGAATAAACCAAAGAATCCCCATCCGGGTCTACCGTTGCATAGGAAACGCTGATGGTATCATGCACACAAATATATGGGGCAGGTACGGCCGTAAATTGTGGCGTATTATTAGGAATACTGGTAGGAGGTATAATTGCAAAATAAGTTTCGCCAATATCAATGGGTACATTAACCATTGTATTGCGGCAGCAGCGGGCATATAAAAGATAATACCCATAAATGCTTGATGGGAGATCGACTTCTGCGGTATATATCCCTTCGTTGATACAAACACTATCTAAATAAGAATTTCCCGTTGGCCCACAGCAACCGTTATTCGGCGGATTGACAGATAGATCAGAACCAAGGTCGATGCTTAACGTTGTATAAAGGGTTGTGTCTCCTACCCTTTCATAAACACCAACATCAATGGTTTGGTCAAACGGCGTTGGAAATTGTTGCCCCTGGGGCAAATGATATGTACTGCAATCACGGAACATATCTACTTTAACAAGGTACCTGAATAAATTTGTCCCCCTTGTAGTCCCGAGATAGGTATAAGTGATACTTCCTCCAATAAGGTGGGTGGCTTTTGCCGGGATATTTGATAAAAATACCAGGCTTAGGATGATAAAAAAAATCCGTTTGAAGAAATCAGGTCTCCCCGGCTTCCTTTTTAATAAAGGATGTCCCCGATAAATGTGTTTGGCAATTCTGTAAACGAAACCCGGCATGGCAATGCTTTTTCAGTTAAAAACTCCTCTAAAAAACCCTTTCTTTCAGCATCCATCCACCAATCAACGATCGTTTCTTATATTATATTTTAATATAAGACGTCAAATTTACGCAATTAGTAGCTTTCATAGGTTAGATTTTTTATTCGAACAATAGTTTAAAACCTCATAATATTTGTACTTACGGATTTATGATGTTTTTGGTGGGCAGGCTGCCATTTTGGTACCAGATTCGTCTATCAGCCATATTGGTGCAATATTTGCAGAATGGCGTATGAATTATGGGAAAAGGGATGAAACAAGGATATTCTTTTATTGTTAAAACGGGCCTCTTTTTTAGCCTCTTGTGGGCATTTTCAACTTCACAGGTCCTGGCGCAGTATGATGACATACGCCACCCGCAGAAGCCGGAGGAAATTGCATTGTTTAAAAAAAACAAGGTCATGGGAGAAACCCAATGGAGCCTTGAAAACGGGAAAAAACTGCCTTATATGACAAGGGCCTTTGATACTTCGGGGCGCGTTGAAATTGCACAGGACTACCACCATATCAGGTATTATAGTTATGACGATAAGGGTAATATGACTGTTTTTCTGGACTCGGCAAGAAAAGAAAGTGGATTTACGGTAAGTGAATTTAAATTCACATACGATAAATATGGAATGCTGAAAACAGCTGAAGGGCCAGATTTTAAATCAGTTTTTATTTATGACCTCGGGAAAAGAAAGCTATCAGAAACCCTGGTAAAAAATGATACCTCAAGGATCAAAAAATACACTTATGACCAGAAGAATCGCTTAAGGGAAGCTACTTTCTACTCTCCTGAACATAAAAGGACCGCGCATTTCCTGAAAAACTATGGCGCTGACGGCAGGCTATATAACGAGTGTGAAGTTCAATTGGATGAAAATTTTTCAGATTCCACGCTTTCTATCAATGAATTTGATGATAATAAACATCTTATTAAAAAAGAGGTTTTCAGATTCGTGACTTTTAGATACAGTTCCTCAGGCTCTACAAAAATAGACCGCTCCGCATCTCATAATGCCGTGGCAACTTATGAATACAGCAACGATAGTTTGGGCCGCCCTATTGCTGAAGAATATAGTGTAAAGGATGATAAGCTAAGCTATAGCTATAGTACCTGGGCTTATGATAACAATGGACTTATCACCAAAAATACCTACCTGTTTGGCCATGGGGACCCAAAGGTCACGCTTCACGACTATTACTATTATAATAAATAGAACCTCAATCCATCCTTCCTAAGCCGAGGGGCTGCACCCCTCGCTGATATATTGCGCCCTTTCAGGGCTAAGAGTATGTTTTTCCTCTCTTTCTCTTTCCCTTTCTCTCCCCGCGCTCTCCGCTCTTTCGCCCTCCGCTCTATTTTTCCGCTGTCCATTTAGTTACACTATGGTCCATGGCTTTAAAAGTCCTTAGGTAAGTATAAATAGCTCCCAAATCCTGCCGGGTCATTTTACAATAAGCCAACCATGGCATCATGGTTTGATATCCTTTCTGTTTCCATGGTATCCTTTCGGCTGCAGGATTATCATACGCTTTGAATGCCTGGATAAACATTTCTTTTGTCCAACCTCCAATACCGGTTTTAGTATCGGGGGTCAGATTCGCAGAACGGATCTTCCCGAAACCCGGTAGCGTAAAAACCTGCCCGCCAGCCACCGCAGAATCCTCGATCATCAATTCGCCCTTACTACCCCTCGGCGTATGACATTCCTGGCAGGCCCCCAGCGTAAACAAATATTTTCCGTATGCAAGTGTATCAGAAGGAGCAGGCCGTTTCATCGGTGTTGCAGGTTGCGGGCCCATCCGGTAGAAAAGATTCACCGGAAAGTCAATATCATGGTCCGGGGTTTTGGATGGTATCGGCTTCAGGGTGCGGATATAGGTGATGATTGCTTTAACATCTTCAGGATCTGCCTGTGCCATATAGGGATAGATCATCACAGGAAATAATACATCTCCTTCGGGCGTAACTCCTGTAGTGACAGTATGATAGAATTGGGCATCCGAATATTTTCCAATACCAAAAGGTGTGATGTTTTTGGAATAAAATGTACCAGGGAAGCCCATATCATGTGTAAAAGCCAATCCCCCGGCGCCGCTGCTATCGGTTTTATACGGCAACCCAAAATATTCAAAATATCTTGGACTATGGCAATCTACACAGCCACAAAGTGCATTGGCGAGGTATTTTCCCCTGACCATCAGGACCGTATCATTTTTATTGATAGTTATATCCGCAACCGGACCTTCTTTCGGGTATGCCGTTTTGAGATAAACTGCACCTCCGGCGATAACAAGGACAACTGCCAATAGAAGAAATAAAAGCCATTTAAGTACCCTTTTCATAAGTTTTCAGCATTTTTAGGATGCTAAATTATGAAATTTGGAAAAAGAGCAAAAAATTTTTGAGTGAAAAAATCTTCTCACTTCTTACTTCTCACTCTTTATTTCACCACTCCCAGCTCCTTCCCCACCTTCGTAAAAGCATCAATCGCTTTATCAATATGCACTCTTGTATGCCCGGCAGAAAGTTGGATCCTGATACGAGCCTGTCCTTTAGGAACAACCGGGAAAAAGAACCCGATGACATAAATACCTTCCGCCAAAAGTTTTTGGGCCATTTGTTGTGCAAGAGGCGCTTCATATAACATGAGGGGAACTATGGGGTGGGTACCTGGTTTGATGTCAAATCCCCTGTTTGTCATTTCTTTCCTGAAATAAAGCGCGTTTTGTTCGAGTGTATCACGGAGTTCTGTTGTTTCTGAAATAAGGTTCAAGACCTCTATCGAGGCTCCTACAACAGAGGGTGCCAGAGAGTTGGAGAATAAATAAGGCCTGGATTTTTGTCTAAGCATTTCAATGATCTCTTTGCGCCCTGTAGTATATCCGCCCATGGCTCCGCCAAGTGCTTTGCCAAGTGTGCCCGTAATAATATCTACCCTGCCAATCACATTGCAATGCTCTATGGAACCGCGGCCTGTTTTGCCCATAAACCCTACCGCATGGCTGTCATCCACCATTACCATGGCATTGTATTTATCAGCGAGGTCACATATTTTGTCGAGCTGTGCTATGATGCCATCCATGGAGAATACACCATCGGTAACAATGATACGGCTTCTGCATTTTTGCGAATCGATCAATTGTTTTTCAAGGTCATCCATATTGTTGTTCTCGTAGCGGTAGCGCTGGGCTTTGCAAAGGCGCACACCGTCTATAATGGAAGCATGGTTCAAAGCATCAGATATAATGGCGTCTTCTTCTCCGAACAAAGGCTCAAAAACCCCTCCATTGGCATCGAAACAGGCAGCATATAAAATGGTATCTTCGGTACCGCTCATCAAAGCTATTTTATGCTCGAGTTCTTTGTGAATATCTTCAGTACCGCAAATAAACCGAACGGACGACATTCCATAGCCGTGGGCATCCACAGCTTTTTTTGCCGCTGCTACCACGCGGGGATGCGAAGAGAGGCCGAGGTAATTGTTGGCACAAAAATTCAAAACATGTGATCCATCGGCTATGGTTATTTCTGCGCCCTGCGGACTGGTAATAATTCTTTCGGATTTGAACAATCCGTCATTTTTTATTTGCTCGAGGTCTGTATTGAGTCTTTGCTGAATTGTGTACATTATCTTTGCACTTTAAAGTTTAAAATTGAAGTTGTCTGAAAGGCAAAATTAGATGAACTTTTTAATTTATAAACCTATAAGGTTTTTAAAACCTTATAGGTTTGAAGTATTAATGACTAACTCCTAAGACCTAATAACTAACACCTGATTCGTGGGAAGGAAAAAAAGGGAACATGTAATGGAGTTATACTCCATGCCAAATGTATTTTTATCGCCTGAAGGCATCAAAGGCAACTGGCACGAACGGTATTTCAATAACCAGAATCCAATTATATTGGAAGTTGGTTGTGGCCGGGGAGAATACACGGTAAGCCTGGGCAGAAAATATCCTGACCAGAATTTTATTGGTTTAGATGCCAAAGGGCCGAGGCTGTGGCGCGGCGCCAAAACCTATATCGATGAAGGAATGCGAAATGGCGCTTTTATCTGTGGACTTGCGGAAACAATAGCCGATTATTTCGCACCCGGAGAAGTGTCAGAAGTATGGGTAACATTTCCCGACCCACAACCAAAACCCAGCAGGGAGCAGCAAAGGCTCGTCTCCAAAAGGTTTCTCGACCTATACAGGCAAGTACTTAAGCCAGGGGGAATTGTCCACTTTAAAACCGATAATGACGAATTATTTGCATGGGCTATTCAGAGCTTTGAACAAAACCGGGGAGTTGATTTGTTAAAGAATTGTGAAGACGTAGATAAGGCATTGGATTTGAAAGAAATAATGTCAATTCAGACCAAATATGAAATGCTATTCCGAGCCAAAGGTCAAAAGATCAAGTATGCTAAAATTGCTTTGGTTTGACAGTCTGTTTGTTAACTTTCAAAGTTTTGATAATGAACTTTTTAAAATTCAATGTTAAGTTAATGTTAAGTTTTTAATAACAGATTGCAGTTGATTTAAAACCCTCATACCTTAGCGCCCTAATTCCAAATACGGATTTTATGGATAATCTTAGCAAATTGACCCTTGTGAAGCGACATCTTGAAAAAATCAAATCAAGAAGCGTGAAACTTTCCGGGTTTGCCGGACATCTTACCAGCAAATACAGTCTGGACACCCTCATGGATAAGGAGCAAAACAGGAATAATTCCCAGCCAAAAGTATCAACAACTGCGGCGCACTAGGCCGATTTCATTTTAATTTTCTTTTTGGGAGCAGTCCCTTCGCATGGTTTTTAAATTATCGAACAAATGCTACAATTATTTGTCTTTTGTTTGTCAGATCCGCATCAATATTTCCTTATTTTTGCCTCTGCAATTTTAAACATTCAGTAAACCTAAAATTCTAAAAACATGGCTTTTAAACTATCGGATCTCCCCTACGCATTCAATGCCCTTGAACCACATATTGATGCAAAAACCATGGAAATTCACCATGACAGGCATCACAAAGCCTATACCGATAACCTGAACAAGGCAATTGAAGGCACGGCGCAGGAAAATATGTCAATTGAGGATATTTTAAAAAACATATCAAAGTTACCACCAGCCGTTCGCAACAATGGTGGTGGATACTATAACCATAGCATGTTTTGGGAAATTATGTCGCCAAAAGGCGGTGATATGCCAATGGGAAAATTAGGTGATGCGCTCATGGATACTTTTGGCACTTTTACCACTTTCAAAGAACAGTTTACAGCTGCTGCAACTACCAGATTTGGATCGGGTTGGGCATGGCTTTATAAAGATAATGAAGGCAACCTAAAAATTGGTTCCACGCCTAATCAGGACAACCCGCTTATGGATGTCAGTGAAATAAAAGGTACGCCACTTTTAGGTCTGGATGTTTGGGAACATGCCTATTATCTGCATTACCAAAACAAAAGGCCGGATTATATTTCAGCATGGTGGAATGTCGTTAACTGGAATGAAGTGACCAGAAGGTTTGAGATGTAAAGTTTGGATTGTCACCTAATTCTCCTTCCACACTTTCTCTTCTGCTCTAATCCTAACAGATAGCATGATTCCATTAAGGACAGTGAAAACGATGGCTGTATAATACAATCCAAAAACCATTGGTATCACTACAATCTCACAGATCACAATGAAATAATTGGGATGTTTGAAATATTTATAAGGCCCTTTTTTGATGAATATCGAATTGGGCACCCGTAATATTTTAGTATTCCAGTATTTGCCAAGGGAACCAATCGTCCAGGCTTTGAGTAACATAAGTGTAAGAAAAGCTGCAAGAACCACATAATTTATTGTAGCGTTCCCCCTTACGAAATATTCGATGATCATCGATAAAATGAAAAAGGAGTGCAGCGCAACAATGAAAGGATAGTGGCTTTGCCCATATTCTACGGCACCGTTTTCCCGAAGCCATATTTCATTTTGTCTGGCCACGCTTAGTTCAAAAAGACGTGCGGCAATAACAAAACCGATAAATAGCGCGAAAGGCATGATGATGTTCATGTTGATAAAAGAATCGCTATTGATTGTTATTCATTTCCAAAAGGACCATTTCGCTCGAGAACCCGGGTCCTAATGCAAGCATCAACCCATATCCGTCTTCAAATCCTTCTTTCATAAATCTTTCAAGGACATACAAAACTGTGGCACTGCTCATGTTCCCGTTTTCCTGCATGATTTCCCTGGTATTTTTCAGGAAATCACCGTCAGCATCAAGTGCTTCTGAGTAAGCCGTTAATACTTTCTTCCCACCAGGATGGAAGATGAAATTTTTAATATCGCTGAGTTGAAGACTATAACCTGAAAGGAATTCTGTCACATCAGCCCTTATATTTTTATGAATAATTGTAGGGATATCCTGTGAGAAAATAACTTTAAAACCCGAATCCAGGAAATCCCAGCCCATCACATCCAGGCTGTCATAATATAACTTACTCTCTGAACCCTTATATACAAGAGTTTTACTTCCCTTATCCAGATGAGAATCACCTTTGATGATACATGCGGCAATACCATCTGCAAACAAACTGGAAGCGACGAAATTACTCTTGCTGAAATCAGTGTTCAAAAATGTCAGCGAACATAGTTCAACTGCAACCAATAAAACTACTGCATCAGGATTTGCAATAGCAATCGTGTTTGCTTTGGCCATACCTGAAACACCGCCTGCACAACCTAATCCGAAAACAGGTGTGCGATTAATATTTTGATTCAGCCGCATCTTATTGATGATCAATGCGTCAATGCTTGGTGTTGATAGCCCGGTCGTCGATATAAAAATAATATCTGTTATGTCTCCCTTATTTATACCTGCTTTTGCGATACTTTCATTTATAGCTTTTGTGGAATATTCGACTGCTATTTTGATATATTCATTATTACGGGCTTCGAAACTACCAATAGAAGCAAAATAATCCAATGGCAGGCAAAAGTTACGGTAGTGGATATCGGTATTGTCGAAAATGTCGATGAGCCTGTCAACCTGAGGAAATGACGGGGCAAAAAAGTCCCTCGCACTTTTCTTCGCGTTGCTTTGTGGGGTTTTCTCAGGAAAAGTAATTGTGGATGCAGATATAATGGATGGCATAAGGTGGTGGGAGACTTTTTATTATAAACACGCAATTTGCACAAATGTTTTTGAATTTGATTCTTAAACGCTTTATGCAATTTAAAGCAATTAGTTCAATACCACCGATACGGATAATTAAGGCCTTTAGGGGGTAACCGTGTAATTTATTCCCAACTCAATGGATTGGTTATAATTACCGCTAAGAGGAGATATAATATCAGTGAGATTTCCCGGGTAAATTGGAATAAACCCGAAATTAACCATGAGTCTTGCTGATAAATGTCTGTTAAAAGCCAGCTCAATCCCAGCCAGGCCTTGTACATCCTCGAAACTCGAACCCTTTGGCAGGCCCGGAATAATATTGGATTTAAAAATAAATGAGTCTTTTGAGGTAGGCGAATAAATACCGTAAGATCCATTGCCAAATATACCTGTTACCCCAAGCCACCGAATTCCTGCCAGGAGATGAATCTCACGATTCAGATTATATTTAAATATAACAGGAACAGTAGTATAAGCACAACCCGTAACGGTATATTTTTTTGAATAAACCGTATCAAAAACATTTTTCGAATGCATATACCCTAATGATTTTCCATAATAAAAAACACCACCAAAGCCAAGTTCTACCTGCCACTTTTCAGATATCCTATAAGAACCATTCATCATGAATGATGGGCCGATGTCCGAAACTTTGCCTATTGGATTGAATGGTTCATTTACACCGGCGTAAAAACCCATCCGAAAACGGCTTTGAGATTTTGGAACGACCGCCTTGCCCGTTTCTTTCATTGCTTGAGCGGAAATAATTCCGCTTTTCATGCTTTGAAGAATCACAAGCAATAAAATGAGCCTTATATGCTTAAAGGGCAACTCGGTAATATTTTTGAATGACAATGTTACGAAAAAATGCTGATATGCCCTAAAGCCTTAAATTTGCAGTTCTTTAAAGATAAAATCATGGCCAAAAACGGAAAAAATTTAGCAATAGGAATCGTAATAGGAGCGGCAGCAGGGTTTGTAGCCAGTATTTTGATTTCAAGTGGAAAGAACAAGAAAACCGATGATATAAGAGCCCGGATATCTTCTCTCGCTACAGATGCCCAGGAACGTATCAAGGCGTTGAGAGCTATGGCTCAGAAACACGAAAATAAAGCGAAAAACGAAGCGTCTGAAAGCGCTGCCACAGCATCAAATAATGCTACAAGTAACTGAGCCACCACTTTTTGTGCTTCAGTTTAATATTCATGTACCAGCGGCATGGATAATAAAGAATAAGCACGACTGAAATCCAGATAAAATAAACCCATCCCAGGGAAAATCCCCAGACCAGTTTTGGGTCAAACATAGATCCTGTGTCTGTGAAAATATGCATAGGATATCCCATGGACAAACCTATGATCAGTTGCAGGCTGTGAATGAGGTATATATGCAGAATATAATAGAAAAAAGGTACCCTACCGTAAACCGTGAAAAAGGCCCCTAATTTCCTGTTTATATTTTCCAATAAAGGCAGGGCAGTAATAGCGGGCCCAAGGGTCATAAGGAGATAAAGCAAAGAAGGCGGATACTTCTGGCATTTGATAAAATCAAGAATAGTATGTATGGCCGTATCCTGCACCGCCCAGGGACGTGGATCTCCGTAAATATTTATCCCTCTTAGTATTATAAATAACAGAATGGCACCGGAACCAATGGCGAAAAGCCGTTTGTTCCTTTCCAGTTCTGGCATGAGCATAATAGCTCCGAGACAATACCCCGTCATCATCACCCCTGCCCAGGGAATCACAGGGTAGAGTATGAAAAAGCGAACCGTATGGTTGAAAAGAAATACGGAATCAGACTGATGGAAGAAGTCCCATATCATGGGTATGGTAAAGAAATCACTATGCACAGAATCAAATGCATTCGCCCCGAAAATAAGGACCAATCCAACCCCTGCAATAGCTGGCAACGGAAGAAAGATCATTACCGATAAAAAGATCATGCACCAACCCAAAGCCCAGATAACCTGTACAAATATGGCATGATAATCAAAATTAAATGCCCATCCGAACCGAATTATGGTCAACTCAAAAAGGATCAGCATTAAGCCACGGGTAAAAAGCATTTTGGCAGCTTTTGATTTAGACTTGCCCCTGCTTATAGATAGATAAGCGCTGGTTCCTGATAAAAAAACAAAGACCGGCGCGCAAAAATGCGTGATCCAACGGGTAAAGAAGTAAAATACATTTGCATAGTTGAAATCCAGGGGGTCATGATGGAGATTTGAAAAATAATCACGGGTATGGTCCAGCGCCATAATCACCATGATAATACCCCGTAATACATCCACGGATTTAATCCGTGGCAGGGATTCTTTCACAAGTCCCGGCATGGCTGCATTTTGAGATAAAAGAGTCATTTTCGTTTGCTAAATTAGGCTTTATTTGGACTTATGAAATAATAGACCCTTCCTTAACCCACTATTTTTGTCAAATTTGCGTAACATAGTACGATAAATGCAATAATTAATCGGGATGGCATTTTGAAGAAGAAGGAATCTTTCAGATCAGATGACCTGAACAGTGTCATTGAGGCATGCTTGTCCGGAAACAGGCTTGCTGAAAAGTTATTGGTCAAGATGTACCTTGGTTTTGTAAAAAGTATAGCACTCCGGTATTCCTCAAACAATATGGAAGCGGAAGAAATTGTGAACGATGTGTTTTTGAAACTCTTTAATAACCTGGCGAAGTATGATTACTCAAAACCTTTCCAGGCCTGGACAAGAACAATTGCTGTAAATACGGCTATTGATTATTACCGGAAAAGCCAAAAATATGCGCATCAAACTGATATAGATGATATAGAACTTACTGATACGAACTTTGATGTGATCAGCAAAATTTCGGCGGAAGAAATACTTATGCTGGTTCAGAAACTTCCGCCTTCATACAGAACCGTTTTTACATTGTATGTAGTTGACGGTTATAACCACCGTGAAATAGCTGATATGCTTGGCATTAAAGAAGGCACATCGAAATCGAACCTGCAGGATGCACGAAAAAAATTACAGAACCTGATAAAGGTTTATTATCCGAACCTTCACCTTGCCTATGGATTAAAAATAGACAAACTCCATGAAAACTGAAGAATTTGACGATGCGATCAAGCGAAAGTTAGAAAGCATCAACCCCGCTTTTACTGAAAAAGATATTGATCGTGTTCATAAATACACGGTTGCCAACAGGAGCCCATTTGCTCTGCTTGGGACAACCCGTGCCTTTTGGACCCTGATGGCTACAGGGATGCTGGTTACAGGATTGATAACCTGGAAATTAACGTCAATGTTTGTACATGACCAACATCCTGCACCTATTGTGCAAACCCGGGCTGTAGCTCCTTACAGACAGGATACAAAGCCCACCCAGATTGTTGCCAAAACTGATACTATTTATATTACTAAATACAAATACATCAATAAGTATCCTGATTCTTATATTCCATCACAAACTTATCTGAACAAAAAAGAATCAGCAAAAGAAAAAGAAAAGATATATGCCCAGTTGCCGGTTTCTGAAAACAATATAATAACAAGGCAATTACAAAATAATGAACCGGTTACTGAGAAAGCCCAAAAATCGGATACGCCCGTTAAAACGAGCTTGGGTACAAGATCACCGGGTGTGGTAGAACCTAAACAGAGTGACAATAATACCAACATTGCCGAAACGCAAAAAGCGACAAATGCAGTTCCAGACCCAAAGAATACATTGGTGGTAAAAAAGAGTGATACCACTGCCATTGCAGAAAAGAAGGAGCCGCTAAAAAAAGAAATCAAAAAAACACCTGTTCATGATTATGCAGATGAGCATAAGATAGCATCAGACGAAAAACCTTTGAACCTGAACTTTATGATTGGGGCAGGGGCTGAAACCACTTTGGGGAATCCTCAAAGCGGGGGCGGTATTTTTGCGAAACTATTCTTTAACAATAAGTTTTCAATTAATGCAGGCCTTAAATTAATGAATGTAAATCATCAGTATTATGAAAATGACGCTGATTTTATAAGTGCAAACGGACATCCTTTCGAGTGGACCTACGCTCAGTATTTAATTCAGCCTTGGAATAATCCCAAGTTCACCGATATTGATTTTACATATACGCTCTGGCAGGTTCCAATTTCGTTTGAATATTATTTTCCGATCACTCATGCATTTTCTATATCAGCTTCTTTCGGTACCGATCTGGATATTTCATGCAGCAATAAATTGAGTTATTCCTACTCTTATGAAGATCATTACGGTGCTATGACTAATCCTATAAACGTATCTAAAATCAATAATTATGCTCCTGTACCTATAAACAATGCAGTAGGCTCAGTTGGCTTTATTTATCAATTCCATCATTTAGTACTTCAACTTAGCCCGTATGTCACCAAACAAGATGTAAATGTCTGGTACAAAGGCAAAACAGAGTGGTACGAAGGGGCCAGCTTTAAAGTGTTTTACAGTTTTTAAAACCCTGTGATCCTAAAAATTTGGTGCGTGTATGTACTTGGAATAGAACTTATTGATGTGTTCTACAGCTTCGTCTGCAGAGTCAGTTAGCTTTACAAGTGATAAATCCTCAGAATCAATATTCTCATATTTTCCCAGCATGGTCTCTTTGATCCATTCAAACAAGCCGCTCCAATACTCTGAACCAATGAGAACAATCGGGAAAGCCCCAATTTTTTTTGTCTGTATAAGCGTGAGCGCTTCAAAGAGTTCATCTAAAGTGCCGAACCCGCCCGGAAGGACCACAAAGCCCTGTGCGTATTTAATGAACATGACTTTACGCACAAAAAAATAATCGAAATTGATGAGCTTGTCACGATCTATATACTTGTTTGGATATTGCTCAAAAGGCAGGTCAATATTTAATCCGACAGATTTGCCCTTCCCGGCTTCTTGCGAACCTTTGTTCCCTGCTTCCATAATACCCGGCCCGCCACCGGTTATTATACCATACCCCTCCATAGTTAGCTTTCGTGCAATATCAACTGCAATCTCATAATATTTGTTGCCGGGTTTTGTCCTCGCCGAACCAAAAATAGTAACACAGGGACCTATTTTGTCAAGTTTGTCAAAACCTTCGACAAACTCCCCCATGATCTTGAATATCTGCCAGGATGATTCTGCTCGTATATCGGCCCATCGTTTATCTTCAAATGCATTTTTGATCAAATCTTCGTCAGTCATCTGTATCTATTTTTATTAATTAACAGGAAAGCGAAAGTAGGGATTTTATTCATTTATCCGGCGATAACCGGAAGATCAGGATAGATTTAGGCTACTTCAAAATTTAAAACTCCATCAGGAAAATCAAAAACAAATTTCCGGTAATCTAAAGTCAATTCTTCGCCTCGTTTTATAGCTTTCAGGACTTTAATTTTTGTATCCACACCGGACTGTTCTTCAAACCCAATTGAATTGGGATCATCTGCATGATTACAGAATCTGGCATTATCGGTATATAACCAATAATCCCCAATCTCACTTTTGACGCCATATTTCTTTACGAAAACCCTTTTGATTTCCTCAAGTTCAATATATTGTTTACTTCTTATAATCAGGTCAAGTTCAGGGTCCCATTGCCACCATACCTGGCCAGCTTGCAGGTCTTCATCTGTAAACAGGCCCATTCCTTTACCAGGAACTTCCTTTAGAAATGTCTTTATCAATAACATAAAGTAGAATAATAATGCTTTTTCAGAACTTACTTCTCGGGTTTAGCGCTTCTCTTAATCCTTCCCCGATCAGGTTGAACATGGTGACTGTTATAAAAATAGCCATGCCGGGAAAAACCACCATCCACCAGGCATTGAAATTATCACGTGAATAACTTAGCAAAGAACCCCATGTTACCGTATCTGCCGGAACACCAATACCGAGAAATGACAAACCCGATTCTGCAATGATTGCAGTCGCTGCCCCGAAAGCCAGGGCAACAAAAACAGGTGCGAGCGCATTCGGCAAAATGTGCCTGAAAATAATCCGCATGTTACCAATGCCTAAAGCCCTGGCACTCTGTATATAATCGAGCATACGAATGCGAATGAACTCCGTTCTGGTAAGCCTCGCAATCTGAGGCGCAAATAAAACGCCAATGATAATGATGACCAGGGCAAGGCTTTTATTTACAAACAACGCAGAGAAAGTTATGATAAAAAGCAAAGGAGGAATCGAATCAAAAATTTCGATAAGTTTTAATATAATGATGTCCATCGGAACAAATATTTTCCCTGAGAAAAATTTTATTTTCTTCAATATACGCCAGAGATAAACAAATAATGAGACGAAAAAAGTAGCGATGGCAAGACTTAAGATAAGCTGCACTGTGCCAATAAAAACATTTGTCTCGAATGCATTTTTTAGAACATCATATCTGACAATAAATCCATAAAAAATTCCAAAGAAAAGTCCGGGTATGGCCATGATAAATGCACCCCTGCTTATTTTCAGTCTGTAGTCACCGAAAAACCCGGATACTCCACCTAAAATGATCCCTAAAAATGCTGCAATGGCCATCGAAAACAAGCCCACCTTCAGTGCTATCAGCGTTCCGTGAATGAGGCCGGAAGTGACATCCTGCCCGATTCTATTAGTACCCAAATGATGCTTTAGGATATAAGGAGAAAGAACAATATTGCCTTTCGCATCCATGTACTGTTGAGCTGTACCCGGCGAAACATAGTCCATACCAAACTTGTCGGTTTCTGAGGCTGAATAAGGGATCGGTGCCCATATCACATGCTCCAATGGCAAGGCGCGCCAGTCGGTAATATCATACTGAAGTTTTTCATATTTATGGTTTATTGGATTGATTGTAGAATCCGTCATTGTTTTCCGAAAAAAAGTCTCAAAAGCGGGGAAGAAATTTCTGCCCCGATACTTTGCATACAAAGGCTGACGATTTGCAATCAGGTCTGATAACAGGGATATAATTACCAGAAATATAAATACATACAGCGAAATAAGTGCAGGCTTATTTTTTTTGAATTGCATCCAAATATATCTTGTATATCGATATTCGCCGTTGTTCATTTTTTTGAGAAAGAAACCCTTGGGTCAGTTAATGCATAAATTATATCAGAAACCAGGTATCCTGTGAGGCTCAACAGGCCAATGATCATAAAAACGGCAACGATCACAGGGTAATCGTAATTCAACAATGCCTGGTAAATTTCCCTGCCCATGCCCGGAATAGAAAACAAAGTTTCAACGATAATAGAACCGGTCACGGCCACCGGAAACGCACTGGCAAAAGCGGTGATTATAGGGGCCAATGAATTTCTGAAAACATGTTTCCACAAAACGCTTCCTTCAGGCAATCCTTTTGCCCGCGCGGTTGTAATATACTCCTGGCCAAATATTTCTAAAGCCCCTGCTCGCATTTGCCTGCTCAAAAAAGCAAAGGAACTATAAGTATAAGTAATCAATGGCAACACGAGGTATGGAGCCCAATGTTCTATTTTCATCCATAAGCTCCAGTTGTCATTAAAGCTTACCACATCCTGCACACCGGATTCAGGAAACCAACCAAAAAACTGCGGATTGGCAAAAAAAACCAGGAGCATTGAGGCTACAAAAAAGTTAGGAAGCGAAAATAAAATGAAAAGTCCCACCGAGGAGAACTTATCAAAAAAGCAGCCTTTTTTTTCCGCAGCATACATACCTATCGGAATACTGATACCGAAAGCGAGTAAAGTTGACAAAAATGTTAAAAGGAGTGTCCAGGGCAGGTGGGATAAAATCTCATTTGTAACAGGAAGTTGTGTTACATAAGAAGTCCCGAAATCCCCGTGCAAAATGATACCGGAAACCCACTTATGATATTGGTTTTCAGTACCGTAAAAATGAATGACCGGCACGTACTTTTTCCAGCTATGGAGAGATGCTCCGGATTGATCAAAAGAACCGATACTAAAATAAAAAACAGGAAGATCAAGTCCTAGTTCTTTTCGCTTTTGGTCTACGATTTTTTGTCTGTCCATTTTATACGACTCCGTAAGGCCAATAGAAGCATTTACGAGTCGCGCCGCCGGGTCACCCGGAGCCTCGGTATTGATAATAAACGCAATTAATGAGATAACCACTAGTGCCGGAATAAAAAGAAGGATTCGCCTGGCAATGTATTGAAGCATAGCTCAAATATTATTTATAAGCCTGCTTTTATAATCATCCTTAAATTTCCAGATTTTCAAATTCCCAAATTTTTATTTCAGCTTCAGGTCGTTCAGCATCACACCCGGCCTTTCAACATACATTCCGGGATTCTCATATTTTTTGCTGATAATTACTTTTCTCTTGATGCCATAAAGATATATGATCGGCTGTTGGTCATAAACAATGGCCTGGAGTTTTTTCAACAAGGTAGCACGTTTGTCATCATCAACTTGTCGGTTCGATTGCTCAATGAGGCTATCGGTACTTGCATTGCCGAAACCCGTAAAGTTGCTGCCATGGTTTGCCCAGTTTTTTGTGTCGAAAAGCTGGCCTGGATCATCAGGATAGGCAATGCCCGAGAAAGCGGAAAGCATCATATCAAAATCATGTGCCGATGCCCTTGTCTGTAGTTCTCCCTGGTCAACCGGATCTGGTACTACATCTACGCCTGCTTTGTACATGGCATCTTTTATTAGCAAGAAATACTCTTTATTAGTTGGTGTGGCAGAATACATTAACCTGAAAGAAAGCTGCACTTTTTTGCCATCGATAACTTTATCCCTGATATTATCGCCATCAGTATCTATCCAACCCGCTTCGTCAAGAAGTTTTTTTGCCTTTTCAACATCATAAGGGATGAGTTTCAATGTATCATTATAGAATTTTTTAAATAGCGGCTGTATAAAAGATACCTGCCTGGTTGCCAGTCCTTTGATGATGGTTGAATTCATTTCGTCAACGGGGGTCAGATAAGACATTGCCCAGCGTACCTTTCTATCAGTAAAAAATGGAGGGTTATTTTTACCTTCAGGCTTCGTATTCATGAACAGGAGGTTGCAACTGATCTGATCAGTTGTCCCGGAATAATAATGATCATTAAAATCTTTGCTTTGCTTTAGTTTCAAATAGCTGTCGGTAAATTGCCACACATCAACATCAAGGGAATGGTTCAAGAGCGCCATGTAACCCGATTGGTCGTCAGGGATTATCTTGACAACGATCTTAGCCGGATATGCTCTGCTGTAGGCACTTGTATCATTTTCTCCCCACCAGTTATTTTTGCGGGTCAGGGTTATTGATGTGTTTACCACCCAATCGGTTATGGCATAGGCACCAAGCCCGCAAAGCTTTTTGGGGTCATGCCCGTTGCTTCCATCATTGAAACCTTTCATCCAATCGGCAAGTCCGGTGTATTTAGACGGGTCAAACTTAGGGTCATCCATATCAGGGATCGTTATTTTATCCAATGTGCCGGCAGAATCCCAATGCTTTTTCTCAATAAGATACAGCTCATTGAATATAAATTTATTATTAAAATAAAGATCCTTTGCGATCATTGTAAATCGCTTCGGATTTGATGGGTCTTTGACAATATCTTTTACGTTATCATAAGTCGACCTCACCAATGCATCATCAGCCAGAGGACACTTCGTAACCTTCATTGTAAATATCACATCATCCACCGTTAGCGGGCTACCGTCGTCCCATTTAACATCATCCCGTAACGTATAAGAAAACGATTTCCCGTCGGGAGAAACTTCGGCCAATGATTTGACCAGCAACGGTATCTCTTGCAATGTCCGTAAATCTGTACGGGTAAGCGTTTTCTGGGTATATTCAAAAACGAGGACACGTGCAGTTGATGGAATGCCGCAAACCGGGTTTAAAGTTGTAGGCTGAGATGGCCATGATATAACTATCACATTGTCCTTATCATTACGCGCTCCGTTTCTACATCCGTTGAATGATGTAATAATACAAATTATGGCTACAAAGGCTGTGATGCGATTGACAGCGATTCCTGATTTTTTCATTCCTATTAAGGTTTGATTCAAAATTAGCAAGAATTCGGATATTTATCGTCAGCGACAAAAAAGCTTACTGTTTAAGTATTGGATTTCAGTGTTTGATAAGATTTTTCGAGGTGTTGATACCTTATAACCGGAAATTGAGATACCTTTGCCATTCCAAAAACGGAGAGGTGCCTGAGTGGCCGAAAGGGCCGGTTTGCTAAACCGTTGTACGTGTTAAAGCGTACCGAGGGTTCGAATCCCTCCCTCTCCGCAGTTAAACAAAGGGAAAGAGAAAGAGAAACAGTAAAACGGCCTAGTGGTGTGCCCTCACTCTTTCTCTTTGTGTCACTCTTTCTTCTTATCGCATGTTCCCATTTGAAAACCTGGAAGTTTACAAAAAAGCATTTACTTCTCATCAGAAAGTAAATAAACTACTGGTTTCTAATTCTCAAATCCCTGCATATCTAAAAAATCAATATGCAGAGCGAGTCTGAGTATCATGCTCAATATTGCCGAAGGAAGTGGTAGGGTCACTAATAAAGATCGTCGAAGTTTTATGATAAATGCCAGAGGTTCTACATTTGAATGTGTTGCAATAGTTGATTTCCTCTTTTCACAAAATGAAGTTTCGGATGCATTTCATCAGGAAATAAAATCAGGCTACGAAGAAATTTCAAAAATGCTATATGCAATGATCAAAAATTTGGAATAACAAAATTCAGAAAGAGAAACAGGAATACGCATTAGTGTTGTGCTCCGCTCCTTCTCTTTCTGTTACCCTTTCTCGTTCAATATGCCTCCCTCTTTCTCTTTCTGTTACTCTTTCTCGTTCTTTATACCTCCCTCTTTCTCTTCCTGTTACTCTTTCTCATTCCTCTCCAGCCATTTCCACATAATATCCAGGGCTTCAGGAGAAAATGTTTCCTCTATCTCCGCATATTCTTCAATAGTACATTTATTACAATGCTGGAATAAATGGTTTAATCCTGGTAATTCCTTTGTTTCAAAAGAGGGTGATTTGCTCTTTTTCAATGCTTTATTGATTGCTGCCAGGTTTATTTCCGCATTCACCTGTAAGTCTTTGCTCCCGTCAAGTGCCAAAACTTTACACCTGAATTTTTCTATGAGTGGCCGTGGATCGGCCGCAATAAAATATTTTATCCAGGGGGATGAGAAGTCCTTCATAAATGTATTGATCAGCTTTTTATCACTGCTGCTATCCAGACCGATTTTCAGCGTATTTAAGGCTTTTCCAGATTGACCCGCTTTCCAATGGATAAAATCTGACATGATTTTTTTACGGATAATTGAAGTGTCATTTCCCGACATAAAGTCCTCAAGTATTTGCTTATATATGTCATCATAAGCTTTGGCAGCTTCTGCCGGCACTGTATCTGATAACATAATGTCGTATGTCTGTTTTAACAATATATCAGAGCCTTTGACACCTGGCCCGGCAAGCATAATCACAAAATCAATATCATGATCGCGTGCAGCAACGATAGAAGCAATCAGACCTCCTTCGCTGTGCCCGATCATTCCCATTCTTTTTTGATCAACTTCTTTCCGGTTCTTTAAATAAGCTAATCCAACTTCCACATCATTGGCAAAATCCGCGCTGGTGGCATTAAGCACATCTCCTGTTGACTTGCCCATGCCTCTGTCATCAACCCGAAGTACAGCCATTCCTTTATTGGTGAGATAATCTGCAATCACGGCGAAAGATTTGTGTCCGAAAATAGTTTCATCGCGGTCCTGCTGACCGCTTCCCGTAATCAAAATGGCAGTAGGAAAAGGCCCAGAGCCTTTGGGATAGGTAAAAGTCGCGCCAAAATGAACTGATTTGTCTGCATTATCATATTCAACGTCCTCGCTGTTATAATTATATGGAGGCTTTGGTGTTTGCGGGCGGTTCGGATTTTTCGATAACTCTTTCACTTTTTTCATCGCAATCGGAAAGGTTTTTCCCCCCTGGTTCCAGACGCCATTAATGATACTATCATTGGTCATCATGCCTTTCATTCCAATAGCGGTTTTTACCTCAACCTCAATACTGTCACCATTTAAGAACACGTCCTTGCAAGGCACTCCCATAACACCCTGGTCGGGGCTGTCCATGGTTCCGGAATAGCTGTTGTCTTTTTGTTTGTCGAAATGAAAGTTAAGCCTTAAAGAAATGCTGCCTGCATTTAATCTCCCCTCCCATATCCCGGAAATATTCCTGGTTGAATTACTTATCCTTACTGGGTTTGCCTTTATAGCAACTATCCCCTTTTTCAAAATCAGGGGAAGTGCTGAACGCCCTTGCTCCCAGTTTCCAGTTAATGTTGAATCATTTTGCAGCAGTCCGCTAAATCCCCCATGAATCTTATGAATCAGTATGACCACACTATCACCCTTAACAGCCACATTATCCAATGGGATGCTGCCTGCACCCTGGTCCGGGCTTTCCATTGAGCCGGAATATTGCCCGTCAGTTTGCTTTACAATATGAAAAACAAGCCGTAGCGAGGTGCCTCCGACACTTAATTGCCCTTGCCAATCGCCCGCAAGCTTCTTTTGGGCAAACATGCTGGTAATGGAAACGCACATAAATAACAAGGCTACGATTTTTTTCATGGATGCAATATTTAGATAAGGCTGCAAATATGAGAACTATTTTTGAATAAAATTTAGTTACTGTTAAATATTATTAAAATATAATGTACTTTTGTGAACTCTTATAAACTATATGTTGAACAAATTACCTCATTTGTGTCCGTCCTGCTCTTCACCGCTTAATGTGAAGAGCCTTTCTTGTGCCCATTGCAAAACAGAAGTTACCGGGGAATTTGAACTGCCTCCATTGGCAAGGCTTGAACCCGCCGACAGAGCTTTTATCACAGATTTTGTAAAAAGCAGTGGCAGTCTCAAACTAATGGCTGAGAAAATGAAACTTAGCTACCCTACTGTCCGTAACATGCTGGATGATATTATAACAAGGCTTAATGATATTGAAAACACTTCAAAAATATCCAAATGAAAACATGGTTGTTTAATCCTTTTAAATTTATCGCAGGCACAAGGGCATTGTTCCTGGGACTTGGCGCTATGCTGATTACGGCAATTGTTTGCATGCTCACCGATTGGCATTTAGACGGGGTGATCGATATTCATCAGGGCAAGGAAGGCTCTCCATCTTATTTGTACTTTATTGAACCGGTCATTGACTGGCTTTGTCTTGCCTTGCCGCTTTATATTTTTGGGCGCAGTTTCTCGGTATCTTCTGTCAGGTTTATAGATGTAGCAGGTACCAGTGCCCTTGCCAGGTATCCAATGCTGTTTGCTGTGCTTGTGAGTATGCTTATGCCGCACCATAGTGGTGATACTCAAAACTTTTTGAATTCCCTTCTCTCTGACCCCAATTTAATTATGAGGCTCGTTTTATTATCATTATTGATCATACCATTAACCGTGTGGACCGTGGCATTGATGTATAACGCTTATTCTCTATCAGCCAATTTAAAAGGGCCGAAAGCAGCGTGGAGTTTTATAGGTTCATTTCTGATTGCAGAAATTCTGTCGAAAGTAATTCTTTCACAGATTATTTAATTGATAGTAAATTGTTTACGTAAAAAATCTTCGAAAGAGAAATCTCCTGATATAACAAGCGAAAGAGCAAACCTGTAGGGGCAGGGCTTACGCACATTGCCCAACAAAAAAAGGCAACCCTTTCGGATTGCCCTTTTTTTATTTTGATTTAAAACTATCTTTTTATTAGTTAGCCGATGCTGTTTTCCATTTGATACCGCAGCCAACTGCCTTCGTAAAATTCTGGCTTACCGGTTTGCCGGCAAGCAATTCGTTTACAGCCGTTTCTACATATTTATGTGTTACAGCATTTACATCATCTTTATTATCATCAATAGCGCCTATATATTTAACCTTAAATGCACTACCGTCTTTTTGAAGAACATAAACGTGAGGGGTTTTCATGGCTCCGTAAGTGCTGGCTATTTCCTGGCTCTGATCCAACAGGTATGGGAAAGTAAATCCTTTTTCTTTAGCCCTTTTTTGCATGTTTTCATAAGAGTCGTCCGTAACGGCATTAAAGTCGTTTGAATTGATGGCAACTACCGGATAGCCAAGTGGTTGGTATTTGTTATTCAGTGCAATGATGCGGTCCTGGTAAGCCTGTGCTACAGGACAATGGTTGCATGTGAAAATAACAATAGCGCCCTTTGTTGCAGGGGTATAATTGCTAAGGGATACCATTGATCCGTCAATGTTTTTCAGGGAAAAATCGCGGGCATTATCGCCTACTTTGTATCCCTCTTTAGGAGCAACAGCGCTTGTCATCATGAGCAGTGTTACAACCGGAGCTGCCACGAGGGCAATGATCTTTTTTGCAGTGATTTTCATGTAATTGTTATTTAAAAGGTTTAATGTTCTAGTTACTTGTTTTATTAACGAAAGGTGAAACCATGTTGTTCAAGGCTTCCATTGTGAGTTCCTTTTCAGTGAATTTCCTCATTTTTAGCTTGTTGTTGATCACCAGGGTCGCAGGTATGGTACCATCCCAGGAAGAATCGACCTTGTCAATCCAGGCATTGTAATCAGGCGCATTCAACAACCATACAGGCCCCTGAATCCGGTTCTTTTCAACAAATGGTTTCAGCTTTGTGTCTATTTGTTTTGGGAAATCAAGGCTCATCAGGTACACCTTTACTTTTTTATCCTTGTCCATGCTGTCCAGTTTCACAAAGTTAGGCAGTTCATGTACGCAAGGGTTGCACCAGCTTGCCCAGAAATTAATAACGTATGTGGTATCCGTTTGTCTGTCCATCAGTTTTTGGACATCATCGAATGACACCATCCTCACATTCTGCTGGGCAACAGCCTTTGCAGCAGTGAAAATACACAATATTAAAATAAAATGTTTCAACATCTAATATCAACCAAATATAGTGCCGTAATTTTTCATGGAGAAAGAAGTATTCATTTTTTAACATATATTAAGTTAAGACGTCCGTGGTCTGTGTCCCCACAGACCACTCGTAATCATCTCGTTGTGATTTCGGTCTGTGAGGACACAGACCGAGGAATTGGCCATAGCCCTGACCCTAAAGGGAACTATCGATGAGCTTTCTATGATATTTGTTTCGTATAAAGACACAGAAAGAAAATCTGAAAAGAGCAATCATAGGTTCCCTTTAGGGTCAGGGCTATGGGTGAGACAAAGCTTATATTCCCTTTGCGCCACCGCTAAAGCTAAGGCGGCAGGCGGTAGGGTCAGGGCAAAACAAACGAAGGCAGGTATCTCTACCCGCCTTTGCTCATTATCAATCAACTTAGACTTCTATTTTAAGGTTTTCAAATGTTCCAATTTTTGAAAAAGTGGAACATCTTATCCTATTTCACATTCACGATCTTAGTGGTATAATACATGTTGTTTATGTACATCTTCAGGTAGTAAACCCCTTCTGCTGCACGGTATTTGTTTGCATCAAATGCATCGGTATAAGTTCCGGCCCCAAAG
>JABDEJ010000026.1 GCA_013287095.1 Bacteroidota bacterium | reverse complement strand
TTTTCCCCAATGTACTTTTCAGGATTTGCACGATGAACTCCTTCTGGCAAAACTATTGACGTATCACCATTAAATTTTTCTATTAATTTATCCATGTCAGGATCTATTCTAAATTTACTCCCATAATTAGTAGCAGTGTAATCCTGTTTTTTCTCATATAATAGCACAGATTGTTTGAAACGTAATCCATCTGGTGCACTGTATATTGATGTATTGTATAGAGGATCTTTATTTTTACTATAAAATTTATTTAGGGCAATTTTATTTAGCACAAACCAACCTTTATATTTGTAATCAGCATTTGACCTTAGCCTGCACACTTTACGTTTAGTTTCAATAATTACGGATGGATCCGTAATAGAAACAGAAACGGATGAATCACTGACAGGAAAGATATCATTACAATTTTGACAAGTATATTTTCTATACAAATAACCAAGATATTTTTTCTCTTCTACATCATTATCATATCTTAAGAACTCCAGTGTGTAGGCTTTATATTTGTTGAACTCTTTCTCTTTTGTATTCCTTAACAGGTCTTCATTTATATATATGGTATCTCCTGCCTTAAAATGACTTATATTATGGAGGGTTTTATCTAAAGTGCTCGGTGGGATTAGATTGGAATAGATTTGACAATTTGAATAATTTTGTGAATTAGCGTTGTAAATTGTTAATATACAAAGAATTAGAAGCAAGAACAGAATTTGTTTCATAATCATTATCCTATTATATTTGATAAATCATAGTTTCATATTGTCAAAATGCATTTTCCGTTCTCAATTGCAAATGTAACAACTTTATTTTCCCCGGTGGCGCGAATATTACTACAAGAGATTCGTGACGCTGCCTCGCCGTCTCTGACGGCTGTGTAAATAACAGAACATTAATTTCTATATTTGCGTTTGATTTATACAATACAGGATGTTATGCAAATAGAATGGACTAAACGCAACCAGATAACCATTACGGTTTCTTCGTCTGTTGACAGCTTGAGGCTGCAGCGCCTTATCGACTATGTAAAATATCTTGAGGCTACAGCAGGTAGCAAAGCGAAACAATCTGAGGTTGATAAACTTGCAGATGAAGTGAACGCAAACTGGTATGCCAAAAACCACAAGAGATTTGCATAGATTTCAACCATAGCTTCTAATGACGTTCGGTGTTTCGTGACGGGATTGCGGGTCTTCGTTTTTTCGTACCTCAAAAACTTCGCCCGCAAAGACGCTTCGTAGGAAAAATGGTGAAAAAAGCGCGTCATTGCGGACCGCTTGAGCTTGCCTCAGCGTGATCCGCAATCCCCTGACATACACTCCGAGGTAACGACAATGCTACTTTTCAAACCAACTCATCAGTAAGATCTTTCCACTCTGGATTCATTTTACTTATCAATTCATCTTTCCATTCCCTTCTCCAGTTTTTGATATTTTTTTCTCTCGCAATAGCCTCTTCAATAGTATGAAAGGATTCATAATAAACCACTTTATTGCAGTTGTATTTTGCTGTAAAGGATTTTGGAAATACTTTGGTTTTGTGTTGATAAACTCTCGTAATTAAGTCGGAAGTGACTCCAACATAAAGCACTTCGTTGTTTGCATTAGCCATGAAGTAAACGCAACCGCCTTTTTTCATGATTGCGAATATAGTGAAAGAACGCTTTTATGACGTTCGGAGATCGGTCATGGGATTGCGGCTTGCGGGTTCTCGTGCCTCAAACCCTTACCGCAATGACGCACTTCGTAGGATCATTGCTTGCACCAGCCCATCAACACATTATCACATCAACATATCAGTACATTGTCCCCCCATCCTCAAATTCCCAAATTCTCAAATCCCCAAATTTGTACCTTTGCGCTCCTAAATAGAAAAAAGGTTTGTCCAAAATCAAAATAGTCAACGACCCGGTTTATGGTTTTGTCATCATTCCGCTGGATATTATTTTTCAGTTGATTGAGCATCCTTATTTCCAGAGGCTCAGGAATATAAAACAACTTGGGTTGACTTCATTGGTGTATCCCGGCGCTTTGCATACCCGTTTTCATCATGCGCTGGGCAGTCTGCATCTCATGCACATGGCTATCGACAATCTGCGCCGAAAAGGGATAGATATTAGTAACGAAGAATATATCGGAGCTTCGATAGCGATATTGCTGCACGATATCGGTCACGGACCATTTTCTCATGCGCTTGAAAAGACATTGGCAGAGGATATCAGTCACGAAGAAATTTCGGTGCTGTTTATGAACAGGCTCAACGAGCAATTCAACGGACAGCTCAGCCTTGCCATCGAGATATTTAAGGACACCTATCACAAAAAATTCCTGCACCAGCTCGTGAGCGGCCAGATCGACTGCGACCGGCTCGACTATCTGCGTCGCGATAGCTTTTATACCGGCGTATCAGAGGGGACCATCGGCAGCGACAGGATCATCCTGATGATGGACGTGCGGAACAACGAACTCGTCATCGAATACAAGGGCATTTATTCCATTGAAAAATTCCTCATGGCGCGGAGTTTTATGTATTGGCAGGTGTATTTGCACAAAACCGTTCTCTCGGCGGAGATGCTCATCATCAAAATCCTGGAGCGGGCGCGCGAACTGGCCCTGGGCGGGGCGCAACTTTTTGCTACCCCGGCTTTTGCGTACTTTCTGGGCCAGAAAATTAATAAAACGGCCTTTTTGACGGATTCAAAAGTTTTAGATACCTTTGCACTGCTTGACGATGTAGACATTCTTGCGTCCATTAAGAACTGGGTTACGCATCCGGATGTGATACTTTCCGCATTATGCAAAAAAATGATCAATAGGGACTTATTCAGGGTAGAATTTTACAAGAGCCCCCCATCGCCTGAAATCATTGCTGAATTAAAAGAAAAAGCGGTTTTGAAGTATGGAATCGGCGAGGCTGAAACGGACTATTTCGTTTTTTCTGATATGGTTGAGAACAAGACATATACATCCGAAGATATCAATATCAAAATTCTTCTGAAAGACGATACCATCGCGGATTTTGCAGAGGTGTCAGACCAGTTCAATATCACCAACATCGGCAAAGGGATTACCAAATATTACCTCTCATACCCAAAAGAACTTGCCGGCAAATAAATGAAAATAAGCGTAGATGAATTGGCTAAGATGATAAACGGAACCCTGGAGGGCGCCGAAGGCCGGTTCGTTGAAAAATTCTCACCCATAGAAGAGGCGGATGATAAATCACTGAGTTTTGTCTCCAACCCCAAATACGCCCATTATTTATATACCAGCCAGGCATCTGCCGTATTGGTTTCCAAAGATTTTGTACTGGAGAAACCTGTTTATCCGGTATTGATCCGTGTGGATGATGTGTATTCCACCATGAGCAGCCTGCTGGAAAAATTCAGCCAGGCAGAAACCCGCAAAACCGGCATCGAGCAGCCTTCGTATATCGCTTCAACCGCTAAAATCGGTAAGGATGTGTATATCGGGGCCTTTGCATATATCGGCGAAAATGCCGTCATCGGTGACCATGCCATGATCTACCCGCAAACTTATATCGGCGATGATGCCTCAGTAGGCAATGATACCATCATTTATTCCGGGGTCAAAGTATATTCCGGCACAGAAATCGGTCAGAACTGCATTTTGCACTCAGGCTGCGTGCTTGGCAGTGACGGGTTCGGTTTCGCACCCCAGGAAGACGGCTCTTACAAGAAAATACCCCAGACAGGAAAGGTCATTGTTCGTGATAATGTCGAAATCGGTGCCAATACCACCATTGACCGTGCCACTATCAAAGCTACCATCATTGATGCGGGCGTCAAACTTGATAACCTGATACAAGTGGCCCATAATGTGGAGCTTGGGGCCAATACGGCTGTTGCAGCCCAGGCAGGTATTTCGGGCAGTACCAAAATAGGCCGCAATACCATGATCGGCGGACAGGTCGGGATCGTTGGGCACATCACCATCGCAGACGGTTCGCAGGTGGGCGCACAGAGCGGTATATCCAAGACAATCACAGAGAAAAACCAGAAATGGTTTGGCTCTCCAGCCATCGAATATAAAAATGCCATAAAAGCACAGGTGATTTTTAAAAAACTTCCTGAACTTTACAACCGAATTCAGGCCCTCGAGAATGCCATAAAAGATTTACATGTTAGCAGAGAAGATGAGTAGTAAACAAACCACGATCAAGGAACCCGTTGAGGTTTCAGGGGTCGGGCTCCATTCGGGGGAAGCGGTAACGATGACTTTCAGGCCCGCACCGGATAACCACGGGTATAAATTCCGTAGGGTGGACTTGCCTGATTCCCCAATTATTGAAGCGGATGTTGACCTGGTGGTTGACCTGAGCCGCGGAACGACCCTCGGCAAGGGAGATGCACGGGTTGCCACCGTAGAGCATACGCTGGCTGCGCTCGCTGGCCTCGAGATTGATAATGTGTTGATAGAACTGAATGCCACGGAAACCCCGATCATGGATGGCAGCGCCCAGATATTTGTAGATGCACTGCTGAAAGCCGGGACCAAAGAACTGAATGCCGAAAGGGAATATTTCGAGATCCCTCATAACATCCACTATTCTGAACCGGAGCGCGGCGTAGAAATGATCGCCATGCCCCTTGACGGATACCGGATGACGGTGATGGTGGATTATAATTCAACCGTACTCGGAAGCCAGCATGCTTCTATAACAGATATACATGAGTTCCGGAAAGAAATATCTTCCAGCCGTACTTTTTGTTTTCTGCATGAACTGGAAGAACTGGTAAAGCACAACCTTATCAAAGGCGGCGACCTGAACAATGCCATCGTGATCGTTGACAAGATGGTGACCAAAGAAGAACTGGACCATTTATCGAAGCTTTTCAATAAAAAGAACATAGAAGTACAGGCCGAAGGGATATTGAACAATGTGCAGCTCAGGTATCAGAATGAACCTGCAAGACATAAATTACTTGACCTGATTGGTGACCTTGCCCTGGTGGGTGCGCCTATCAAAGCACAGGTAATGGCAGCCAGGCCTGGACATGCCGCGAATGTGGCATTTGCCAAGAAGATCAAGAAGGCAATGCAGAAACGCAAGCGTGATGCTTCTGCTCCTTATTACGACATGAATGAAAAACCGGTATTCGACGCAAGGGATATCAGGCGCATCCTGCCGCACACCGACCCGTTTGTTTTTGTGGATAAAATTATAGAAATTTCTCCGAAGCATATCATTGGCGTTAAGAACGTTACGCAAACCGAGTATTTTTTTACCGGACATTTCCCTAACAATCCTATCATGCCGGGCGTCTTACAGATAGAAGCCATGGCACAGGTCGGGGGAATTATGATCCTGAGCGACCTGGAAAATGCAGAGAATTATTCGACCCTTTTCATGAAAATTGAAAATGCAAAATTCAAGGAAAAGGTAGTGCCGGGAGACACGATGTTGATCCGGATGGAGCTTACCGCGCCCGTAAGGCGTGGTATTTGTATGATGAAAGGTCAGATATTTGTGGGCAATAGAGTGGTAACCGAAGCCGAGCTAATGGCCCAGATTGTAAAACAGAAATAAAGATCGCAGAAAAAAAATAGAATGCATCAGCCGCTGTCATATGTACACCCCCAGGCTAAAATAGCACAAAATGTTGTGATAGAGCCGTTTGTTACCATCCATAATAATGTGGAGATAGACGAAGGCACCTGGATCGGATCTCACGTCACCATTATGGAAGGCGCACGTATCGGCAAGAATTGTAAAATATTCCCGAGCGCAGTGATTTCCGCCATTCCACAGGACCTGAAATTCAAGAACGAAGAGACCCTTGCTATTATCGGCAACAATGTGGTTATCAGGGAATATGCTACCGTAAACCGTGGTACCCGCGACAAACACAAAACCGTGATCGGTGATAACGTTTTGCTCATGGCTTATTCTCATATTGCCCATGATTGCAATATTGGCAAAAACGCTATTATTGCCAATGCTGTGAACCTGGCAGGTCACGTTAAAGTCGGGGATTATGCCGTGATCGGTGGCATATCAGCTGTACACCAGTTTGTAAGCATCGGACAGCATTGTATGATCTCAGGAGGATCATTGGTGCGTAAAGACGTTCCGCCTTATATCAAGGCCGCCAGGGAGCCGCTATCCTATACAGGGATCAACTCCATCGGACTCAGGAGGAGAGGCTTCAGCAGCGAGAAGATCAATGAAATACAGGAGATCTACAGGTTGCTCTACATGCGCGGACACAACGTTTCCCAGGCTCTTTCTATCATTGAAGCAGAAATGCCTGCCAGCCAGGAGCGCGACGAAATCGTAAGCTTTATCCTTAGGTCTGATCGTGGTATTATGCGCGGATACAGATTATAATTACGAATTATTTATGCTCTTTCATGCTACCTATGAAAAAGCGAAATCAACACAGCGAAAAGCTGTCATTTCGACGCAGGAGAAATCTGCTTGGGGCTTTGTTGAAATAGCTTACGCTTAAATCAGATTTCTCCTATCGTCGAAATGACAAAAAAAACCTCGCTTTCAAAACGATTGCTTAGCCAAACAGTATTAAATTGCGGACATAAAACCACTATATGAACTTAATCCAAACCATCATCCTATCCATTATTGAAGGAATTACAGAGTTCCTTCCCATTTCATCCACAGGCCACATGATCCTGGCATCATCCATTATGGGGATTGCGAACGACAGGTTCGTCCAGTTCTTTGAAGTGGCCGTACAACTCGGAGCCATTCTATCTGTAATGGTTCTATACTGGAAACGCTTCTTGCAATCAGTCAATTTTTACTATAAATTATTGCTTGCCTTTATTCCAGCCGCTTTTTTTGGGTTGCTGTTAGGAAAAAGAATAGATGCTTTATTTGAAAACCCGGTTGGCGTAGCAGCAGCGATGTTGATCGGTGGTATTATATTGTTGTTTGTAGATAAATGGTTTCATGATGAAGAACATCAGGACAATACAACGCCTTCGAGTAAATCGGCTTTTGTTATCGGCTTTTTCCAGGTATTGGCTCTATTTCCTGGCGTCTCGAGATCTGCTGCAACAATAGTTGGTGGATTGTCCCGCAAACTATCTCGCAGGGGTGCTGCAGAGTTTTCTTTCTTTCTTGCTGTGCCTACCATGTTTGCAGCCACAGCCAAAAAATTATATGATTTCTATAAAGACGGCTATCATTTAGATCATGATAATATGAAGCTTCTGGTTATCGGCAATATCATTGCCTTTATCGTTGCGATGCTGGCTATTAAGTTCTTTATAAGCTTCCTGAGCAAAAACGGATTCAGGATATTCGGTATTTACAGGATCATTGTCGGGATCATCTTCCTGGTACTGTATTATGCAGGAACGGGGATATTTGGGGGAAATTGAAAGATTTAAGAATTAAAAGATTCGTTCTATACCCCCCCGGTGGGGGAATTGGAGCAAATTAAGTTTCAATAAATTTGGCGACCTTTTAAGTCAGCAAAATCTTTTAATCTTCCAATCTTTTAATTTTTTAATCATTTACCTACTTCAACACCTGCACCTTCTTGCTCACCACTCCATCCGGATAATTGAGGTTCACAATGTAAATACCATCTGGCAAACCGGCAAGGTTTAGTTGATACGTTCCGCCATTTGCATTCATTGAAACTGATTGATTTGCAAACATTTGCTGGCCTATCATATTGTAAACACTCATCATTGGGTTCTGATATTTCCCATTAGGAATTTGAATATTGAACATCCCGCTTGCAGATGGATTTGGATAAATACTGATCTCGGTTTTTAATTCGTTTATCTTTTCAATATTTGAAACGTAACCCGGTAAATATCCATCCCATATACCCCTTCCAAAGGTGCATGCCCTTATCTTACCGTATGCAGGGAATACTTCGATCTGGTCAACAATGGTATTTGGCAAGCCTGTCATATAAGGCACCCATCCATTGGTATTATCATTGCGATAAAAGATACCGACATCAGTCCCTATAAAAAGGCCATGCTCTGTTGATCCTTCAAACCTGATACAATCCACAGGCACATTGGGCAGTCCGGTAGAAATATTAATCCAGGTAGCGCCGGTATCATTTGAAATAAAAACTTTGTTTTTTGCATTAAAGCCGGAGAAACAGGTCGCAACGGTAGCAGGGTTACCCTGTTCCACATCTATGCCAGTCTGGTAAGTATTCACGTTTAAGAGCGTACTGGTTTTGGCCGTAACTGTATTTACCCAGGTATTGCCGCCATTGGTGGTTCTGTACATTCTTGGCGAGGAGGCAGGTGCCAATTGATCGCTGCCAAGGGCAACGTAAATTACCCCATCATTATCAGGTGAAATGGCAAAGCATGAAATGTTTTCGCTGATTTTTATACCGGCTGCAATATTTGCCCATGTATCTCCCTCATCCTCAGATTCATATAATTTTGTTCCGCCAAAATAGATGGTATCCGGGTTTATAGGATCCAGGATAAATGGCGTCGTCCAGTTAGTACTGCCAGACCCGGTCGGATAAATATTCTGCCAGGTAACTCCATAATCCGAAGTTCTCTTCACCCTTCCGTTTTGGGTGCTTCCGTAAGCTGTTCCCGGATCCTGCGGTGAAACCTGGCAGGTCATGCCATCGCCACCTATAACATGGTTCCACTGCCCTTTATAAAATTGGTTCACACCATTGTCCTGCGCACCGGCATACATTATTGTCGTATCGGTAATTGAATTTCCCATCCTGTAAAACTCCAGCGAATGAATATCTCCGCTTACGAGTTTCCAATGGGTTCCACCGTTGGTACTCATGTATATTCCCCCATCATCTCCGTCATACATTGTATCTTTTGAGCCCGGATAATATACGAATACCCTGTGATCGGCATGAACATAATAGTCTGAATCAGGGTTCGCGCTGTTATAGGTTATCAGGCTCCACGTAGTCCCTCCGTTAGTTGATCTCACATCATCAACACCTCCCGCAAATACGAGATTGGAGTCATAAGGAGAAACCCTTAATCCACATGTATAATATCCGTAGAAAGTTGTTCCTGATATTGCCCCGAGACTGTTCCATGTATACCCACTATCAGATGACTTCATTAAAAATGTACTGCTTCCCTGGTTTGCAAAATTGGGATAAAGGGCGAGATACAGGATTGCAGGGTTCGCCGGGGTCGTTGCAATTGCCATTTCTGCCGTAGCGGCCGGTAATTTAAAGCTCTGCACTTTCCACGTTTTACCCGTGTCATTGGAGATATATAATGCACTTCCGGCGGCATAGATCAAACTATGGTTTGCCTCATTCAATTTTATATCACTCAAATCCTGTTTTAAAACATTTACCCATGTTTTTCCTGCATCCGCACTGCGCATGATACCGGCATTGGTTGTGGCAAAAATGATGTTTGGATTTTCAGGTACAATTAAGAGGTGCGATATTGATATCGTTTTTGAAAATGCCCAATTCAGCGATGTGGTATCCCAGGTATTGCCTCCGTCTGTTGATATCATGACACCGTTACTATAAGTCCCGTCAAAATGGGTACCATTGCTTATAGGATAGCCAAAACCATCCCCCGTGGCCATATACATAGAATCAGGGTGTCTTGGATTGAAAGCGATATCTGTCACGCCGAGATCGGGAAGATTATCTGTATTAGTGGTCCAGTTGAGGCCGCCATTAGTGCTCTTCCACAAACCACCTGATCCGGTACCTGCCCACATGATCTGCGGGTTGCCGGGCCTGAAAACAATACAATTTATTCTGCCTGTTCCACCTCCGCTTAACGGTGCACCGCCTGGGGTGGGCGTCGTCATTGGCCCGAGGTAATACCATGACCCTCCATTTGCAACCGAATAAGCCCCGGTTTTATTCAATCCCCGGGAAGCCTGGTATTTTGCCCACTCTTTGTAAACAATGTCAGGAGCGAAGGGATTTCCTGTAGGATAAACCCGTGGCAACATAAATGCTTCCCATCTTTTGAAGAGTTCTATCGGGCCATCCTCTTCATCATCTTTAGGCGTATTGGCAGGGTCTGCATAAAACGCTTTTTGAATGCTGAAAAAATTGGAATCATTTTGAATATTATCCTGCCAATTCTGGGCTTTGGCATGTTGAATAAATCCAAAAACGATAATTACCAGGCTTAAAAAAGCCGGTTTAAAATAATTGTAATGGGCCATCTTCCTTCTTTCTAGAATACGAAGTTAAGCAATTCAGGAACAAACAAAACAGGTCTCAAAAGTTAACGTAAGTAACCATTTGTTAAACAAGTAATTAATATATATAAGAATGGGCGCATTAACATATTTTAACCTATGAACAAAGATGTTCCACTTTTTGAAAAAGTGGAACATCTACCTAATAGCCTCAGGGCAAAGCCATAACTTCGCCCCATGAATCCCCGTGAACAACTACAGGAGCTGCTCAGATTACTCAGACTTGAAAAGGAAGAAGACCTCAGGCAATATCTTGATAATATTAAAAACAGCACCCTGCAACAGCGAAAAGAGCAAGGCGTTTGTTGGTACCCAGTTGTGATCAAAGAAACAGGCTACGGCCTTGGCGACTATCCCTATATCATCGTAGAGCGGCCCACGCAACAAGACAAACCGCACCAGTTTTCGGCGGGAAAAATGGCTGGGATTTTCTGTAATAAAAATGGAAATGACGAAGAGCAGGAATCAGGTGTTATTCATTATGTAAATAATAATACTTTAAAACTGATACTATACCAGGATGAAATGCCGGATTGGCTTAGCGATGGAAAGATAGGGATCAATCTGCTTTTTGACGAACGTTCTTATCGGGAAATGGAAGACGGCGTTAAGAGAGTGATGTCTGCTGAGAACAACAGGTTGTCAGAATTACGCGATATAATCATTGGGGACAAAGAAGCGCGCTTTATACATCCTGATAACCATGTTAATATACCTATACTGAATGAGTCACAAAACGAAGCCCTGAACAGGATTATTTCCGCCCAGGATATTGCCATTATACATGGCCCCCCCGGGACTGGAAAAACAACAACACTTGTTCAGGCAATAAAACACATCGCAAAAACAGAAAAAAATATACTCGTTTGTGCGCCAAGTAATGCAGCTGTTGACCTGCTTACCGAGCGACTATCAGATGAAGGACTGGACGTTGTGAGGCTTGGAAATATTGCAAGAATGGACGAGTCTATTATCAGCCATACCCTTGATGCGCGCCTCGACCGACACACATACTCCAAAGATGTCAAAAACCTTAAAAAACAGGCAGATGAATACAGGCGAATGGCTTCAAAATACAAAAGACATTTCGGGAAAAGTGAGCGCGACCAGCGAAACCTGTTGCTCAAAGAAGCCCGACTACTTAAAGACGATGCCATAAAACTGGAAGACTATGCCGTAAGCCAGATACTATCAAATGCCGATGTAATTACCTGTACCCTTGTAGGTTCTATAAATAAATATACGGATGGAAGAACGTATAAAACGCTGGTGATAGATGAAGCAGCCCAGGCGCTAGAACCGGCAACATGGATACCCGTGGCAAGGGCACAAAGAGTCATCCTTGCAGGTGATCCTTTCCAATTGCCTCCCACAGTCAAAAATATGGATGCCGCAAGACAAGGATTAAGTACAACATTGATAGAAAAATGCCTGAACAGGTTGCCGGAAGTTTCATTGCTCAATACCCAATACCGTATGAATGAGCGTATCATGGGATTCAGTAACCAGGAATTTTATGATAATAAATTAATCGCGGATAAATCTGTAGCAGAACATGTAATAGACTTATCGGATAATATTCCCCTTGAATTTATTGATACGGCAGGATGCAGTTTTGATGAAAAACAAAACCCTGAAACCATGAGCCTTTTCAACCCGGGCGAAGCCGATATATTGCTGAAGCATTTTGAAAAACTATTGACTGGAAATAACTTAAATCACTTGCCGATGGCAGGTATTATCTCACCCTACAGGGAACAGGTGAAACATCTCCAGGAACTGGTGAATTCCAATACATTTATCCAATCCCTTGCCACTATTGATATCAATACCATTGATGCCTTCCAGGGGCAGGAGCGCGATATCATTTATATTTCACTTGTACGTAGTAACGATAAAGGGGAGATCGGCTTTTTATCAGACTACAGGCGGATGAATGTTGCCTTGACCCGCGCGCGTAAAAAACTGGTAGTCATCGGTGACAGTGCCACCCTCGGAAACCATCCTTTTTATGACCGTTTTCTTGAATATTGCGAGAAGAATGGGAAATATGGTTCGGCTTGGGAGCTAATGGAAACCAATTAGTTAGTCTGAGATTCCTTAGCGCGGTTGCTGCCGGTTCTGTACTTGTGCCACACGTGTAGCAACTTTCCTAAAACTACTATTATTAGTGCAAATCCGATTAAAACCCAGGTGTTCCAGAACCACATATATTTTTGTATTTATCAATAAGACAATAAAGTGCGAAATATGTTCAAAATAGGGGTCAGGAATCAGGCGTCAGCCCGCTCTTCCCTTTCAGCCGCGGAAGCTTCAGCGAAGGCGGACGCTCTTTCGCTCTACGCTCTTCACCCTCTCTTTTGGTAGCTGCTTTTAAAATTTTTGATCAAATGGGCAATGTTTGGATAATGCTTTTTAACCGCGATGTCCATAGGTGTTTCTCCATCACCCATTTTGGCTTCGGGGTCTGCTTCATAAGTTAAAAGAAGTTCAACCATTTCATGACTACCATTCTGAGCAGCTTCGTGCAAGGGGGTTACACCTTTTGATTGAATAATATTGGGATCAGCCTTGTTTTCAAGCAATAGCCTCGCAATTTCAAGATTGTCAGCTGTTACCGCAGAGTGTATCGGTGCTACCTGCATTACATTTTTAGAATAAATATTTACTTCGGCACCCTTTGCAAGCAACAGTTTTACCACATCATATTGCCCAAAATAACTGGCGAGTCCGAGAGGTGTAAACCCATCTTCTGAATATTCGTTTACAAGTTCAGGTGTGTATTTCAGGATATCATATACCCTGTCATAATCACCTACGGCAGCAGCTTCAAAAATATCTAAATCAGGTTGATAACCAAGTAATTGCTTTAATATCTCAGGATTCCGATAATAACAGGCCAACAATATCAGTGATATGCCTGCAGGGGTAACGGTATAAATAAGAGATGGCTCTATAGCAAGCAACTCCTGGATCTTATCAGCATCCGCATTTTTTACAGCTTCAATGATTTCTTCTTTCATAATCTACTTTAACAGATATTTAGGGAAAATAGTGCGGGATGGGGGATATTAGATATTGTGGATTACTTATTCTTAAAATTGCTTAAATTTGCCTTGAAATATTATGGAAACCAATGCTCGCCTTTGAAGAAAAATATCTACCCAAATATACGAAGGCTGACTACCTGCAATGGGAAGGCAATTGGGAATTGATTTCCGGGGTGCCTTATGCTATGTCGCCGATGCCATCATGGAGGCATCAAAAATTAAACTTAAAGATTGCTGCCCGGATTGAAGATGCCCTTTGCGGATGTTCTGAATGCGAAGTAAATCTGCCCATTAACTGGGAAATTTCAGAAAATACGATCGTACAACCGGATGTGGTAGTGATTTGCAGGCCATTTGAAGAAGGCGTATTCATTGGAAAAACACCTGAAATTGTTTTTGAGATTTTATCTCCCTCTACTTCCCAAAAAGACAAAACCCTGAAATTCGAACTTTACCAGGATGCAGGCGTAAAATATTATGTTATCGTTTATCCATCAGTCAATAAAGCAGAAATATTTGTCCTTGACAATCCAAGCATAAAACAATACCGTTCTGAAGGCAATTTTGATTCAGGTAATTACAACTTTATAACTTCGGGATGCAGCTTTGATTTCGATTTCGGGAAGATCTGGTAATCTAAATACTTCCTAACTTCAAACCCTGAAAAGTGGTCAGAACCATTATGAAATCTAAATACCTTATTAGCCTGATTGTATGTTTTTTAATATGTTTCGTGAGCTTTTCTATTCTTGCGGGTTCTACCAATATAGCCGGCACAGTGGTTCATCCAGTAGGAAATCCTTCGGCGAACGGCCAGCATGTTGATATGTGGAATTTCCCTAATTATCACCCCTTAGTAGTCCATTTTCCTATTGTCCTGTTAATATTTGCAGCCTTCCTCCAGTTTCTGGCCCATTGGAAAAAGGAATTGAACCTTTCAGTTTTGATTTTATTGGTTTGCGGAACGGCGGGGGCATGGCTTGCCGCAGATATCTTTGATGCCCACCCGCTTACCAAAGCATTGTCTCCAGAGGCATTGCAGGTTTTTCGCACACACCATCAATTTTCGGATTATACTACCTGGCTTGCTACTGCGGCTTTGGTTTTAAAAACATTCACCTTTATTGTGAAAAAGAGAAAAATGCTACTGGAGTTTGTGGTATTAGTTGTCCTTGTGGGATCTGCGATTACCGTAAGTGTAGCAGGGCATTATGGCTCTTATCTGGTGCATATTGAAGGCGTAGGACCGAAAGGGAATTTGTTGAAGCCGGAATGAAAGGGGAGTTGAGAATGAGAGTGGTGAGCGGAAAAAAGTCCTCTCAACATCTATTGCTTCCAACTTATCACTTATCACTTAATACTGAATACTGAATACTTTTTTCCTTACCTTTGCCCCTCAAAATGGTTGCGTAGCTCAATTGGATAGAGTATCTGACTACGGATCAGAAGGTTTAGGGTTCGACTCCCTACGCGACCACAAAGATGCCCTCAGAATAGCCATTTTCGGTATTTCTGGGGGCATTTTTATTGGAGGAAAGCGAAACGTCGTAAAAGGGTCGTAAAAAAATAAGGAGATAGAAGGAAGGAGAGGCGGGGTAAATATAGATAGGCCACTGAGTTCAAATAAGGATTTTCTTGAAGAAACCCTTGAGAAAGGGGTGGACAATTTGTGCATGAATGAAAGAGGAGTTGCGGATTGTTTACTTAGATCTGCTTATATTCAACCAACCATGCTTTTCGGTCAGCAAGGAAATCTGTATACTTAAAATATTCAATTACTATTTGCAGTACCTTTTGTATTGAGTGTTCTTCAGTGGGTGCAATTTGCCCTATTCTGACTTTTGCTTCCTGGGAATTATCTTGGTTAGCAAGTAACCGTACACAAATTGATTTCACGAAAGGTAAGATCGAATAATGAAGAATACTTGCGGTCGCATCTAATGTTTTGGTGAAATAAGGCATGATATTCAACATCTGCTTAATAGCGGATTGGCTATCATTGGTGCTAAAGATCATTCCTAGGATGCAAATAATTTGCTCGTGCTGTTTATTATTTTCCCCAAACGTATTGCCCCTATTAATCATTTCTTGCTGTGACATTTGACCTGTTATAATACGCCTACTCATTTCTTCAACTAAATTCCATAGTGCTGGATCTGATGCTCTTTGTTCATAATTTTTTAACATCTTTAAGTACTCATCTAGCCGCTGCTCCTTATTAGGCAGGTTCTCTATGTAATCAGTCATCACCATTATTAGCATAGGTATTACTGCAAAAACTAAAGATGCATTTTCAGCACTGTCCCAAGCTTTACTTGGCTTATCCTTTAAGAGTTGATCAAACGTTTCCTGCTTTAAATTCGAATATTTTTCTTCTAGTGATTGCCCTTGCAGAAATGATGATGTTGCCGAAAATAGTAAATAAGACTCCAGCGATTCCTCAACCTTAAAGTTGATTAGTGAATATTGGCTGCAGGTTGCAGCAACCATAATTATTCTTTTAGCATTCCCATTTTTTCGAGCCAAATCAAATGCTTTAATTGAATGTTGATAAGCCTTAGGGAGATCACCTATAATTTCAGCAATTTCAGCAAGCTGAACAAAAGCCATTGGATCATCGGAAGAATCATAAATGTCAGACAAATCCTTCGTGTTAAACGAAAAAAATCCTTGCTCAGGTTCAAAGTATTCTTCCCCATGTATTTTAGGTACCGATTTACCAGCTACTTCAGCAGATATATAACCTAAAGCGTGAGCGGAGAGTTTGAACAGCCGAATCCATTTTTTTTGATCTATAACCTTTTCTTTTACGTCGAAAAGGCGTAATATTATCTCCTCAAAGCATTCATAAGAGTGTTTTATGTCCCCATTTACCCAATATGCAATAGCTAATTCTCCATTCAATTGAATATAATCTAATTCCGAATAGAAATCTTTTTCTTTGGCCAGTTGTAGAGCTTGAATACAACATTCCACAGCTTTTATACGATCAGTTTTAGATATAGCTGCAGCTGTGTAAGTTAAGGTATCTATAAAAGATTCCTGGTCCGTACTATTAAATTGTACTGCCTGCAGCAGCCATTTTGAAGCATCCTCTTTTTCGTTTGCATCATATAGCAGCTTTCCAATATTCTCGCTTAGTAAATAACGAGCATCGGTAGAATCAATGCGATTGAATGCCTCATAAAACAAATCTAATCCCTTTGATCTGTTTTTTATCTTTACAAAAGTTAGAGCAATGATCTCATTTGTAACCGCTGCTTCCAAGACTTGCTTTTTTCTGCGTTTAAAAACCTCAAGCATATATTCCAAGACACTAAATACCTTTTGCCAATTTTGATCCGTATTATTGTTGATTAGGTTCTGAGTAATAATAGTTACAGCTGATTGAGCAATACTATTATTAAAAAAGTCAATGCTATAAGTTTGTTCTATTGATTCTATTGATTTTATCCATTGATAGATACCTTCATCCGTTTTCAAGAGCTGAAGTGGCAGCCATAACCCGGTACTAAGAATATTAACATGGTCCAGGAATCTCTCTTTTTCTTCCGGACTAAATGAGTTAAGTGTGTTAAAAGCATTGTTAAAGTTAAACCAGAAGCTATCCAAATCAACCCTAGCCATTTGTGAGATCAGCATAAGACTAATAGTGAATTTGCTATGAGGATCGAGATCTGTATTATGTGAATACGTAACTAGTTCCTGAAGATAAAAGGTGGTATCGAGTCCCAATGCATCGGCTATCCTAAGTTGGTGATTTCGAATGTGAATGCGCATAGAAATGCTTATTTCAGGTGGCAAACTTGTAGTCTTCCAGTAGTCTAAATAGCCCCACTCTTTTATTGTTTTAAGCTGGTCTTCCTCTTGTGCTGAATTGAGTACAACGATCAATACTTCTGAAGCAAGATCAAATGCTTTACCTGCAATGAACTGATTTATCGCCCGTGATGCACTTAACAGATCCAGCTTTTTCTTCGTCATAATGGATTTGCCAAGGGCAACGTAGGTGTTGTTTATTACATCAGGATGAAGATTCTTCTTCCCGATATCATGAATTAGTGGTGACATCTGGAATTCAGAACCTTGTTGCTGTATCCAAATATTCACTAGATCTGCAAGCTTCTCATTTGGGTGTTCAATAGATTTTTGTACATCACTTACGTGCATAATCTCTTGATTACCAAAACTCCAGTTGATGAGACTAAGTCGATAAAGTAGTTCTTTTGACTCTACATCGGTGATGAATTTTCTGATTGATACCTGAACATCATTCAGAATCTCTTCAGTAAATTCTTTCCCAAACATCTCATTAATCACTTCATTTGAGTTCTGCCCCCAATTAATCGTTTTCAAACGGCGCAGTATGGCGCTTATTAACCTAGGATTTCTTGCTGTAACAACAGTTATTACATTTAGAAAATTTAAGACTAATTCAGGTGCCCCATTGTTATGAAAATATTCTATTATTTCCTGGTCAGAAAACTCAAGATTAGATATCTCTAAAAAGCTGTCATGGATCAGCCTTTCTTTTATACTTTGATGAATAGGATAGTTCGAGGTTGTGAGCAATTTTGCTCCTGTTTTTGAAAAAGAGTTGTTAAGTAATACCAGTAACTCATTTAATTGGAGGCTTTGGGGAGATGTACGGAATAAATCATTAACAACTAGTACTGTTCCATCAGGTAGAGACCTTGCAAAATGATCCATATCGCTTTGGTTGCTTATCTCCCTGCCAGAAATATGTTTCAGAAAAGCATGTAAAACCATTCCGGCTTTGGTTTCATCTTCAGTAAAAGGTCTCAAATCAAGCCAAAAAGAAGAAGTGAATTTCTGTGAAACCATTGCTGCTAATTGTGATTTACCAGACCCATTTATTCCTTGTAGTAATATCCAGCTTCTTTGTTTATAGTAATTAAGAATAGTACTAACTTTCTCAATCCTCTTAGAACCATTTATGATTAGTGAAGGTGGATTTAAAGATAGGTTATTAACCTGATAGTTAAATTCTGTGCTCGAATCAATATTTTTGATGAGGCTGAATATGTTTGTAATGTCTGTCTCTGCTCCGGAAACTCTTTTTTCTAATTCGGCTAACCGAGCCTTTAGGGCATTATTCAGGTCATTTATTATGCCAAAAAGCCTCTGATCAGTTGCGCTGATTCCTCGTTTAATTTGTTCGTCAAGATCCGTTTTGCTTAGTCGTTTTATGCCTTTTCCCGAAAGTAGCTTAAACAAGTATAAAAAAAGCAACGCATAAACCTTTTCGGTAGCTTCTTCTGCTGCTATGCCTTTTTCGATCAAGAGATCTTTAACTCTGCTACTGATCTGTTTTTCATCATCATTTTCCAGACTCCATTCAAAGGAAGAAACCAATTCAAACAAATCACTAGTGCTACATACTGTTAAAAAATCAATACTAGACTTTACCTCCGCAGAAATTTTGTCGTCATCATTTCCATATATCTCAATAATTTTTTTCAGCAAATGATCTTTGAGTACAAGCAATTCATCTTTTACTTCTTCTTCATTCTTTGAAGATAATTCAATCCATTTTTCAATTCCACTTTTCCCCCCAGTAAAAATTTCCGGGCGTTCTATTCCATATCCAGAATTGGTCACAAACCTAAAAAATAGGTTCATACCAGGATTTGAATCACGATGTGTAATGAAGTTGACAATGGTCTCTATTACCGAAGTATTATTCAGGGTAATGTTAGATTCGCGAAATTTTATTTGATCTAATAATCGGGATGTTTCCTCGCCTGAAATACTTTGTTGTATTATGTCAATATCTTCGCCTCTTTCGAGCTCAAGCAATTCGTTGTCATTAAGCCCTAACCATCTCAGCAATGTAGTATCGACTTGATAAACATAACCACGTATTGTTGCCCACGCATCTCTGTTTTTTATTTCTTGGAACATCGGTGAATTCCCGTAGGTTAATATTTGAGCAATTTAGGTAAATGGTAGATTATTTAATGTTTTACTCGGGTTATACCCCTTTTTGGCGCAAGTTTGTAGAAATGCCAAGCGTCGTAAAAAATGGTATAGAAAGAGTTATGGAAGAATAAATTCTATTCTAAAAATGGATTCCACCTTTTATATTGTTTCAAGATGCCACTCATATTTAGCTCTTTGATTGCCAAAGATTTACTCACCCCATATTCTTCAACGATCCCGTTTATTTTCATAGATTTTTTGGCACAATTCTCAAGGGCTATTCTTGGTAATAACAAAATGGAACTTAGAGTATTAGCTTCTAATTCCTGTTGTGGTTCATGGTCTCTATGAAAAAGGGGATAGTCATCTAAAAACGGTGGGGTAGCATGGCCTAATATAAAATGTGAAATTTCATGCATTATCGAACTTTGATTTCGGGTGTCTGCATGCGTATCATTATAGAGAATCATATGATACTCTCCATCTGATACAAATATTGCAGACCAGTTAGAACAGTTTAAACAGTTAAACCTGGATTCTCCGTTACAGACTTTGGAATGGGGGATGCAGTCTACACCTAAGAAATTTGCAAGGTGAAAAGCATCCATAGCATCAGAGGGCTTAAGCCCCATGTCTACCCTAAGCTGAATTGCTTTCTTCTGACAGCCAGATTTGAATCGATAGGGTAAACTTACATTCGCCATAGCTTATGCTATTTACCCTTTACAGAATGGTTTGAAGGAGAGGCTGCCAGTTTCTGCTTGTACGCGAGGCCTATCATTTCTATTAACGCCTCAGCAACGTTTCGGGGAAGTGTTTGGTCTGACCTTAGCAGCGCAACCAGCTTTTTATTTGATCCAGCTTGTTCAGGTTCGCCATCAATAATAAAAGCATCTGTAGGCATTTCAAGCCATTTACAAATACGAATAAATGTATCAACGTCCGGAACATTACCCTGTTCTATCCGAGATAGGGTTGTATAACTGATTTCGCCTATTTCTTTTGCTGCTTCCCTGAGACCATTAGAGCCTCTCTTTAACCGAATCGCGTGTGACAACTTGTCGGTGTCCAGTTGGTTCGCCATAATGTCAGTGTAATTGTGTCAGCAAAGATACAAAATATTCACATATGGAACGCTTTCCGAAAATATTTGTTTTATTGGTACAACGTTTGTTGCACAAGCTAAACAATTTTAACCGGCTCCTCAGCCGTAAAATGAGGGTTTGCTAAAATATGGAAACTAAAATTATTCATGACGTGGAAGAACACTTCCACAAAGGGCATGCCGAAAGGCATAAGTATGATCCTGGGGTGATTATACATTACAAAATTAAGATCAACGATGCCCCCTATGAGGTCGACAAAGTTGAAATCGAAGGTAAAGAGCTTGCTAAGCTTGTAGAGCTTAATTTAGAAACGCATGCGATTTATGCAATCAAACCTGGCCACAAAGCAGAGGTTCAGCCTAACGAGCTTGTAGACTTGGGTGGGTATGGGATTGAGAAATTCGTTACGGAGCCAAGGCATGAACACGAAAGGCATGATTATGAAATCTTTGTAAATGCTAAACGTAAGGAATTCTCAGGAAAAGAAATCACTTTTGAGGAGGTGGTTAAGTTAGCCTATGGTGTGTTTCAAGGTAGGCCGGTTGTCTATACCGTAACCTATGCAAAGGGAGAGAATCATAGTGGGGAGATGGATGAGGATGATACTGTTCGTGTAAAAGACGGGATGGAGTTTACTGTTACAAAAGATAATGAATCCTAACAATGATTCCAGAGTTTATTGCAAATAATCCTGATCTAAAGAGGTTATGGGATGATGGGTACGAAATAGAAATTAGGCAGCTATATCTTATCGTACACCACATCCCATATCTTAATGCTCAGATGGAGATAAAATACGGAATTTTGGTAACACCTTTAGAAGTTGCTGTTGATCAAACAATTAAACCCACCGATCACCGTGCGTATTTCATTGGTAGCCTACCGTATAAATCAAATGGAACACCAGTTTTCAACACAGCTAGTAATCCACAGACATTTTTGTCTGGATTGGACGTTGAGTTTATGTTTTCGTTAAAACCTGATGAAGGATATAAAGATTTCTATGATAAGATCACGAAATACGAGACACGAATTTCTATGCAAGTACGGAAAATCGACCCTTTAATAAAAGCACAGACTTTTGAGGTCATTGAATCTGAAAATGATGATTCTGTCTTCAATTATTATGATGCCAATTCTATCAGAGCGTTGATAAACCCTATTTCTGTTAAAGTTCAAGGGTTGAAAATTGGAATTATTGGCATGGGGGGCACTGGTTCATATATATTAGACCTTATCAGTAAAACCCCTATACAGGAGATTCATCTATTTGACGAAGATTATTTTGGTCAGCATAACGCTTTTAGATCCCCAGGAGCACCATCAGTAAAAGATCTGAAAGAACGATTCAAAAAAGTAAATTACTTTGCTGACATTTATTCTCGAATGCATAAAAGGATAATACCGCATGATTATAAGATTACAGGCGATAATGTAAATGAGTTGTCAGTTCTTGATTTTGTGTTTCTTTCAATAGACCACGGTCCAACCAGGAAAATTATCGTTAATTATTTGCTTGAAAAAGGTATTCCTTTTATAAATGGAGGAATAGGCGTACAGCAGGAAGATATGATGCTGTTTGGTCATATCAGAACAACAATATCAACCCAAGAACATCACGATCACGTTTATGACAAAATCACTTTTGACGATGGGGGGGACAATGATTATTCTGCCAACATCCAGATAGCGGAGCTTAATTCTATAAGTGCTGCGTTTGCGGTCCTAAAATGGAAAAAATTATTTGGAATCTATAGGGATATAGGACAGGAGTATAATTCAACATTTTCAATTAGCGATGCAAAAATATTTTACAAAGAAAATAACGGCTGAATTCGTCACCCTAATGCCTGACGAGCTAAAAGATGGCATACTCTATATTTCTATTAAATATCGCGTAGCAATTCATAAATGCTGTTGTGGGTGTGGTGAGGATGTTGTAACACCTTTATCTCCTTTACGTTGGGAATTTACATTTAACGGTGAAACAATTTCGCTTAATCCTTCAATTGGAAGGTGGAGTGCTGAATGTCAATCTCACTATTGGATAACAAATGGTATAGTGAAGCCTGCACGGAAATACACTGAAACAGAAAAAGAATTCGTTAGAAAAAAAAATAAAAGGAATATAAAGCAACGTAAATCCAATCGGTAATATAATAACATGCTTAATTAAAAAATTATGAAAAACTACTACAACATTTTAGGGGTTCATCCTTCGTCTTCCAAAGAGGAAATAAAGAGTGCCTATTGGCAGTTGGCTAAGAAATTCCACCCCGATTTAAATCACAACGATCCACAGGCGGAAGAAAAATTCAAAGGAATAAATGAAGCCCAGGAAATTTTGTTAGATGATGAAAAACGGAAGGACTATGATAATCGTTGGAGAGCAAGGGAAGAGCAAAAAGCTAGAAGAGAGAAAACTAAAGCTCAGCAGGCAGAATTCTTTAGAAATTCTCAGAATGCTGCTTTTGCGGTGACACTTGTAATTATTCTTTTTATCATTGCCCTTGCAACGGGTGTGCTTACTTTAGGAACGGCAAATGGAAATAAGACCAGCAAATTATGAATCTATTAGTAAATGAAGAAAATTACTTATTTTTTCGGTGCAGGTGCAAGTTGGGGGGTATTACCACTTGTTAATGATATTGGTGGCAGCCTTACGGGTACAGCTAACAGGATTGAAGAAATACTTACCGAAAAGAAAAAAAATCAAGAAACAAAACCCGATGAAATAAAATGCTTTGAGGGGATTGTTAAAGATTTTAAGTGGCTAGCTTCAAATGAATCACGTTATGATTCTGTTGATGTTTTTGCAAGACAGTTATATAATCAAGGGAAACAGCTTGAATTAAAAAGACTTAAATATGTATTATCCTTGCTTTTTACCATTTTGCAATCTGAGAATGAAGTGAGTAAACGACATAATACATTACTTATTTCAATTTTGGGTCACGATACAAATGGAGGTCAAAAGTTTCCGGATGAAATCAAAATATTAACTTGGAATTATGATTCACAGATTGAGCTTGCTGGAATGTCAAATTTTGAAGTTTCCACATTAGCGGAACTTCAAAAGCATATGGCAGTTTATCCAAGAGTTGAAATTTCACCAATTCGGAAATCACCTGACATTGTTCATATGAATGGGATTGCAGGATTATATGAGACAGATTATAATCAGGCTCCAAAAATTAATGACTTGTTCAGAAATCTTAAGTCAGACTTAAAGGCGATTGTAGGATCGATTTATTTCTCATATGAATCAAACGAGCATGATACAACGTTATTTGATCACATTTTTTCATTTAGTTGGGAAACAAAAAGATACGATAAAATGATGATGGAATATGCTAAAAAAATTGCAAGTGAAACTGAAATACTGGTCATCGTAGGATATTCATTCCCTGCATTTAATATTGATGCCGATAAGCAAATATTTGGAGCATTTACAGACAAACTAAAAGATATTTATTACCAAGATCCGTACCCGAAAAGTAAGGAATATCTTTTTAGAACTTATTTTATAGACAGCCGAGTTAATCTCCATTTGGATCAAAGTAAAGGATCATTCCTAACACCTGTTCAGTTGGGAGCTTATTAAACAGTTCTAATTTATTGGCATATATGTTTTTAGCGTAACCTACGCTCGAACCTAATTTTCAAAGAAACCTTTCAAGGGCGCTCCGGGCTGGTTTAAGCCAATTGTCGTAAAAGGGTCGTAAAGAAATGGTTTCTGAGAGGTTTCTTGGATACAAAATATATAATGATTTTCCTTTATCCTGCTTCCGGACTTATCTTCCCATCCTATTATGGCAGCACCTCTATTATATTTATATCCAAAACTTTGGCGATATTCAATAAACTAAGAATAGTGAGATTCTGTTTGCCCCTTTCAATTTTTCTGATATAGCTGGCGTCGGTTTCAGTTTCCAGTCCCAACTTGTATTGACTTATTCCCTTTTCTTGCCTTACCCTTTTGAGGTTTAAACCTAGCTGTTTCAGGAATTCATCTCCTTCTGGGTGTCTTGTCATGGGTCGAATCTGGCAAGACTCTACTTTAAATTTAAGGTATTATAATACCTCTTTCAAATTTTCTTTTTAGATTTGCCAAAAATCTATCGAGTAGGCGGCAAATGAAATCCTAAAATGCAAAACCGATATGTTGGCGACACGGGAGATTTCGTGAAGTATTTACTCCTAAAAAACTTATGCAAGGATAACTTAAGGCTTGGGGTTAACTGGTGCCTTGTTGAGAACGATGGCAAAAATGATGGAAATAAAACCTCATATCCGCATGACGTAGATGAAGAATTATCTGAAACACTAAAAGAACTTCGTGACCCATCAAAACGAAATGTTGCTACTGTTAAGGAATCAGGCGCTCTACCACCACAGACATTATGTTTTTCTGAGATAATTCCGCAAAAGACAAAGAGATTTGCCTGGCATGACAGCAGCGTAAAGAAGTTAGCCGCATGTGACATCATTTTTTATGACCCGGACAATGGCCTGGAAATAAAATCTGTTGGAAAGTTACATCCGAATGCTGTAAAATATGTCTTCTTTGACGAAATCCGCGACACTTACAAGGCGGGAAAGTCAATAATTATTTATCAACATACAGACCGGAGCACTATGGCCAAGGGACAAATAAACACAAGAGTTCAACAGCTCAAAGATTGTTTGCCGATTACGGACAATAGTATTGAAGTCCTTTATTCCGGACTGGGAACTGCACGGTTTTTTATAATCATCAAACAAGATGGCCACGCAAACATTTTAGATGACCGCCTGACCTTTATTGACACAATGGGGTTGACCCCTAACCTTCTATGTGATTTTAGAAAGTTAAAAGAGGCTTGAAGGTGTTGAAACAGATAGCTTAAACTTCATTTCGCTTTTTTCATATTGTCCACAAAGTCGATAATGTCAAAAATGTCCTCGCCAGAATTGTAACCAACTTTTTTGAGTGATCTTACTGTGTGTACATCATCGTAACAATCATCATACCAGTGTTCTTGAAGAACTTCCTTGTTGAGTCTCACAAACTCCACAATCTCATTAATATCTTTTCTTGTGAGAATACCTACGTTCCCTGTAACTTTAGGCTCATCCTCGACGGTGACAGTAAACAATTCGCTTTCTTGGACAAAGAATCTCGAAGAGTAGTTGTTCTGAACCTTTATCCTTGGTAGATTGTGGTTATTATTATGAAAAAACTTAGGGAAAATGTAGAGCACCGATGACAGCCCAGTTCTTTTTTGTATAACGTTGCACAAGATAAAACAATCATCTTCTGTGATCTCTTTCTTGTCATTGGGAAGTTCCTCTGGAAACTTCAATAACTTATTTATATTATCTTCTTTCATTTTACCTTTTCATAGATCTGACTAACCCCACAGAGTCTATTTTACCGTTCCATACATCCATCAAGCATTTTTTATTTAAAACGATCCAATCATAAACAGCCTGTAAATCCTGGTCTGTAATCTTTATTTCCTTTTTACTTACAGCTTTCGGATTGTCTTCTATACTCACTGAAAAAAAATTAAATGCTATCTTGTTTGAATAGTTATTTTGGACCTTTATCCTTGGGGCAGAGTTGCCCATCTTCATGGATGCCCAGACAATCATTGGTAGTCCAGTATCATCTTGATGAACGTTAGTCATGAGCCATAGCCCGTCATCATCTACGTAGTCATCGATTACAGTGTCTTTAGGCGATGGTAACTTATTCGGTAAAGGTTTCATGTTTCATTGTATAAGGTTTCCATAAGAAACAATATCCACTGACGGTTTTAAGCAAGGCTGTAAATCCCGGATCGCTTTAAAATAGCGTTCTTTATTTAGTCTGCCGGATTTTAAAAGGGCAAATGCATCCTCATCGTCTTTATCCCGGCCAAGTTCAAGCTTTATTATTATTAGAACTTCGGGGTTGATTATCCTCAAAGAAACACCGGCAACCAAAACTCTGTCAGATGTTTCCATAACATACCTATTTAACTGTGTATTACACTCATTCGTGTCTAACAGGTCTAAATTGAATTGGTCAACAGTTATACCTATAGGATTACCACCATTTGCATGTATAAGAGGGGTATATTTTATTGACTGCGATTCCAATAGGTTTTTAACTTTTCCCAGGTCTGCGACCAAAAAATCTAAGTCCGGGGTGAATGATCTGTTGGCTGATAGATAATGAATAACAGCGGCACCTCCGACCAAAACTGCATCAATATTATTCTCGTCCAACCATAATAGGCCATAGATCATTTTATCCCGAATTGCCGGTTCGACTATCGCCATAAATTCATGGTATAGGTGTTCGGAGTCAAAACCTGA
>JABDEJ010000025.1 GCA_013287095.1 Bacteroidota bacterium | reverse complement strand
CTTTGCAAACATAGGATGACGGCTCCTAACATCCTTAATTCGACCATAAATTACTCGAGGAAAATTGACTCAAAGCCACAAAATGACTGTTTTACTCTTTTACAAACTGCTTTCTGGTTTCGCGGCCATATTGGTCACGAAGGCTGATGATATAAATCCCGTATGGCAGATCATAAACCGGTAAACGGTTTGTGCTTCCGGAGATGTTTTGCTCAGAAATTGTTTTCCCCAAACTGTTAAAAATAATTGCTTTTATGGGCTGGAAGCTATTTAGATTCGCTTCAAGATTAATATAGTTTGTAGCAGGATTCGGGAAAACTGCTACAAATGAAGATGGAATAATAGAATTATTAATTCCCATGAGTGTGCCATTTATACTCATGTTCACGGTATCTGGGTGGTTCGGATCGCTCGCGTCCCATATTTTTATCTGCATAATCGCGGAAGTCGCCTCATGGTTAAAATTTTGGACCGTTATAACAAAAGCCCCGTTAGTTTTAGGAACCAGTGGGTCTGTTGCTGATTTTGGGTATGATGTCACATAGCATTGTGCCAGGTCACAAAAGGTATAGGTCCAGCCTGAAAGAGAAAACCCGTCATTAAGTATCTGCCAGTGAATATTCATGATACCTGTTGAATCCAGATTTGTAAGCTGGAGGGATTCAACTGTGCTATCTTCATCATACTTGTTTATACTAACATCATGAACTGGGATTATGTATCCCTTTCCTTTTGAATTAGTAATACCAAAGGTGCAAATAATTAGTGCAGATAATAGTAACCGTAGAGAAGTTTTCATATTGCAAGGTTTTAATATGCAAAGATAAGGTTTTTAATGAAATTTTCATCTTTTATACCTGGCCAAACAAGGCAGAAAATAAAAAAAGCCGTTGACTTTTTAAAGTCAACGGCTTTGAAATTGTTGTTTTCGACAAGCTCAAATGTCGAAAGTGGTCGGATGATCATTTCTCAGGCACCAGCACCATTTCAACATAGTTATCCATGTTAAAATATCTCTTTGCAGCATTTTGCACATCCGCTGCCGTGATTTTATTAGCCATTTCATCGTATTTCATAATGTCAGAAATATCATCTCCATTCATAGAATAAGATTGCAATGCATGTACCCAGAAATTATTGTCTTTCAGGTTCACTTCCCTGGAACGATGCATGGTCTCAATGGCTTTTTCCATATTCTGGGCTGTCGGGCCTTCTTTTTCAAGTTTTGCTACCTGGTCAAAGGCTGTTTGCACCAGCATATCCACGTTTTCAGGAGCGCAGCCAAACTGAATACTCAGGGTATAACCGGCTTCCGGGATCCTTGCAGGTACAAGGTTTACCCCAACGCCATATACACCGCTTTTGTCTTCGCGCATTACTTCACGTAGCATGATGTTCAATACTTTTATCATGGCTTCAGCATCAACCTTGTTTTTCATATTCCAGTCAAATTTACCTTTCATGGTTATGGCCACATAGCTCTTTGGCTCTGTCCCTTTTTTTACATATTGTTTTACAACTCCCTTTGGGAAAGTATAATGCAGGTCTTCCCATTTCTCTTTTTTCCCTGTAGACGGGAGGCCGCCAATGTAGGTTTCAATCATTGGTTTGATATCTTCAGGTTTAAAATTACCAACAAAAAAGAAAGTGAAATTTCCGCCATCGGCAAACCTTTGTTTATAAAGGTTCATAACATCATTTTCCTTAATTTCTTTTAAAAGCTCAGCAGTCAACGGCCTTTTCCTGAAATGGTGGTTGTTGACTACTGCCTGGTTGCTGTCCCTCAATACAGCTTCAGGGCTTAAAGCCATGTTCTGTATAAAACTGTTTTCCCGCGCCATATAGGAAGCAAATCCATCTTTGTCCTGACGGGGGTTTGTGAAATACAAGTAAATGAGTTGTAGTGCAGTTTCCACATCCTTCGGGGTTGTCCCACCTTCAAACGCCTCGTAATTTTCAGTAATATAAGGTGTTACATCTACTTTTTTCCCCGTTAGCATTTTAGTGACCGTATTGGCATCAAAAGATGCGATGCCGGAATAATCAATAATATCAGGGGCGTTTTCACAGGTTACAAAATCTTTATCAGGCACCAGGGAAGTTCCACCCGGGCTGTATGCATCAAAAAGGATCTGATCATCTTTAAAATCTGTTGGTTTCAGAATTACTTTTGCCCCATTGGAAAGTGTCCATTCAGTTGTCCCTGTTTCTTTATTGGTTGTTTCTTTTATTACTTTGCCACCGGTCGGTTTGTTTGGTAAAAGTACCTGACCAGCAGAAGCATCCTGATATGCGGCGATATTTTCTTTTTTGACACCTTCAAGGATATCTTTGATTTCAGCTTCGGTAGGAATTTTGATGCCTTCTTTATCAGGTGCCTCCAGCATTACGGCATTATTGTCATCGGTAATCCATTCGTGGGCCATGATATTGAGTTCATCCAGGGTAATTTCAGGAATGAACTTTTCATGAAACGCATAATCGTTACTGATACCCATAATATCTTCGCCATCAAGGTAATGACGGACACATTCTTCGGTCAATGCTTTGGAATCTGTTTTATCTTTTTCTTTATATGCGCTTTCTATTTGTTCCAGCAGGTTTTTCTTGGCCCTGTCCAATTCTGATGCCGTAAACCCGTTTCTGCGAACACTTTCATTTTCGGCAAGAATGGCCTTTATACTCCCGGCAATATCGTTATCGGGCGCCACGCCAAAAACTGAATATTCTGACGTTTGTCCGAGACCCTGACCAATATTGGCTGCCGCGTATGTAAAAGGCGGTTTTGCAGAATGCATTTGTTCTTGAAGCCGTGCCGAGACCATCATACTGAAAAGGTTTTGTTTGATATGGTCGCGGTAATCTTTTACGGTTGCATACTCGAGTTTAGGATGCCTGTATTGCGCCTGGATAATGACATAAGGATCTTCCTTATCAGTGGCTTCCGCTATGACAGTGCCTTTATGGGGAGCGATTGTATTCTGAACACGCGGGCGTGGATTTTTTGGTTCCGGAATTGGTGAAAACTGTGCAACAACCATTTTTTCCATCTGGTCCATGTCAAAATCTCCGACTACTACAATAGCCTGTAGATCCGGTCTGTACCAGTCATGATAGAATTTGGTAAGCGTGTCGTGTTTACAGTATAAAACCACATCTTTTTTGCCAATAGGGTTGCGTTCCGCATATTTCGAATTGTTGTAAATGATAGGGTCAATTTTTCTTTGCATCCTTTCGAAAGCGCCGCGGCCTAAACGCCATTCTTCTATAACAACACCGCGTTCTTTATCTATTTCAATAGGATCAAAACTTACGTTGTGTGCCCAGTCTTCCAATATCTGCAACCCGTTTTTAACAAACTTTGGGGTATCAGTAGGTACCTGGAGCATATATACCGTTTCATCATAAGTGGTATATGCATTAAGGTCGGCTCCAAATCGCATTCCGATTGATTCCAGGTAATCCACAATGGCGCTTTTTGTAAAATTTTTCGTCCCGTTAAAGCACATGTGCTCCGTAAGGTGCGCCAATCCTTGTTGTGAATCATTTTCCAATACTGAACCGGCATGTTCCACCAACCTCATTTCAGCCCTGTGTTCCGGTTTGGTATTTTTGCGGATATAATAATGCATTCCGTTAGGCAAAACCCCGGTCCGCATGTTCGGATCTATAGGCAGTTTGGCGTTAAACGAAAAATCCAGCATTGAGAGTCCCTGGCCGAAACATATTCCGCTCAGGGTAAATGCAAAGAGTAAGGATAAAAGAAAAATTTTTTTCATCGTAATTTGGTTTTTGTATAAGTGCGTTTACAATTAATTGACAAACTTAGCAAATGAGTAGGACAATGGAAAGATTTGACATTATTTAACAATTGAGATGCCAAACTACTCCGGATTGCCTGATCCGCAAGGCAATTGAACGTTCATTAATCTTAAAAATTGTGAAGGACAGGTTTTTGTTAGTAGGCTCATCCCGTATTGAACAGATTTGGGGACAAAACATAAAATGGTCAATTCAAACCGGTTAATTTTTATAAACCGGGTTGTGGATTATTTGTTCTTTGCTAATTCAGGATTAATTACTAATTCTGCGGTCTAAAGTTAATATAGATATGAGAATTTCACTCAAAAGCCTATTCCTGTTTATCCTTTTTGCCAGCACCATAAATACTATTATGGCCCAGGCTACCAAAGAAGTTTTTAGCACTGCTGTTGATCATATCAATTGCGAAACCATCCGTTTCATCCATCGCGAAGCTGGCAGGGCAGAGGTTGCAAACAACATGGATTGCCTGAGTTTTGAATCCATTTATAAAAGCATCCCGGGTGATGAAGCTGGAACTACAGGCGCGCTTTGTAAAAATATCAATGATTACAAAAACAAATTTAAAGAAGACAAACCCCTTGATGCGCAACTGAATACAGTGATTGCTTTTGCTAATGCTAAAATTGGAGCCAAAAAGCGCAAGGGCAATGTTGAAGACTTTAAAGCAAGTCTTGAAAAAATAAAAAAAGATGCCTTAGATGCTGCGAAAGGAACATCGACAGCAGGCAATGCCGGTGCTTCTTCAAAACCGGCGGAGGAAACAAAACCTGCTGAAAAAACAGCAACGACTTCTGATACCAGCCAGCCAATTTCGGAACCGGCCGCAACAGAAAACACAGCCAAAACGGGGCATAAGACGGATTGGCTTGGACTTTTGAGTCTCCTTGTGGGCCTGGGCGCACTTGGATTGGCGTATATGGCCTATAGCAAGACGAAGAAATTAGAAGGCGGAAGTATGCATCCTATGTCAACTACCTATGGGAATAAATCAACCAAAGATGACAGCATGCAGGAAATACAACGTGTGGAAAAATATTTCAAAGGTGAAATTGCAACTCTCAACAAACTTATTGAGGGATTGATGAAAACAGCGGCACCCGTTAGCAACCCTACACCAAGATCAAGTCCTGAACCGGTAAAAGAAGAATCGCTAATTGGCTTTAAAGAAAAAGTAGAAGAAACAAAGCAGAAAGAGGAAGAACCAAAAGAAGAAAGAGAAACAGAAAGTGAAAGGGTTGAACAGAAAGAACCAAAAGAAGAAAGAGAAACAGAAAGTGAAAGGGTTGAACAGAAAGGACCGGAAATGGAGTTGGCTGCAAAGCCTGAAGAAGTGATTCATGGGGAAGAACCTGAGTTAATTGCAAAACCTGAAAATATTGTGCCTGAAGAAAGAAATGGGAATGAGGCTGCTGAAGCATCTAAACCAATAGAAGCAGTAAATGAGCCCAAAACCGCTTCGTCAGGTACCCTATTTGAATCAACCCCACCGCCAGCCTCATCCCTGGATTTATTTGCTGCCGCTACTCCAAAACAACCGGGAAGAGAATATAACTCAATGACAGATGCGGTAGTTGCGGGTGAGTACATTCAACAACCCTCTGCGACCTCATCAGAACCATTTATGCCTGAAAAAGAATACGAAGATGGTGAAGCCGTGCCTTTTTATAAGTTTGCAGGATTGCCGAACAGCGAAGGCTATTTTGAAGCCAATAGCTTTACGGATGAGCCGGGAATGGATTCTATTTATGAAATAGAAATGTATGAAGACGTGCCGGACAAAGCGTTCTTCTCTATTCGTTCAAATCCCGAGGTCATTCGCAAAGCAATTCTTGATCCACAGGTTTATCTGGCTCCGTGTTGTACTTATACAGACGACCATGAAGGCAAACACACCATTGTACTTGTAGAAGAAGGCATGCTTCGCAAAGAAAACAACCGCTGGGTTGTTTATGAAAAGGCGAAGATAAATTTTGAATAAGGAACGCTCGGGCCAGTTTGTAACTGGCTCGCATTTATAAGCGCAGTTTCGAACTGCACTAAAACAACAGATCAACATCTATCAAACTTTCCAAACCTGCATAGTTTGTGGCGCTGCTATAAACTATAGGGGTTTACGACATTCAAACCAGTAATGTTCTTAAAATCACTTGTATTTCTTGTAAGTAAATTGAAATGATGTACAAGGGAAGTAGCTGCAATAATGGCATCGCCAAGACCTATTTTCTTTTGCTGCCTGATTAATATTGTTTTCTCGATAACAAGGTGGTCAATAGGCAAAATGGTTGCCTTACTCATAAAATCCTTTAGCGGAGCTAACTGCTCATTTGTAGCCTTATGCCAACCTAAAGTTTCAATATAAGTAACAGCAGATATAATTGGAGACAAATTTGCAACAAATTTTTTGGCATCATCAGGCAATGTTTTACTGAAGATGGCAATTATGATGTTTGTATCAATCAGATACTTCTGTTCCATTCCTCGCGGGCTTTTTCGGTATGCTTTTTTAAGGCTTCGTAAGTTTTTTCATCAAGTATCCCGAAGAACTCAGACATGGTTACCGGCTCTTTCTTGTTTTCAAGTTCGTCCAGTGCCAGATAAGTGACTTCAATCTCTTTCCCGATATACTCTTCGGGGATTGAAAGGTGGATATCTGCTTTTTTAGGTATAAGAATCGTTCTGACCATATTGAGAATGCTTTTAGGTATATAACCCTGTTTGCAAATATAGCGTTCCATTTTATTAATGCGTCAATATCTTACAAACTTGCTTTATAATTGCGAGGTAGGTGCAAATTGGTCCGAGAGGAAAGAATATTATCAGAAATTTAGTTTTAAGATTCGGTATTTTGTTTCTTTGGAGCTATTCCTAAATCTTCAATTATGGGTTTTTGCATATTTAACAATGCCATTTGAATATTTATGACTTGGGTAACCTCGTCATCTGTCTCTGCCTTAAGAATTTCCTGAACATTATTTTCGCGCATTTTTTTATTCTTATGGAACTTTAAATAATCGATCGATTTCTTAACCTCTTTTTTAAAATTGTCATTTGGTCTAGGGGTAGGCCTTCCAAGAAATAAATCCCAGTTAGCAAATTCGTTTGGATCTGTAATTAAATCATAAACAAGTTTTCTAATTCCTTCAGGTTCATTTTGAATTAACCTGTCAATATTTAGTACTTTATTCTCCAACTCAGTTTCTTCTTTATATTGTAAAAAGATGTTAAAACAATCCTTGTTTTCCCAATCCATTTCAGACACTGCCCTATAGATATATTGTGCGCAGGTCATATCATCAGAAAATAATCTATCGCCATAAAGAAGAAGGATTTTAATTATTTGCTCTTCCTGAGTGGTAGTTTTTAATGGTGTCGGCAATTGCTGTTCTTGAGCCGAACTTAAAGATTCAATATTCAGGTCAGGTGCATTGTTTTCTTTTTTGAATTTTGAAGCGGCCATCCTGCGCAGTTCATCATTCAGCAATTTTTCCTCAATATCCAGCGCTTTGGCTATTTCTCGGATATATAATGACCGTTTGATGTTGTCACGGATAAGGATAACCGAACTGATCATCTCTCTGGCCACCTCGGATTTTTTGATCGGATCCCTTAGTATATCTTCCGATAATAATCCAGCCCTGAAATCCACAAAATTTTTGCTGTTGTCTTTAAAATATTTTTCAACGGTTTCAATATCAAAAGCCTTCACAAATGAATCCGGGTCATGCTCTACGGGCAGTGATAACATCTTTACATTCAGTTCCTGTTCCAGCGCCATATCAATGGCGCGTAGGGATGCTTTTTGCCCGGCAGCATCGCCATCAAACAAGAAAGTGACATTATCCGTAAAGCGTTTTACCAATCGCAACTGGTCTTCCGTCAAGCTTGTACCAGAAGAAGCCGCTACATTCTCAATACCAGCCTGATGCAAGGCCAAGACATCCATATAGCCCTCAACTACAATACATTCGTCCTTTTGGCGGATCGCCTTGCGGGCCTGGAATAGTCCATAGAGGATTTTGCTTTTGTTGTATATATCCGTTTCCGGACTATTGATATACTTCGCCTCTTTGACATTGTTCTTTAATATCCTTCCCCCAAAACCCGCTACCTTGCCTGCGATATTGTGTATCGGGAACATGATCCGCTCATGGAACCTGTCGAGTATGAGTCCGCTATCCGTTTCAAAGGCCATGCCTGTCTTTACCAGGTATTCTTTGCTATAGCCATTTTCTACAGCCCATTTGCTGAACTCGTCCCTTGTCATGCCACTCCATCCCAATTGGAAAGATTCAATAATATTGGGTTTCAGTTCACGTTCTTTCAGGTATGGGAGTGCTATGGTTTTGCCATCTTCACTTTCATTCAGTTTTTCGCTGTAGAATTTTTGGGCAGCACCCATCAGGATAAAAAGGCTGTCGCGTTCGGTCTTTTGCTCAATCTCTTCTTTTTTCTGAATCGTCTCTTCTACTTCGATATGGTACTTGGCGGCGAGGTACTTGAGCGCTTCCGGGTAAGAAAGCTGCTCATGGTCCATGATGAAATTGACGGAATTGCCTGCCTTGCCACAACCGAAACATTTATAAATACCCTTCGCCGGAGATACTGTAAACGAGGGGGTCTTCTCATTGTGAAACGGACATAAGCCCAATAAATTCACCCCACGCCGCTTCAGGGTCACAAAATCACCCACCACCTCCTCAATGCGGACGGTGTTCATAATGCGATCTATGGTATCGTTGGTAATCAAGTTTAGCTATGCGTATAAGTTGAACTGCGATTCAGAATCAATTAACAAAGTTAGCATTTTTGCTGATTTGATAATTTGAAATAGTCCACTACTTGTCTGAATATTTGAACTAACCTGCTACATCTTTGCGTTCTTTGCGAAAAACTTAGCGTTCTTTGCGTGAAATATTCCTCGCAAAGGCCGCAAAGAAGAAAAACACGCAAAGGCCGCAAAGTCAAACCATATCCAACATGCTCCTACACGAAAACACACTTGTTTCCCTTGATCTTCTTGAAAAGGAGTTCGTTTGCAATCTCTCGGCTTGCAAAGGCGCTTGCTGTGTGGAAGGAGATTCCGGTGCACCTCTCGAAGAATCTGAAATTGAAATCATTGCCAATAACCTCGAAGAAATAAAACCATTTATGGAAGCAGCCGCACTAAAACTGCTTGAAGCAAAAGGCTTTTATGAAAAGGATACCGATGGGGACCTTGTGACCAATTGCCTGAATGGGAAGGAATGTATTTTTGCGATAACCGAAAATGGGGTTTATCGTTGCTCCATAGAAAAAGCAAATGAAGCCGGAAAGATTGATTTCAAAAAACCTGTTTCCTGCCATTTGTATCCTGTGCGGATTTCTAAAACAGGTGATTATGATGCGGTCAACTTTAGCAAATGGGAAATATGTAGCCCTGCCTGTGAACTGGGAGCCTCTTTGAAAGTACCCGTTTATAAATTTCTTAAAGACAGCTTAATACGAAGATTTGGAGAGGAATGGTATGAAGGATTAGATGAGATTGCCAAAGAATATGCAATGAGGTAAGGGGGTGTTAGTAAAGAAGTTTTACAACATTTCCAACACACCATCTTAGCCACAGCAATTCCCTCATCGTTCCTTTTCCGCTCAATAGATTTTTAAATGAATTCTTGTTCATTTGTCCCCGCGCGACAAACCTTCCAGAAACCTCGCAATCACCTACCATCCAGGTCTTTTGTGTCGGTTCTGAATTGAATAAATGCTTAATCCCAACTTCATTACATGCCTCGGCCACTTTTCTGGAATACCAGCCACCTGGGACAGAGGCATATTCTATTTGGTTTGAAGTGATTTCACTTAAAATTGAGGTGCTTATTTTCCATTCTTTCAGAATAGCCTCATAAGGCATCCTGTTCATTTTTAGGGGATGTGTGTGAGAATGTGTACCAATGATATGACCATTTTGATATAATGTTTTTATATCATCTTTCGATAGAAAACCTACTGTACCTATGAATGCTGTGGGAATATAGAAAATGCCCTTGAAATGGCTTTTTTCGAGGATTGGGGCGATCGTATTTATCGTACTAATGCCTCCATCATCAAAAGTAAAAATGATTTCCTGTTTGGTTTTGTCGCGTAATTCCGCTGCAAAGGCCACCTGACTCTCAAATACTTCTGCTTTGATTTTATAAGCATCCGCCCCCTTTACATTCAACCCTGACCACGCTTTATCTTTCCCCAAAGGAATGACATCGTGATACATAAGGGTGAGGGGGGCTTTCAAGATTTACTTTATATACTTTTCCAGCATTGTTCCGATATCTGCACCCGATAACTTTTCCCCGATTCCATGTCCTTCTTTTTGCACAATCAAATCCAGGATTTTATCATGTGCTTCACCCTGCCGTTTGGCCTCGGCATAGCCTGTATCTGTGAAACTTACCATGGTGTACATAGGTGTCCATTTTTCAGGGAAGAGTTTGCCGATAGTTTTATCAATCGCATTTTTCAGGATGAATTCGGGGTCTGCAACCAGGTCCCGCATCTCTACAAAATTGCGAATCGCCATATCGGCAATTGCATCTGAATTAGGTTTGCGGTTGATGGTAAACTCTTCAAAAATAGTTTGCCAGTCACCGTGATGCTGATCAATCAAATGGCTCATTTCGCTGCAATCTTCAAAGCCGCAGTTCATTCCCTGTCCGTAGAAAGGCACTATTGCATGCGCCGCATCTCCTAATAAAGTCATTTTATCTTTACAAGACCAGGGACCGCATTTGACGGTAGCGAGCGTAGAGGTAGGATTCGCGTTGAAGCGCTGCAAAATGTCGGGCATCAAAGGAATGATATCAGGGAAATATTGCTCAAAGAAACCGGTTACAGCTGTATCAGAATCCAGTTTTTCAAAAGAGACGTCCCCGCGTAAAGCCAAAAACAAAGTACAGGTAAAACTCCCGTCCATATTAGGTAACGCAATCATCATGAAGCTTTTGCGAGGCCATATATGCAAAGCGTTTTTCTCCAGGAGCCAGCCGCCTTCTTTTGCAGGAGGGATATGAAGTTCCTTGTATCCATGATCAAGATAACTCTGATTATATGTAAAATCAAAACAATCAGTTTTCATGAGGGCCAATCGTGCTGCGGAAAATGCGCCGTCAGCTCCGAAAAATACATCATAATGTCTTTTGCTTATTTCCCCACTGATTTAGTTTCGAAGTGTTATTTCATTTTTCCTAAGGTCAATATTTTCACACCGTTCACTGAAATGCAGGTTTATATGATCACTCTTATCGCCTTCTTCCAATAGCATTCTGTTAAGGCCGTCGCGTGAAATTGAATTGATCGCTTCGCCATTGATCCCATATTGCATGATACGCACATCTCCATTGGTATCATGTACGGCTCTGCCTATCATCGGGATACACATTTTCTTAACCTCTTCTGCCAATCCAATCATTTCGAGGGCTTTCAGGCCACGATAAGACAGTGCCAGGTTAATGGACCTGCCTCCTTCAAGTTGGGTTTTACGTATATCATCCCTGCGTTCCAGCACATCGGTTTTATAGCCTTTTTTAGCCAGTACTACTGCTAATAATGCACCAACAAGTCCACCGCCAATGATGCCGTAGTGGAGGGATTTTGGGTCTTTTAATTCGTTCATAATTCGTAATTCATAATTGTTTTATAGTAGCGCTCGTAAATGTCCCTCCGGTCAAAATGTTCCCTTGCAAATTGCTGTATCCGTTTGCGTTCTGAAAGAGGGAAATGATCCAGACAGTATTTTATTCCTTCCCGGATACTTTCCTCATCTGCAAATTTAATCGTTATCCCGAGCTTGTTGTCTGAAATGTATTTTTCAAGTTCATTGCCTGCAATTGTATTCACAACAGGCAGTCCGGAAGCAAAATAGGTAAAGGCCCTGTTTGGAAAGGCACTTTTGGTTTCGGGATCCAGGAGAATAAGCCCGACATCAAAACCTGGAAGTAATGAATATATTTTATCTTTATCCAGCCAGGAGATGATTTCCACATTCCCAAGTTTTTCTTCTTTAATCTTATTTCGGTATTGCCAGGACTTTTCCTGTAGGCCAGCGACTGTTAATTTAACGCCTTCAATATTTTGAATAGCTTTTGCAGTTGCAATCACGTATTTACCGGCTTGTGAATTGCCAAGCAGAATAACTTTTTTAAAGTCCTGATTTGTATCTTTATTTTGTCCGGTAATTTCAAATTTTCCGGTGTCGGTGCCAAGATAAAAAACCGCTGATGGTTTGTTTGAAATTTGCGTTTTGTAATAGCCAATATAGTCTGAAGACACTGCAAAAACAGCCGTTGACATTTTTACAATATTTTCAGCCATAGTAAAATAAGGCTTTAGTATAAATTTCAAAGCGCCTTTTAATGGTAAAAATTTCAGAAATTCTTCCGGCCAAAGATCCTGAATATCATATATAAAGGGGATGTTGTTCTTTTGACAAAATTTTGCGAGAATATAATTTGGAACCAATGGCGGACTCGCGCCGATAACGAGATCTGGCAGCATGGAGTTATCCCGTTTATTGAGCCATGTGCTTAATGAAACTGATAACCTTTGATGGCTTAATACCCTGTCGAGGCTAAAATTTCTCGAATATGATTTTGTAGATAACAGGATGACTTTTAAACGGTCAGGTGTGTCAGAAATCTTTCGGAATTTTTTATGAATATGCGAAAAAGATGAAGCTAGATAAACCACTTCGTGACCATTTTTTAGAAATTCTTCCGCAATGCTGGCATAGCGCATGGGTTCTTCCCCTGAGTAGGGTACACCATCAAACGCACTGAAAATAAATACTTTCAAATTTTTCGGGCAGTTATTTTTTCGTAAAAATCCAGCAGTTTTTCTTCTTCGGTTTTCCAATCGAAATCCTGGACGGCTTCTTTTGCATTTGTGCTATATACTGATGCTTTGTCAGGATGCAAGACCAAATGCTCGATAGCATTAGCAATGGCCTGACTGTCTTCCGGATTTAATGTGATCCCACATTCATATTTGTCAATAATATCTTTATACAATTCAAAATCTGAGGAAATCACGGGCAGGCCAATAGCCATATATTCAAACATTTTGGTAGGGTAAGAGCCGTAGTGGTTGGGAATGCTCTCTGGTAAAGCCAGTCCTGCAAGACAATCCCTTAGAGCATAAATACTTTCAGGGAAAGGAATATGCCCAACAAATGCTACCTGCTCTTTAACTTCAGAATACGATTTGGATTTGCTGAGGATTTCTGTAAGTGCCGGGTTTATGGTGCCAATGCATCTGAGGTTAATAATCAATCCTTTATCTTTCAACATTTTCAAAGCATCGATTATATAATTTAATCCACGTCTGGCACTCAAGAAACCTACAAAAGCTATGGTCTTGCTATCGGTATTATAGGGCAGATTGTTGAACCTGAAATCTGTTAAGGGTACAAAGTTTTGAACCACAATATATCGCGAGGGTTGATTAAGGTATTTTTTTTCATAAGATTTTTCCGCCAATACAAAATAGAATGAAGTGCGAAAGGCGATCAATTCTAATAAGTTATAAGACAATTTCGCCAGTGCTTTGAACGGCAACCATTTCTTTTCTCCAAGATCCGAAATAACATCTTCATGAACATCGTAAATGACTTTTTTCCCAGCCAATCGTAAAACTATTCCGGCCACAATAAGTTCAGGATCATGAAAATGATAAATATCAGCTCCCTCACCAATCGCCCTGATTAGTAATACGAAATCTGTGATAAAAAATCTTAAAAATCGATTTTGATAATCTTTGAGAGCGATAATTCTTACGCCATCAACTTCTTCGCTTTTCTCTGCCAGTGCAATGAGAGAAACCTTGTAAACTTTTGCAAGGCTTCTGCATTCTTTGTAAAAAATACGTGTATCGCTAGCCCGGTGCACCGATGATAGATGGCATATTTTTATTTTTTGGTCTATTGCCATTCCCTCATCTTCAATGCGTTTCCTGGAGAAGGAGTTTTTTGATTCTTTTATTCAATGCCGGCCCTTCGTAGATAAAACCCGTATAGATCTGGACTAGGTCTGCGCCAGCATCGAGTCGCTTCTTGGCTTGATGTGCATTCATAATTCCTCCGGAGCTGATCAGCACCATATCTTTAGGGCATTTGCTTCTCAGATACCAGAGAATACCCTGGGATACCATCGCCAATGGTGCGCCACTTAATCCGCCGTCTCCGGCTTTTTCAACCGTTTCCATATCTGTTTTGAGTTCTTCCCTGGATATGGTTGTATTGGTAGCGATAATGCCGGTTAGTTTTGTTTCTTTTACCACTTCAATGATCTCATCAATCTGATCATAGTGAAGATCTGGGGATATTTTTAAGAAAACAGGTTTTGGATTTGCTTTTTTATGATTGGCATTTTGAATAGCAGACAGGATTCCAGCAAGGGATTCTTTTTCTTGTAATTCCCGCAAGCCCGGAGTGTTTGGGGAACTTACGTTTACTACGAAGTAATCTACATAATCAAATAGCTTATCAAAGCAGATCAGGTAGTCATTCACAGCCTCTTCATTAGGCGTAACCTTGTTCTTGCCGATGTTACCACCAATGATTGCATTTATTTTGCTTCGGTCAAGAGACTTTAACCTTTCAGCAATGACGTCCGCTCCGTCATTATTAAAACCCATCCTGTTTACGAGGGCTTTGTCTTTCGGCAATCTGAACAATCTTGGTTTGGGATTCCCCGGCTGAGGTTTTGGAGTAACCGTCCCTATTTCAATATGCCCAAAACCAAGTTGTGCCAATATCGGGATCCACCTGGCGTTTTTATCGAAACCGGCTGCCAGGCCAATTGGGTTAGGGAATTTTATTCCGCCAACTTCTTTCCCCAGTTTTTCTTCATGGATAGTTTTACCCGAAAATATGGAGGTCCCAAAAGGAAGCTCAAGCAGCCTCATGGTGAAATAATGAGCTGTTTCAGCTGGTAAGAAAAACAAAAAGAAGCGGGCGATCCTGAAAAAAAACATATCGCAAAGGTAGGGAAAGCTAATGTGATGATGTGATAATTTGACAATGTGATGATTGGCTTACGCCTGATTGATTAACTTTCCCACAGTCTCTTCCAATGCACAATTTTTAAGAACCTTCTGCTGGTGAAAGAGGCTCTGAGGATTTGTGATTTAAACTGTTTCGTTTAGGTTATGAGCAGGTTTGTTTTGAGGCAAAAATTTGGCATACATAAAAGCTGCCGCCAGTATGATAAATGTGGCCGTGGCATATAGCATACCCGGACTGTAAAAATAGATAGCCGCTGCGCCCAATGGAACGAGCATATTATTGGCTGCCTGCAGGCTTTGGTTCACGCCCTGTAATGTCCCTTGTTTGCTTTCGTCCACCGATTGCGATAATTTTCCATTGTAGGTCGGGTCAAATAGGCCTTCGCCCGTAATAATAAATATAACGGCCAGCGCAATAATTATGACCGAAGGGACGAAAATGCTTAGCAGTATTAATCCCAGGCCAGCGCTAAGACCCATTAAACCAGCTATGCCAATAAATTTTTCGCTAAAATGTTTCAACAACCAGGGTAATAACACTGCTCTTGACATAATTTCAAAAATGCCGACCAGCGTGAGCAGCGCGCCAATAAGTGCCGGTCCCCATTTATAAATGTCTTTCAGGAAAATGACGAAATTAAACTGGAAAATGCCGAGTCCTATGTAGAAAAGAACACCGAGTACTAGCAATAATTTCACGCCTTTCAGGCTGAATATACCTTGAAAATGCGAAAAGGTATTGAAGCTGTTAAACGATAAATGTTGAGTCCTTTTTTCAGGAGCCAAAGATTCTGGCAATAGAAAATAGACTGCCAAACCGGAAATGAATATCAGCGCTGCTGTAACGAAGAAAGGCAACCCAAGGGCAATGCTTCCCAGCAATCCACCCAGTGCCGGGCCTCCCAGTTTCCCGATTCCCATCGCAGCGCCCATATATCCAAACCATTTAGGCCGTTCCTTAGGTTCGGTACTGTCTGATATGTAGGCAAACAGTGTACTGATATTCCCGGCAGTGAGCCCGTCAATAATACGCGCAAGAAACAGTACCCAGAGCGCGCCTCCAATTCCAAATAAAACATAGCCAATGACTGAACCTAAAAGACTGATGAGAAGAATGATTTTCCGCCCAAATCTATCGCTCAATGCCCCAAAAACAGGAGCTGCAAAAAAGGTGCAGGCCGCAAATACCGACATGAGCGCACTCATACCGAAAACTACCTCTTTCACCGGCAGATATTTACCCACTATGAATGGCAGAAGTGGCAGCACCATAGACATTCCGATAGAATTCAATGCCACAACGCCGATGATAATCCATAATACGTGTTTATTGGACTTTATTGCAGGATGACTTTTTGCGGGTTTATTGGTTTCAGGTGTAGCGTTCATATAGAATGATTAGGCTACAAAATTCCGGAATGCCATTTCCTTAGGCTTGTACAAACACGACAAAATGGTTGCTTATGTGTAAATCCTAAAACCCAAACCCTTCCATATTCCTTTTTCGAATGGCTTCTTCAGTTCTGGGTATAAGCATGTCCAGGCCAAAGTTTATCACATCTGCCTGCACTTCGTCAATGAAAGGACGGAAGCTCTGGTTATATTCTTCAAATGCAAGTTCAAAATTGCTGTCGCATTTTTCAAAAGCATCGGCCAGGGCCGTCGCTCCGTCCATGGCAAGTGAACCACCCCTGCCTGCCGCTGGAGAGGCGCAGTATCCGGCATCGCCCACCAGGGCTACACGGCCCTTTGTCCACGATGGCATTTTCATTTGGCACAACTTGTCAAAGTAAAAAGTTTCCGAGTTCTTCACTTCTTCCAACAATTCTGGTACCCGCCAACCTGATCCGGTAAACTGGTTCAAAATGATCTCCCGCTGCTGTGCTTCGTTCCGGTAGTCATAAAGAATTTCATTCTCCGAAAAAAAGCAGAGCACAATATCGGTTTTATTGTTGTAGGCATTCAACATCACCATCTTGCCCGGTTCATTGTACATCTGTGTGGTATTCTCAGCTATCAGCAGCTTGTTTACAATCGTGATAGAGAAATAGGTTTTAAGGAAATGAGAAAATAGCGCCTCCTCGCCGAACCAGTATTTTCTCACAGCTGAATGAATACCATCGCAGCCGAACACCAGGTGAAACGAGCGCTTTTGGCCATTTTTGAAAGCTGCTTCCACGCTGTTATCTTTTTCCTCTAACGACATGATGCTGTCGCCGAAAATAAATTCGACATCATCTTTGACAGCCTCAAACAATAAATGCAGCAGTGAATCCCGCTCTATTTCGTATTCAACTTCCCCTCGTTCCTCATGCTCTATTTGCGTGTAGGTTAACCTTTCAGTGATGTTATCTGAATTTTTGAATTCCATGGTTTCCATGGTTATTTTGTTCGCCTGGATTTGATCGAATAACCCCATCCGTTTCACGATATCAATGGTATTTCCCATGATATTGACTGGTGTTCCGCCTTTTTTGAGACTTTCAGCAATCTCAACAACGGTTACCTTGTATCCCAATTTGTTCATCCAGTAGGCGGTGGACAGGCCCGCGAAACTTGCACCCGAAACGAGCACTTTTTTATCTTTTGGTTCCATCTTTTTGTTCCAGTTTATTACGAAGCACAAAATTCATGAATGCTCTCACTTCAGGCTTGTATAAAAGCGACAAAATCATGCATCGACTCTTTCTTTGCTTTTCGTGCGAAAGCCGCCGGTGTAGTGCCGCTGTAGCGCTTGAATTCCCTGCTCAGGTGTGCCTGATCTGTATAGCCAAGCTCATATGCGAGGCCGGCAATGTTAGAGTCCGGATCAGACCATAATTGGTTTCGTGCCTGCTCAAAGCGCATCAGGCCCGATACGTCTTTCACGGTATAGCCTGAAGATTGCTTGAACTTTCGCTCAAGTGTACGCACGGTGGCATGTGCTGCGGCAGCTACCTGGCTCACTGGCATGGTACCGTTGGCTTCCGTCATGGCCACGCCCGCTTTTGAAAGGGTTTTGTCAACAGCAACCGGAGACCGGGCATCCATGAAATATTGTTTTACCTCAGCCACAGCTTCATCAATCTTTCCTGCCCTGATATATGCATCCAAAGTAGATTGAAGCTGCGCAATAGGATGTTCAAATATATGCACGCCGGTATTAGCAGGTTTCAACCCGAGTATATCGAATACCGTCCAGGGATAGCACCTGATACCAATTGTTTCGAGACGTTTTTCGGTGTAGATACAAACAGGCTTGTTGAGCAGCCCCATGATAAATGGGGAAGGCAGAGGCTGCAAATTGCCATTGTAAGAAATGGTGCAGGCCTTTCCGAAATGAAAAATAATTTCAGGATATCCATCAGGCTGTACCTCAAAACCAGATTCCAGTTCTGTAAAATCAATCCTGGTGTACCAAAAGCATTTTATGGCATCCTGTAGCTCTATGGGTGGGTCAAATTCCTGGTGGTGCATTTTTAAAGATAAAACCCGCTGGTGCAAAAGCATCAGCGGGCTTAGTAGTCCGTAGGGGAATCGAACCCCTATTACCAGAATGAAAATCTGAGGTCCTAACCGTTAGACGAACGGACCATGTCTGTCTAAATGAGGCGCAAAATTACTAAGAATTTTTGAACCATAGCTTTGGGCTGGTAGAAAATTTTATCCGTACCTTTGCAACTCGAATTTTAACAGCAAATTTCCGCTTTTCTAACAAGTAAATTTATATTAATCAAACAGTTATGAATTCAATAAAAGTTGCCATCAATGGTTTTGGCCGAATCGGACGTTTAAGTTTCAGGGCGCTTCTCCAATATCCTGAGATCGAAATTGTCGCTATCAATGATATTACAGACAATAAAACGCTCGCGCATCTTCTTAAATATGATTCCGTTCAGGGCATGTTCGCCGGTACGGTTGGTCATGACGATCAAAACCTCATCGTTGACGGTAAAAAAGTAGCTTCACTTAAAGAATCTGATCCTACCAAGTTGCCCTGGGGCGCTATGGGTGTAGATATCGTTATAGAGTCTACCGGTCGTTTCACAAAGAAAGACGAACTCGAAAAACACATCCAGGCAGGTGCAAAGAGAGTTATTATCTCTGCCCCGGCCAAAGGTGATGTGCCGACATTCGTTATCGGGGTGAACGATGATAAGCTTACCAAAGACCTTACCGTTATATCCAATGCATCATGCACCACCAATTGCCTGGCACCTATGATTAAAGTATTGGATGACCTGGTTGGTATCGAACATGGATTCCTTTCTACTATCCATGCTTATACTTCTGATCAAAAGCTGCAGGATTCCCCGCACAGCGACCTTCGCAGGGCACGTGCTGCTGCAGTAAACATTATCCCTACTTCTACAGGCGCCGCTGAGGCAGTAGGTAAAATTCTGCCGCACCTTAATGGCAAGCTTACTGGTGGTTCTTTCCGCGTACCAGTGGCTACAGGTTCTATTACGGATTTCGTTTGTACCGTTAAGGCAGATGTAACTGTTGAACAGATCAACGCAGCTTTCAAAAAGGCTTCTGAAACCACCATGAAAGGTATTTTGCAATACACGGATGAGCCGCTTGTATCTACGGATATTATCGGCAACAAACATTCCTGCATCTTCGATTCTGACCTGACGATGGTAAACGGTGGCCGTTTGGTAAAGGTTGTTGGCTGGTACGATAACGAATCTGGCTATAGCAACAGACTGGCACAGATCACGTCCATGCTTGGAAAGTTGGTAAAAAGTTAAGAGTAAAAAGTGAGAGGTGAGAAGTAAGAAGTGATGCAAAACTGCGTTACTATGATTTGACTTATCATATATTTGCGAAGACAAAATCGCAACTCTTATCACAAGACACTTTTATATCAAAATAGTAATAAGCCTGGGATTGTTCCTGGGCTTTTACATTTCGGGTTATGCCCAAACAGAAGTCGAGAAAGACAAAGCTGAAAGCTATTTCAACAAAGCCCGTAAAGACGCCTATGGCACCGACTATAAAGATGCAGCCGAAAATTGCTTCAAAGCCATTGATCTCAATCCCAAATGGCCTGAACCATACCATCTTTTGGCACAGATATATGAAATTCAGCATCGTGATTCGGAAATCATTATTCTCAATACAAAACTCCTGGCACTCGTGCCTGATGATTTCGATGGGTTGATGGGCCGTGCGGATGCAGAGGTTAAAATGCGCCAATATGACTCTGCTGAAAATGATTACCGTGCTGCCGTTGCCGTTACAGGCATTCCGGCCAAATACCATAATGTAGCAGAAGATCGCTTGAGCAAAATGTCTTATATCCGGTACCTGGTCGCCCATCCGGTACCTTTTAATCCCGAAAATCTTGGAGCTAACATCAATTCTACTGATGATGAATACTTTCCAACCTTTACTGTAGATGGGGAAACCATGTATTTTACCCGAAGAAAACTGGAGGGTAAAAAGGATTTTTACGGGATGGAAGTTGATAACTACAACGAGGACATCATGATGAGCACCAAAGAAAATGGTGTATGGCAGCCGGCCCACGATATTCCGGGTCCGATAAATACCCCTGATAATAATGAAGGCGCCATGTGTATTGCACCAGATGGTTCGTTTCTGATCTACACAAGCTGCGTCAAAGACAATTGCGATCTTTATATTTCTTTTTTTGTCGATGGAGACTGGACCAAACCCGTAAATATGGGAGAACCCATTAACACAGAGTTTAATGAAAAGCAAACGTCTATCAGCGCCGATGGGAGGACTATTTATTTTGCAAGTAACAGGCCCGGTACCCTGGGTGGACTGGATATCTGGAGTAGTACCCGCGATGATAACTGGAATTTCAGCAACCCGGTGAACCTTGGTCCGAACATCAATACCAAAGAAGATGACCAGGCGCCTTTTATACACCCGGACAATCAAACGCTCTATTTTATTTCTACGGGTCACAAAGGCATGGGACGGAACGATATTTTTTATGCAAGAAGAAATCTGACAGGAGGACAATGGGATTCAGCTATTAACATTGGCTACCCGATCAATACTCCGGGTGATGAGCCTGGACTGGTCATAGACCGGCTTGGCGACTATGCCTATTTCTCTTCGGAAAGGACGGGAGGCTATGGTAAACTGGATATATACAGGTTCAAATTGCCAAAGGAGGCCAAACCACATCCTGTTGCCTATCTGAAAGCGCATGTCACTGATGTCGAAACCCATAAACCATTAGAAGCAAACCTGGAACTGATAGATCTTGAAACCGGGAAGCGTTTTTTGAAAACCTTATGTACCAAAAACGGCGATGTGGAAGCAGTTTTACCTGGCGGCAAAGACTATATGGTAAATGTATCAGACAGCGGATACCTATTCTTCTCTGACAATATTCCCATCAAAAACTACCATGCCATTGATCCCTATCTCTATAATATCGAACTGAAACCTATTAAAACAGGACAAACCATCAATCTCAAAAATGTCTTCTTTCCATCAGACGGGTTTACACTTGAAGACAGATCAAAATCCGAGTTGAACAAACTTGCTGCATTTCTCAAATCCAATCCAAATGTAAAACTAGAAATAGGTGGGCATACTGATAATACAGGCTCTCCTGCCCATAACAAAGACCTCTCTACCAAACGTGCAAAGGCTGTTTACGACTACCTGACTACTGCTGCCGGTATCCCTACCGACCGTTTGAGTTATGTCGGTTACGGCGATACCCAGCCCATCGCTCCTAATACCACCGAAGCGGGCAAAGCTAAAAATAGAAGAACGGAAGTGAAGATAGTGCAGTAGGACAAAGAGTAAGAGGTGAGAAGCAAGAAGATCATCTCCCTGCCCTCCTCAAGGAGGGAGCTTACGCGCGAGAGTTTGACTAAGATAGTTCTTCCTTGAAATCATATCCGCTAACTATCAGGCGTAAGCAATCCCTCCTTGAGGAGGGCAGGGAGATGACTACTCTGGCGGCAGCTGACTCCCCGACTTGCATGAGGAGGGGTGGTTCGCTTGCGGACCGGGGTGGTTGGCGACTTAAAGTCGCGAAAAACCCCGTTCACGCAAGTGTTAAACGAAGTGTCACTTGTGTGCAAAGAATAGGTAAAAGTCTTTGGACTTTCTGCATTAATTGTTTTCACTAAATAGCTGCTCTGCCAACTGGTGTAGTTTTTGTGCCAGTATGTTTTTAGGGATAAGCTTGGTTTCATAATCTGCTATGATGGCTGGGGAGGAATTTCTCGCCATTGCATACTCAACTACCTCATTGTCTTTTCCTTTGCACAGCAATATCCCAATGCTCGGATTCTCGTGAGGGCGTTTCATATTCCGGTCAAGTGCTTCCAGGTAAAAATTAAGTTTGCCCAAAAACTCTGGTTCAAATTCCTGTATTTTCAATTCAAATAATACCAGGCATTGTAAATCCCTATGATAAAAGAGCAGGTCAGTATGGTAATCTTTATTGCCAACCTGTATCCTGAATTGGTTGCCCATATATGCAAAACCTTTTCCGATTTCAAGAATGAATTTTTGCAGGTTTTGGATCAATGCTTTTTCCAGGTCTTTTTCTGAATGTCCTTCGGGCAGGTCCAGAAATTCAAAAATATACGGATCGCGGAACAAGTTGCCGGGTATTTGTTGCGGCGTCGCAATTTTGATTTTTTCGGCCAACATTGTCCTTTCAAAAACGGCAGCATTTAGTTGCCGCTCTAACTCCCGGCTGCTCAGGCGGTCATTGATACACTCATGTATGTAGAAAAGCCTTTCTGATGGGTTTTTTGTTTTGGATAGGATGAGTAAATGATGTGTCCAGCCAATTTGTGTCAGCAATGCTGACACAAATATAACTACTTCATCTTCTGATTTTTGTAATTGTGTCATCAGTGGTGACACAAATTCCGGGTCAGTGTAAACCTCATAAAACTGTTTCATGCGGTAAAGTCCCCGCCGGTTGAAACCTTGCATGCCCGGATACCTGGCTTGTATGTATCCTGCGAGTTCATCCACTGTCCTATTGCCCCAATTTCCTTCTTTTACTTTTTTCGACACAAAATCTCCAACTCTAAAATACAATAGAACCAATTCTTCATTTACTTTACGAAATGCCCGGTTTTGAGCTTCTTCAATCAAAAGCACAATACTTTCAAACTCATCTTCCGGCTTCTTTGAATTTGGGGGGAACTTCGTTGACATGCTAGCAAGTTATATAAAATCGAAAGAACACATCCAATTCTACCTCCCCAACGGAAAAAACCTCGAAACCCGTTTCTGGTATTCTTCGTACTCGGGGTATTTGCCGGAACTGATCTCTTCGCTGAAACTGGAACTGCCTTGGAATAATAGAACCAAAAGCAGGCATCCTGCAATGCTCCAGTTAAACCATTGTGCGCTGGCGGCCACGCTGAACAGGTAAAAACAAACCCATAATGCCTGTTCTGCAAAATAATTTGGATGTCGGCTATAAGCCCATAATCCTTTGTCTAAAAATCCTTTGGCATAGTTGCCGGATAGCGTTTCCCCGGCTTTGAGCATCGCATGTTTTTTGCTCTGGAAATTCCATTGCTGTATGTCAGCAATGGTTTCAATGAGAAGGAATAGAAACATGAGTCCGGCTGCAACTTCATCTAATCGCCCTATGGGAACATTGTTTTTTTGTAGTGCAATAATGGCAGGCAGCGTAAAAAGCAGGATAAGAATATTCTGGTAGCCGCAGATAAAGAGCAGGTTAAAGATTGTCCATTTCCAACGCGGATTAAATTCAGGTTTCTGCCGCAACACCTGCCAACGGTAGTCTTCGTCACCCGCCCAAAAACGCCAATGATAAGCGCCTTTCATTGCAAAATTGGTTGTGAGTCGAATGCCCCATATGGTGACCAAAACTGCCATGACCACCAGCCTTGGCGAATAATCGCCGTACGAGGCTACGATCCAGACATATATCACCGGGATAATGCTCCAAAGTTTATCCACCTGGCTGTTGTTATGTGTGAGTTCTCCCACAATAAAGCAATAAGCTATAAAGCCGACAGTCACCCAGATAAGGGTATGAATGGCTTTCCATTCGGTATTACCGAGAGCTGTGCCAAAATAGTACGTAAAAAAGGGAATTGCCAGCAAAGTTGCCCCCAATAAAACCGCAGTAGAAATGATTTTCATCTTTTTAACTACCAATAAGATTGACTACCTGTTTTTGCAAAATTGGCAGATCCTTTGAAATAATCCCCCAAATAATGACATCATCTACTTTGTCATAACCATGAATGACCCAATTCCTTGCATCCACAATCTTGCGGGCATTATCGATTTGAATAGCAGGATTAATTTTTAATAAATTATTGCAAGCCTCGCCAATAATTTCCAATTCACGTTCTACGGCTCTGCGCAATTGCTTGTTTTTCAAATAGGATTCGAAATTCCTGTTTTCACCAATATATTCAAATATGGATTCGCATGAAACCTTGATATCGTAAAGAAATTTTAAAACATCAGGCTGCATAAAGCAGTTTTTTAGTTTTTTCGATGGATTGAATGAAATAGGGATTGGATAAAGAGCTTTCGGTGAGCAGGTCTATCTTCCTTCCCAAAAAATCTTCAAGCGCATAATGGATAGAGAAATAATTATCGCTGTATTGTTCAGGCGATATATTCAAGAATGAGATCAGAAAATCAATATCACTGTCCTTATTCATAGTCTTGGAAGCAGCGGAGCCAAATACGTATAAGTTCTTTACACTGTAAGTATCACACAGTTTCCTGATATTATCTATATTATCTTCAATCAGCCGTTCCATCACTTTAAAATATGCATCAAATTTACTCAATTTTTAGAACCGGGAAAAGGATAACATTCATTACTGTTGACTGATGACCGTTGACTGTTAACTGATCAACGCCACCCCATCCATTTCTTCCGGCTGCGCTATACCCATCAATTTCAAAATAGTGGGTGCAATATCAGCAAGTCTCCCGGGATTGATTTTGGCATCTTTATGGTCTTTGCTGACATAGATAAGAGGAACAGGATTCGTGGTATGGGCAGTATTTGGGGAACCATCCGCGTTTACCATAAATTCACTGTTGCCATGGTCTGAAAGGATAATGGCCTCATATCCGTTTGCAAGGCAGGCATCAATTACCCTTTTCATGCAAACATCTATGGTTTCCAACGCAGATACTACGGCGCTGAAGACACCACTATGGCCCACCATATCCGGATTGGCATAGTTGAGTACGATCAGGTCTGGTTTGTTAGAGTGCATTTCATTTACAACCGCATCTGTCACACCTTCCGCACTCATGGATGGCTGTAGGTCATAGGTGGCTACTTTTGGAGATGGCACCATGATCCTGTTTTCTCCCTGAAAAGGTTCTTCGCGTCCCCCAGAGAAAAAGAAAGTAACGTGTGGGTATTTCTCTGTTTCGGCAATGCGGAGCTGGGTTTTTCCTGCTTTTTCAATCACTTCACCCAGGGTCATTTTTAAGTCATGTTCGGGGAACAATACTTTGACGTTTTTATAGGTATGGTCATAAGGTGTCATGGTAATGTAATGCAGCTCAAGCGGACTCATATCATAATCCGGAAAGGCCTGCTGGGTGAGGGCCATGGTAAGTTCACGTCCACGGTCGGTGCGGTAATTGAAGAACAATACCACATCACCTTCTTCTATTAATGCCAATGGCTTTGAATCAGCTCCGATGATATAAGAAGGATTTATGAACTCATCGGTAATATTCTGCTTGTAATTGTATTCAATGGCATCCATGGCTGAAGTGAACAATTCACCAGTACCATGAACAAGAAGATCATAAGCCTGTTTCACCCGTTCCCACCTCTTGTCCCTGTCCATGGCATAATACCTGCCGATGACCGTTGCTATTTTGCCGGTGGTTTCGGCCAAATGGGCTTCCAGGTCTTTGATGTATCCTGCCCCACCATGCGGGTCTGTATCACGCCCGTCCATAAAGGCATGGATAAACACGTTTTCGACATGATGTTCTGCTGCAAGGGAACACAAACCTTTCAGGTGTTCCAGGCTGGCATGTACACACCCATCTGATACCAAACCTAAAAGGTGAAATTTCTTGTTGTGTTCTTTGGCATACTTAAATGCATCCAGCAAAACAGGGTTTTTATCTATTTGTTTGTTTTCAAAAGCCTTGTTAATCATTACCAGCATTTGATATACCACGCGGCCGGCGCCAATATTCATGTGGCCCACTTCAGAGTTTCCCATTTGTCCATCAGGCAGGCCCACATCGGCACCGGATGTCAATAAATAACTGTGGGGATATTGGTTGAACAACCCTTTCACAAAGGGCATATTAGCGGCTTCAACTGCGTTTATGGCGGGATCTTTTTTGCCAATGCCCCAGCCATCTATTATTAAAAGTGCAACTTTCTGACTTTGATTCATGAAGCAAAGTTACGCCCAATGGGATGAAAAGCATCTGCAAAGCAATAAGATTAAATAGATTTGTTTGCAATATTTGGCTCTAATGGCATAGTTTTGGCTGGTTATCCGAACAATGAAAACGATTAATGAAACGCATCAGTAGGAAATTTGCTATTGTAGCGCTGTTTGTACTATTGGGGGTGGTAGCCGTGATGGCGGATGAATTTGACACAATTGCCGCATCCATCAGGGTAGGGGATGCTCATGGTGTGGCCTTGTATTTTGATAAGAATGTGGATGTAAAAACCGAAGATAAACCAGTAACTTACAGTAAAAACCAGGCGGAACTGGTGCTTAAAGAGTTCTTTCGTCGCAATGTGCCCAGGGCATTCACCATTATTCACAGGGGATCATCAGCAAAAGGTGCTCAATATATCATAGGCAACCTCGAAACAAACCAGGGAAATTTCAGGTCTTTTGTGTATATCAAGGAATGTAACCAGAAGCAATCTATCCAGGAAATCAGTTTCGAGAAACAATAAAATAAACCAGAAATGATAAATAATTACATAACCAATTGGCTTTTCTCCTTTAGGAGAAACGGGAATGAGGCCAAATAGAGAAGTATGCAATTATTTATCATTCTTTAATCCTTTTATTTTGGAAGAATATCTTATTAAGCCAATTAAGCCTTTACTGGATCATTTTATCCGGGAGGCTTTGGTAGAGGATGTTGGCGATGGAGATCATTCATCTTTGGCCTGTATCCCTGAAAATAAAACAGGCGTTGCCAATCTGCTTATTAAAGATAATGGCATCCTTGCCGGGATGGCTGTAGCCGAATACATTTTCCATTTTATAGATTCTGAGATCAAATTCAGCCCATTTAAAAAGGATGGCGATAAAGTAAAAAAGGGAGAAATCGCTTTTACTATTGAAGGAAAAATTCAAAACATATTAAAACTGGAGCGACTGGTTTTGAATATTATGCAACGGATGAGTGGCATAGCCACCCGCAC
>JABDEJ010000024.1 GCA_013287095.1 Bacteroidota bacterium | reverse complement strand
GATTTGTGTACCCTTATAGAGAATAGCCCGATAGAATTTGTAGAAATACGTTCTGTTTTGACCTGTGAAAGTCGTAGGGGAACTTGCGAAAAATGCTATGGTCGTAACCTGGCTACAGGCAGGATGGTACAAAAAGGCGAATCTGTTGGTGTTATCGCTGCCCAAAGTATCGGTGAACCTGGTACACAGCTTACCTTGCGTACATTCCACGTGGGTGGTGCAGCATCAAAGATTGCTTCAGAAAGCCAGATCGTTGCCAAATTTGATGGTGAGTTGGAATTTGAGGGTGTTTCTACCGTAAATTTCAAAACCGATGAAGGTCCTGTTGATGTAGTTATTGGCCGTTCGGGGGAAATACGTGTGGTAGATGTGGCTACAAGGGTAACCATGGTATCTTACAATATTCCTTATGGCTCACAGGTCTACATGAAAAACGGACAAAAAGTGAAGAAAGGTGATAGAATCTGTGCATGGGATCCATACAATGCGGTAATCCTTTCAGAATTCCTTGGTAAAACCATCTTTGAAAATATCATTGAAGGTACCACCTTTCGTGAAGAAGTTGACGAACAAACCGGTCACAGGGAAAAGGTTATTACCGAAACAAGGGACAAGACCAAAATCCCTACTGTTAAAGTCTTGAACAAAGGCGGTGAAGTCCTTCGAGAATACAACCTTCCGGTAGGCGCCCACATCATTGTTGAAGATAAGGCAAAGGTGGTTGCAGGGGAGATCCTGGTAAAAATACCACGTGCCACTTCAAAAACAAGGGATATCACAGGTGGTTTGCCGCGGGTTACAGAACTTTTCGAAGCGAGAAACCCATCAAACCCATCAGTTATCTCAGAAATTGACGGTACGGTTGCATTCGGAGCTATCAAACGTGGTAACAGGGAAATCCTGGTTACTTCAAAAGATGGCGAAACCAAAAAATACCTGGTGCCACTGTCCAAGCACATCCTTGTACAGGAAAACGATTACGTAAGGGCCGGTGACCCACTTTCCGATGGCGCTGTAACTCCTGCTGACATCCTGAAGATCAAAGGACCGTTCGCAGTGCAACAGTATATATTGAACGGTATCCAGGAAGTTTACCGTCTGCAGGGTGTAAAGATCAATGATAAACATATTGAGGTCATTGTACGCCAGATGATGCAGAAAGTAATGGTTGACAACCCGGGCGATACTCGTTTCCTTGAAGGCGATGCCGTTGACAAGTTCGATGTGGATGAGGAAAACAACTGGATATTTGACAAGAAGATTGTTACCGACCAGGGTGATTCTGAAAACCTGAAAGCAGGCCAGATCATCAGTTCCCGTCAGCTTCGTGAAGAAAACTCCATCCTCAAACGCAGGGACAAAGCCCTCGTTGAGGCCCGTGAGGCAGTGTCGGCTACGACAAGTCCGTTGTTGCAAGGTATTACCCGTGCCAGTTTGGGCACGCAGAGCTTCCTTTCAGCCGCTTCCTTCCAGGAAACGACCAAGGTGCTTAACGAAGCTGCCATCTCCGGTAAGGTAGATACATTGAACGGCTTGAAAGAAAACGTCATCGTTGGACATAAGATACCTGCCGGTACGGGGCTCAGGGAATATGAAAACCTGATCGTTGGTTCGCAGGAAGAATATGACAAGCTTTTGGCAAAAGCGTAATTAGACATAAATAACTGATAACAATCCCCTCCGAAAAGAGGGGATTGTTTTTTAGAATCCCCCTTTGAAGGTGGGCTCCTTGCGAGAGCAAGGAATGAAATTGGGGATGATTCTTAAAAACATAAACCCAAAAAAATTAAATAAAATGGCAAATAACGAAAACGATAATAAAAACCCGGATCCCAACGCCCTGAATATTGAGTTGCCAAACGATGTAGCCGAAGGTACATATAGCAACCTGGCTATCATCACGCATTCAAATTCAGAGTTTGTGTTGGATTTCATACGCATCATGCCGGGGGTACCGCAAGCCCGTGTAAAAGCAAGGATTTTGCTTACGCCGCAACACGCAAAAAGACTGCTTACAGCCCTTGGCGACAATATTGACAAGTTCGAGCAAACCCACGGCCGTATTGACGAAGGCGAGCGTTTCGAAGGTTTCCCGATGAATTTTGGCGGGCCGACAGCGGAAGCGTAACAATTATCAATTACCAATGACCAATAATCGGTTATTCCGATTGTTGAGTAATGATTTATACCCTGTTTCTTCATTGAGGCAGGGTTTTTTGTTTGTCTTAAAGTTGACAACTTTTCAAAAGTTGCCAACTTTCGCATCAACGAAGTCCGAGGTGGCTCTTCTTCAATTATTTGCCTATTCGCCTTCCTTTCCATTTTTGAGTTTCTCTTTTGAGTTTATGGGATTATCAGCTTGTGATGAATGTGTTAAGTATCATATTTGGGTTTACAATTGCGCTGATTTGTAAACTCACTTTGTATTTTGATGCCAATATCATTTTGATTTACAGTGTTTAAAGTGAAAAGGGTAGAGAATGTCATTTCGAGCATTCTGCGAGAGCAGACTGAACTCACGAAGCGAGAAATCTGATACTCTGTCAGAAAATTGTCTGAACTCCCGAATATTAGTTTCACCTACATATATAGCGAAACCCCAAAGTGGGTGGGTGTGCCTGGAAAATATTTTTCAAATCCTATTTATTCAATGAGTTATAAAGGAATATATTTTTGAATTTGTCGTCACTTTTTTGAAATTTGAAAGTTGTCAACTTCTTAAAAGTTGGCAACTTAGCAAATGGGCATCGCAAATTGGCATCCGTAAGTTGACAACTTTCCAAAAGTTGTCAACTTTGCGAAAGGGTTAGCTTGCAAAAGTTAACAAAACGTTAACGATATAATTTCCAATAATAATATTCATATTTTTGATGTACAAATTACCCGCTGCATGAAAATCCTCCAACTTTGTGCGTTCCTGATAATTCTATGCTGTGCGAGTTCTGTAGAAGCAGCCATGCCAGTTGGCAAACAGGATAATCCTGTTAAAGTCCAGCAATTTATCAATCACAAAGACTGGAATTTTGTAGAAAACAAAGGCCAGCTTGGTTCTTCAGATATTAAATATTACGGCCACCAAGGCGGTGTATATCTGTACTGCAAACCCGGCATGCTCAGTTTTGTATTTACAAAGGCTGAGTCTAAAGAAACCGATCAAATTTCAGAAGCAACGGGTCTGCCGTCAGGGAATAATTCCCCCTTTCCAAAGGGTAACGATATATAAATTTACACCGAAATAATTTGGTTGTTTGAAATAATGAGTATATATTTGCACTATAATTAAGTGCAAAACAATGATAGGTACATTTTCAAGCATCTTTGACCTCCAAAAAACCTTTCCAGATGAACAGAGTTGTATAGACCATTTGGAGAAAATCCGATGGAACGGCAATGTGGTCTCACCTTATGATGAAAACTCAAAAGTTTATAAATGCAAAGGCAACAAGTACAAATGCAAAACCACAGGTCAATACTTCAATGTAAAGACCGATACCATTTTTGGTGATACCAAAATACCATTGATAAAATGGTTCATGGCATTATACATATTCAGTAGCCATAAGAAGGGCATTAGCTCTCACCAGTTAGCTCGTGATATTTCAATCACACAAAAGTCTGCATGGTTCATGTTACACCGCTTACGCTTCGCTTTTGCTCATCCTGCATTTAGAGAAATTATGGGTAATCCTGTTGAGATTGACGAAACTTACATTGGTGGAAAGGACATCAATAAGCATGGTAAGAAATTAGATATGCAAAAGAAAGGAACAGGTTCAACCAATAAGACGGCTGTATTCGGAATGTTAGAGCGTGAAGGGAATGTACAAATGCAGGTTGTTAGCAGGGTTGACGGTGTAGGTCTGAAACCAATAATATATGAAGCTGTTCCAGTAGGAACTACGATTATAACAGATGGTTATGGAGCGTATAAAGACCTGAATAAGCATTATAATCATGAAATAGTAGCCCATTCCAATAAGGAGTATGTACGGGGTGAATTTCACACCAACAATATTGAAGGAGCATGGTCACAATTGAAACGCGGTATTTATGGCATCTACCATTCAGCCAGTCCGAAACACTTACAACGGTATTGCCATGAGTTTGCTTTGAGATACAACACGCGAAAAACTGATACACAAAGCAGATTTGATTTAATTTTGTCTAACATGGTTGGCCGTTTGACCTATAAAAAATTGATAGCATGATTAAAATAGTCGTTCAGGACACAGAGATTAATGTAGATGAAGATTACATATCTCTAACGGATATGGTAAGAAGCAATACAACTGAAATAGGTTTGATTGAGAAATGGATAAGCAATAAGAATACTATTGAGTTCATTGGGGCGTGGGAACAGTTAAATAACCAAAATTTTAATTACCCCGAATTCGGGGTAATTAAAAACGAAGCTGGTACTAATCGCTTTATAATGTCTGTTAAACAATGGGTTGCAAAAACTAATGCTATTGGCTTAACTGCAAAAACTGGAAGATATGGAGGAACCTACGCCCATAAAGATATTGCCTTTGAGTTTGGCACTTGGTTAAGCCCTGTTTTTAAACTTTATCTTATAAAGGAATTTCAAAGACTAAAGGAAGATGAGCAAAAACGCCTTAGTTCTGGGTGGGATGTAAGACGTTTAGTAAGTAAGGCAAATTATAAGATTCAGACGGACGCCATTGCTGAAAACCTTATTCCTAATATGCATTTACCTAAAGACAAGGAATTTATCGTGTATGCCGAAGAAGCGGATTTGGTTAACTACGCATTATTCGGAATGACTGCAAAACAGTGGAGGGATAAAAATCCAAAATTGGTAGCCCAGGGAACCAATATACGGGATTATGCAAATGTTTTCCAATTGATTGTTATATCTAATTTGGAAAGTTTGAATGGTGAAATGATTCATCAAGGGATAAGCAAAGGAGACCGCTTTAAAACCTTACAAACGGTAGCAGCTTCACAATTAAAATCATTAAGTACTAGTAAGGCTGCAAATATTTTAAATGCTGATAGTCCGAATAAACAGTTATCTCCCCCAAAGCAAACCTTATCAGATTTTGATAAAAGTCTCAAAGGCATTATGGTGGCAGGAAAACCACCGCCATTCAAAGACAAAGAGAGTGAATAGAGAAGGAACCTGATAGAAATATCAGGTTTTTTTGTTTTCACAGAAAGTTATTACTTTTGACTATTCAAACATATACGAAGTAGCGTAACTTCATTCTGATTGTCGGAATCCGCGAAATTTCAACATCAGCACAGAATAAGTTAGAAGCTGCGCCGTTCTGGCGTGGGCTTGATTTATTTTGCTGATAGGTACTTCGCGGAACCTCGACGGTGAATAAGTTGTAGCCCACGCTGCATTTTATAACCGCTGATAGGGTTGCTCAGCTTATTAAGAATAGGGATGGATTTAAACTGGGAATCTATTTTAACAAAAGTGGCACTTTTCTATTTATGTGGCATTATTATCATTGTCTTGTTTTTTTTACCTAAACTGCTTCTACAAGTATCACGTAGGCATATTTATGCACCGCCCTCTTTATTAGAAAAAACTGGCATCTGGATTATATACCTAATTGTTTTACTTTGTTCCTCTTTTATTTTTGAACTTCTATGGGAGGAGCATTTACCAGAACATTCAGATATAATATATTACAATGGAATGATAAGAATATTCTTATGTATATCTCCATCGTCTTTTTTTGGTATGTTGCGAGCCTTGGACTATGAAAACAAAGTAACTTCTCAACAAAAAACGAAATTTAATAGAGATTTGGATAATGCACCGAATCCAGAGTGGTAAAAATGATTAAAGATGTTTTAGAGATAATTGTTCCAATGATTAAGCAATTATCTTGCTGGATTGGCTTTGTAATTATTGGTGTGGATTATTTCAACTGGCAGATTTTACCCAATACGTGGTATGGAGCTTTGATAGCCTTTGTTTTTGGATATGGATGGTACTTTTTATTTTGGAATATTTGGACAAAGTGGGTAAAGTAATCTTTAACACATTCATGTCATTTTATTTTTCTAATTAGTGTAGATTTGTATATCGTTACCTTCCAAAGGGGGCAGGGGGATTCGATCCTTCGAAGCGCGGAATTCCCCAATCCTCCAAAATTTCTACCTCCCGCACTGATCTCGTCCTTCTCAACTACAACCAAAACACCCAAATCGCTGCCTCCGACCAACAAGAATATTACGAAAACTATTACACTACTGGTGACGCCAATCATGGTATCACCAACGTTCACACCTATAAAACAGTTACTTATAAAAACATTTATCCGAATATTGACTTCATTCTTCACTCTCGTGAAGAAGGCATGGAGTATTCATTTATTGTTCATGCCGGTGGAAAAGTGGGGGATATACAGATACAATGGAATGGAACAGAAGCTTCAAAGGCTCTTGCAAACGGTGGATTTAAATTTAGCAACTCCCTTGGAACCATAAAAGAAAGCGCACCAAAAAGTTTTGCCGGGGGGAAAATGGTAGAAAGTAGTTTTGAGAAGAAGGGATTTAAGGTTGGGAATTATGATAAAAAGAAGGATTTGGTGATTGATCCCGTAATCGTTTGGGGAACTTATTTTGGGGGAGATTATACAGATGATGCACAAGGTGTGTGCTCCGATATTTTCGGAAACGTATACATGGTTGGAAATTCTTACAGCTACAGTTCTGGATATTATAAGAATGCAATTGCCACTTCAGGTGCATATCAAACGTCTTTTGGAGGAAATTCTTCTGATGCGTTTCTGACTAAATTCAGCAGTTCTGGCAGTTTATTATGGGCAACTTATTATGGCGGGGCTGGAAATGACGTGGGAAATGGTATTGCAGCAGATCCTTCCGGGAATGTTTATATTACAGGTAACACTACCAGCCCATCTGGAATTGCCACTTCCGGAGCGTTTATAACTTCTTTTAGCGGAAACCAGGATGCTTTTCTTGCGAAATTCGCAAGCTCAGGTGCACTTGTATGGGGTGCCTATTTTGGAGGAGCCAGTAATGATATAAGCAATGGTGTTGCGACAGATGGATCAGGAAATGTATTTATAACAGGGGAGACAGGTAGCGATAGCCTTGCATCGAGCGGAGCATATCAAACTTCTAATAGTGGTGAGGGTGACGTTTTTCTTGCAAAATTCAATAGTGGTGGTGTACGCCAATGGTCAACTTATTATGGAGGTACCAAGACTGATGAAGCATTTGGCATTAGCATTGATTTAACAGGTAATATATTCATTACGGGAACTACTAATACAGGGAATAATAATTATAGTAACAGCGGCATTGCTACTTCAGGAGCATATCTCACGTCCTATGCCGGAGCCTCTGCCTCGTTTGTGGCAAAATTTAGCAATTCAGGTAGTCTTGATTGGGGTACTTACTATATAGGTGAAAGTGTAATGGGAATAAGTATAAGTACAGATGCTTCTGGTAATGCATATATAGCAGGTCAGACATTTCAATCATCAGGTATTGCGACATCCGGAGCTTACCAGACATCTTATGGAGGGGATAATTTAGGAGCCCATGGTTGCGCTTTTCTCGCCAAATTCAATAGCATTGGTGGACTTTCCTGGTCCACTTATTATGGCTCAGATCTGGACGCGGCAAACGTAAGTGCAGACATATTTGGCAATGTATATCTAACGGGCGGTACCGATGACAATAATAGCGTTGAATTTGCTGTCAGAACTTTTCTAGCGCGATTTGACAGCTCAGGTAAGCATCTTTTATATGCAATAAATTATGGAGGTAAAGATTGGTCACTTCCTACCGGCATTTGCTCAGACCATTATGGAAACGTGTATACAACTGGAAAAGCCACAGGAAGTTCGATAGCAACTTCTGGTGCCTTTCAAACCTCTGATAAGGCAAGTGTAACAGATGAGGACAATTCATTTTTGATAAGATTTTCTATTTTGCATAATAATGATGCCGGTATTGATTCCGTTCAAAGCCCGAAAGGAAGCTTCTGTGGCGGAACTCATCCTTTAACGGTGCATCTGACGAACTTTGGATTTAACACTTTAACAAAAGTCAACATTCCGTGGTCCATAAACGGTAAAATGCAGACGGTCTATAGCTGGACGGGTTCTTTAAAAAGCGATAGCTCTATCTCTATATCTCTTGGTGCATTCAGTTTCCCTCCTGGCAATGATACTATAAGGGCATGGACATCCAGCCCTAATGGCGTATTAGATTCTGCAAGTCAAAATGATTCTTTCATGGCTATTGCTGTCAATTTGCAACCTTCCGCATCAGTTATTGCCAATACAGCAATCTGTTACGGCTCTGCCATTTCCATTGGCGCAGCCCCCATTACAGGAAACACTTACTCATGGGTAAGTTCGCCTTCGGGATTTAGCACAACATCCTCAAATCCTTCTGTTTCACCAGTTAGTGGAACATCTTATACCTTAACCGAGACAAATGCAAATGGATGCTCAAATTCAAATTCTGTAAGTATCGGGGTTAATCCTGTACCGGGTGCCAAAATTGAAGGCAACGCTTCTATTTGTTCCGGTACTTCAATTTCCCTTGGGTTTTCTCCTGTTGTAGGAAGCACTTATGCATGGACCAGTTCTCCAGCAGGTTTTACATCAACATCTTCTGATCCTATTGTATCTCCCACCACGACAACTGCTTATACAATGACGGAAACCAATTCAAGCAGTTGTTCCACGTCCCGTTCCTTAACAATAACTGCACAGACCCTCCCGGCAGCGGCAGTTATTGCAAACACTGTCATTTGTTCCGGGAATACCATCTCAATTGGCGCTTCGGCAGTAGCGGGGAGTTCATATTCCTGGGCAAGTTCAGCATCGGGGTTTAGTTCATCTTCTTCCAATCCCACTGTTTCCCCTACCTCAACTACGGCTTACACCTTGACGGAAACTGCGGCTAATGGTTGCTCTAAATCTACCTCTGTGACTATCAGCATATTTTCTGCATTCGTTATTGCAAATGCTGCTATTTGTCCGGGAGCATCAGTTTCAATAGGCGGGTTAGCTGTAACAGGGAGTATCTATTCATGGAGTCCCTCAACAGGACTTAATTCTACTGCAATTTCAGATCCAAGTGCAAAACCAACATCAACGACTACATATACTCTGACTGAAACCAATACTAACGGGTGTATTGCCTCTAATTCCGTAACCGTTACTATTAATGCATTGCCATTAGCAATTGCTGGTTCATCGGCTACCATTTGTTCAGGAACATTGTTATCATTGGGTGCTGCTCCCGTAACTGGCAGCACCTATTCCTGGTATCCGCCATCATCAATAAGTCCCTCAAATTCTTCAAAACCGACTGCTAATCCCAATGTTACTACAACCTACACTTTAACCGAAATAAATGCCAACGGTTGCTTAAAGTCCAATTCTGTAACCATTACAGTTAATGGATTGCCTGCAGCTAAAACGAACTCAAACTCCACTATTTGTTCAGGATCCTCTTATTCCATCGGGAGTCCACCTGTGGCTGGTAGCACTTATACCTGGAGCAGTTCACAGTCAGGATTTGACTCAACCTCCTCCAATCCTTCCGTATCTCCAACAGCAACCACTACTTACACGGTAACTGAAACCAATATAAACGGTTGTACTAAGTCCAATTCAATAGCAGTAACTGTAGGTACCCCAGCTGCAGCCATTATTTCAAATGCTACAATATGTTCTGGAATGTCAATTTCATTAGGAGTAGCGCCGGTAACAGGTAGCAGTTATTCATGGGCAAGTTCACCTTCCGGTTTTTCATACACAGGTTCAAATCCAACTGTTTCGCCAACCTCAACCACCTCATACTCAATAACAGAAACTAATTCAAATGGATGCGTCAAGACCGATTCCACAATAATTACAGTAAACGCTCTTTCCCTTCCTGCGGCTGCTGTTGCATCGAATTCAAGTATATGTGCTGGGGCCGCAATTCCTATTGGAGCGTCAGCTGTAGCGGGAAGCAGTTATTCCTGGTCACCATCTGCAGGATTAGGATCTACAACAGCATCAAACCCATCGGCATCTCCAACTTCCACCACCACATATACTCTTACTGAAACCAATTCAAATGGTTGCTCAAAATCAAACTCGGTAACTATTAATGTAAATGCGCCTACAGTGGCAGTCATTTCAAATGCCACTATTTGCTCTGGCGCGGCTATTTCTATTGGAGCCGCTCCGGTACCGGGAAGCACCTATTCATGGAGTCCTTCAACCGCTTTAAACTCCACTACTGTTTCAAACCCAACTGCAAATCCTACTTCCACAACCATATATACAGTTACTGAAACAAATGTGAGCGGTTGTTCTAAATCTAATTCAGTTATTATAACCGTTAATACATTACCTTCAGCATCAGTTATTTCAAATACTTCTATATGTTCTGGAGCCGCTATTTCAATTGGTTCGTCAGCAGTATCCGGAAGCACTTATTCGTGGGCAAGTTCTATTCCAGGGTTTTCTTCAACATCATCGAATCCCTCTGTCTCACCAACCTCTACATCAAGCTATACCCTTACAGAAACCAACTCGAGCGGCTGTATCAAATCCAATTCTGTAACCATTTCGATAAATACACTTCCTTCTGCAGCTATAATCTCAAACTCCACCGTTTGTTCAGGGACTACCATTTCAATTGGTGCGTCAGCAGTAACAGGCAGCACCTATTTATGGGCAAGTTCTATTTCAGGATTTACATCAACAAGTTCAAACCCTTCCGTTTCCCCAACTACCACAGCAAGTTTCTCTGTTACTGAAACGAATTCAAATGGTTGTGTCAAATCCAATTCGCTAACAATTTCTATTAACGCCCTTCCAGCAGCGACCGTTGCTTCAAATTTGAGTATTTGTGCGGGGGACAAAACTACAATTGGGGCAGCACCAATAGCGGGAAGCACATATACCTGGTCGCCTTCCACTGGATTGGGATCTACAATAGCATCAAACCCCTCAGCATTTCCCGCTTCTTCGACTACATATACTCTTACAGAAACCAATTCCAAGGGTTGTGTTAAATCCAATTCAGTTACAATTACTGTGAATCCCTCACCTGCAGCTGCTGTTATTTCCAACACTACCATCTGTTCGGGTTCTGCAATTTCAATTGGCGCAACGGCAGTTAGCGGAAGCACCTATTCATGGGCAAGTTCTGTGTCAGGGTTTAACTCAACAAGTTCAAATCCATCTATTTCCCCAACTTCTACATCCACTTATACGCTTACAGAAACCAATACAAGTGGTTGTTTCAAATCCAATTCAGTAACAATTAATGTAAACAATATTCCGGCTGCATCCGTCATTGCAAATTCTGCAATTTGTTCTGGAGCAGCTATTTCTATTGGTGCAACAGCAGTAACAGGCAGCGCTTATTCATGGACAAGTTCTGCAACAGGGTTTAACTCAACAATTTCAAATCCTACTGTTTCGCCGACTTCTACCACTTCATATACGCTTACTGAAACAAATTCAAGCGGTTGTATAAATTCCAATTCAGTTACCATTACAGTGAATGCCCAGCCTGATGCGGCCGTAATTTCAAATACCACCATTTGTTCAGGAACTCTAATTTCTATAGGTGCATCAGCAGTAACAGGTAGTAGCTACATATGGACGAGCTCTGTAACCGGATTTAGTTCTACTTCATCCAATCCATCTGTTTCACCTACATCAGCGGTATCTTATACTTTGACAGAGAAGACCTCAAAAGGATGCTCAAATTCCAATTCGGTTACCATTACAGTTAATCCGCTCCCGGTCGCTCAAACAACTTCGCCTGTTACTATTTGCACAGGGCTTTCGGTGCATATTGGGTCAACAGCAGTAACAGGCAGCACCTATTCCTGGAGCCCTTCAACCGGACTAAGCTCTTCCACAGTTTCAAATCCTATCGCAACCCCGATTTCGACAACTGTTTATACATTAACGGAAACTAATAATTATGGTTGTTCCAAATCCAATTCTGTACATGTAGCTCTAAATCCTCTTCCTGCTGCCGCAGTTATTTCTAATACTGCCATTTGCGCCGGATCATCAATTTCAATTGGCGCTTCACCCGTTGCTGGCGACACATATTCGTGGAGCCCTTCAACCGGATTAAGCTCATCCACTGTTTCAAATCCTGTTTCAAATCCAGCCTCAGTTGTGACTTACACGCTAACTGAAAAAACCAGTTTTGGCTGCTCCAATTCAAATTCCGTAACTATTTCAGTCAGTACGCCATCCGCATCAGTTATTTCAAACACGGCCATCTGTACCGGCTCTCCCATTTCAATTGGTGCAACGGCAGTTACCGGAAGCAGTTATTCATGGGCGGGTTCGGTTTCAGGATTTGGTTCAACGAGTTCAAACCCAATTGTTTCACCTACTTCAACTGCTTCTTATACCCTTACCGAAACCAATGCAAACGGCTGTTTTAAATCTAATTCTGTTACGATAACGGTCAATGCTTTACCAACTGCAGCAGTTATTTCAAATACGGCCATCTGTTCCGGTTCAGCTATTTCTATTGGCGCTTCGGCAGTGACAGGAAGCAGCTATTTCTGGGCCGGTTCGGTTTCCGGTTTTGCTTCAACGAGTTCAAACCCGACGGTTTCACCTGCTTCAACGGCCTCTTATACCCTTACCGAAACCAATGCGAACGGCTGCGTGAATTCTAATTCTACTATTATTACCGTTAATGCCCTTCCGGCTGCAGCAGTCATTTCAAACACTCCCATCTGTTCCGGGGCTGTTATCTCTATTGGTGGTTCAGCGGTGGCCGGAAGCAGTTATTCATGGGCAGGTTCGGTCTCAGGGTTTAGTTCTACAATTTCAAACCCGACGGTTTCACCAACATCCACAGCCTCATATACCCTTACCGAAACCAATGTAAACGGCTGTGTTAAGTCGAATTCTATTATTATTACCGTCAATGCCCTTCCTGCTGCGGCAGTTATTTCAAATACGGCCATCTGTTCCGGTTCTGCTATTTCCATCGGCGCATCTGCAGTAACAGGAAGCAGTTATTCATGGGCCGGTTCGGTTTCAGGATTTAGTTCTACAATTTCAAACCCCTCTGTTTCGCCAACATCAACATCCTCTTATACCCTTACTGAAACCAACGCAAACGGCTGTATTAATTCAAATTCTACTATTATTACCGTCAATGCCCTACCGGCTGCGGCAGTTATTTCAAATGCTTCAATATGTTCGGGTGCTACTATTTCCATTGGAGCTTCTGCGGTATCGGGCAGCAATTATTCTTGGACAAGTTCGGTTGCTGGGTTTAGCTCTACAATTTCAAACCCATCTGTTTCGCCAGGTTCTACAGCATCTTATACCCTTACTGAAACCAATGCAAATGGCTGTATAAAGTCCAATTCTATAACAATCACTGTCAATGCCCTGCCAGCCGCTACAGTTATTTCTAACACTGCTATCTGTTCGGGAGCTGCTATTTCCATTGGCGCTTCAGCAGTTACGGGTAGCAGTTATTCATGGACGAGCTCGGTTTCAGGTTTTAGTTCGACAGTTTCAAACCCCTCTGTTTCACCTACTTCAACAGCCTCTTATACCGTTACGGAGACCAATGCAAATGCTTGCTCCAAATCAAATTCTGTTACCATTAGTGTTAACAGCCTCCCGGCTGCCTCTGTGATTTCAAACACTGTTATTTGTTCTGGGGCTGCTATTTCCATCGGAGCTTCGGCGGTAACGGGAAGCAGTTATTCCTGGGCAAGTTCTATATCAGGTTATAGTTCAAGTCTATCGAATCCATCTGTTTCTCCATCTTCAATGTCCTCTTATACCCTTACTGAAACCAATGCAAATGGTTGCACTAATTCCAATTCTGTTATCATAACCGTTAATGCCCTGCCTGCTGCTTCTGTCATTTCCACTAGGGCTATCTGTTCTGGAGCCGCCATTTCAATTGGAGCATCGCCAGTTACAGGCAGTACTTATTCATGGGTTAGTTCAGCTTCAGCGTTTAGTTCAACTGTTTCAAATCCATCAGTTTCACCAACTTCAACAACAACTTATACCTTAACTGAAACAAATTCAAATGGTTGTTCAAAGTCTAATTCCGTAACCATTACAGTTAACAGCCTTCCAGCAGCTGCGGTTATTTCAAATACTGCTATTTGTTCAGGTTCTACAATCTCTATAGGAGGTACTTCAGTATTTGGCAGTACATATTCATGGACAAGTTCACCTTCAGGTTTTACATCTTTTTCATCCAACCCGTCTGTTTCTCCTACATCCGCAACTAAATACAAACTTACTGAGACCAACTCAAAAGGTTGTTCCGGGTCTGATTCGGTCTCAATAACCGTTAATCCACTTCCAAGTTCAAGCTTTTTCTTTACAAACGTCTGCCCAGGAGACAGTTCTCCTTTTATAGACAGCAGCACTTTGGCGACATCATATAATTGGTATTTTGGTGATGGCGGTACTTCATCTTTGGCAAATCCAAAGCACCTTTATTCGGCAATTGGCAATTATACTGTTTCCTTAAAAGTGACAAGCAGTGGGGTATGTACCGATTCAGTTTCTAAAACTCTTTCTTTATCAAGCTGCGTCTGGCCCGGCGATGCCAATGGCGATAAAGTGGTTGATATGAAGGATTTATTGGCTATTGGTATAGCTTATGGTACTGTTGGTCATTTAAGACCCTATGCAAATATCAACTGGACGGCTCAGCCTTCACCGGATTGGGATTCATCTTTTTCAAATGGGGTTAATTATAAAAATGCTGATTGTAATGGTGATAGCACTGTTAACGATAAAGATACACTCGCCATTTCAGCCAATTATGGGTTGTCTCATTCCAAATCAGGTGGGTTAAACCAGGGCAGTTCTTCAGACCCGGGATTTAATATTAAATACCTGAAAGATACATTTTATGCCGGGGATACGTTGATTGCGCAGATTATACTTGGCAGCACATCAAAACCTGTTATCAATTTGTATGGGTTGGCATTCTCTATTGCGCTTGATCCTGCTATTTTCGAATCAAATAAAGCATTTTTGAAAGTGAATCCTTCTTTTTTAGGAACGAAGGCAACGGATCTTATTGCGATGACTAAGAATAACACTTCGGCAGGAGTTATGGACATTGGAATATCCAGAATCAATCAGCTTAATGCATCAGGAAATGGGACTATTGCCATTTTGTATCTTCCTGTAAAGCGAACTTTATCTCAGAAATACCTCAAAGCAATACTCTCATTATCAAATAACTACCAGATATCATATAATCAAAAACCCGTATCATTGTATCTGACAAGTGATTCTGTCTTGGTCAAACAGGATCATACAGGGATTGAAAATGCTAAAACAAGCGAAGCGTTTTCGTTGTCGATATTCCCCAACCCATTCCAATCCACAACAACCATTACTTACAACCTCAACCACAACTCCAAAATCAATATCGTTTTAATAGATGTCACCGGCAAACAAATTGGTACTATCGTTAACGAAAACCAGGTTCCCGGTAATTATCAGTTTGACATCAATGCTGAGAAATACCATCTTAATCCTGGTATTTACCTTATGAAATTTATGATGGATGATGAGGCGGTGAGCAGGAGGCTGGTGAAGTTTTAGAATTTGGAGAGTTTTAAAGTTTGCAACTTCGGGAAAGTTGTCAACTTATAGACGCCACTTTTCGTCCAATTGTTAAGTTGCCAACTTTAGTAAGTCCCGGAGTAGAAAAGTTGCCAACTTCGGACGAAGATAAGTTGACAACTTTCCAAAAGTTGCCAACTTTAGAAACCGGCGGAGTAGAAAAGTTGCCAACTTATGAAGACATTCCCGCCATCGTCTCCCATGCCTTCCAGAAGATGTTCCAATCTTATGCCATGGCATTTAATGTACAGGAAGGTAGGGTAGGGTCCTTGTTTCAGTCGCCTTTAAAACGAAACCTTGTTGACAGCGATGAATATTTTACCAACCTTGTCTATTACATCCATGCCAATGCACAATTACATGGTTTTGTAGATGATTTTAGGCTATATCCCTGGAGTTCATACAACAGGATTACCTCACCAAAGCCTTCCAAATTGCAAAAGGAACAGGTTTTAGACTGGTTTGGTGGCGTTGATCAATACATTGATTACCATGCTTCAAATCCTCGGATTTTAGAATCGGGGGTTGTTATTGATGATGATTGACTCGAATAAAGTTGGCAACTTTTGGAAAGTTGTCAACTTATCGCCGCTTCTTATAACTTATCGCCGCTTCTTATAGAGATGTTTAAATCTAAAAAAACTGACACTTAAAAAAACTTGTCCACGTATCAGTACTAAATACCAAAATTCACCATATCTTTGCGGGCTCGATGGGATATGAATTCTTGGAAGGTCTCATCGGTCCGGTACTAATACATAAAAAGGGATAAGCTGCGCTGGCGTCTCGCAAATTACAGGCAGTCTTCCCCCAGGCTTTTTAAAAAGCTCTGATAAAGAGAAACATAAGGAGCCAATGTTAAATATTTAGCTGAAAATGCACATTTTTTTGGCTAAAGTTTAAATGTGTAGTACCTTTGCACTTCCAAAAAAATGAAGGTCGTCTCCCCGTAATGTTCGTAAAAAGGAGATCGCTGATTTTTAAACGGATAATTAAAACACAAAAACGAACGACGAATATATGCCTACGATACAGCAATTGGTGAGAAACGGCAGAAACAACATGAAAAACAAGAGCAAAAGTCCTGCTCTTGATTCATGTCCGCAAAAACGTGGCGTATGCACCCGTGTGTACACCACTACTCCAAAGAAACCAAACTCAGCCATGCGTAAAGTGGCAAGGGTACGTCTCACCAACAGCAAGGAGGTGAATGTTTACATTCCGGGCGAAGGCCATAACCTGCAGGAACACTCGATCGTACTGATCCGTGGCGGCAGGGTAAAAGACCTTCCGGGTGTTCGTTACCACATCATCCGCGGTGCACTTGATACCGCCGGTGTTGATAAAAGAAAACAAGGCCGTTCTAAATACGGTGCGAAAAGACCTAAAGTGAAAAAAGCTTAATACTACCTGTAGAACTATAGCTCATGAGGAAGACGAAACCGAAAAAAAGACAAATTTTACCAGACCCTAAATACGGGGATACGGTATTGACAAAATTTGTGAACAATATTATGCTTGACGGCAAAAAAAGCACTGCTTTTAATGTTGTATATGGCGCATTGGAAATCGTAGAGAACCGTACCAAAGAAAGCGGTCTCGAAGTATGGAAGAGGGCAATCAGCAATATTACCCCACAGGTGGAAGTAAAAGCACGCAGGATTGGCGGCGCTACTTTCCAGATTCCAACAGAAATAAGGCCTGAACGTAAACTGGCGATGGCTATGAAATGGCTTATCCTTTATTCCAGGAAACGCAGCGGCAAATCGATGGTTGACAAACTGGCTGGGGAAGTATTGGCAGCAGCTAATAATGAAGGTGCAGCAGTAAAGAAAAAAGAAGATACGCACAGAATGGCAGAAGCAAACAAAGCTTTCTCACATTTCAGGGTTTAATAAGATGATAGACAAGAGACTACTTAGGACAAGAAATATCGGTATCATGGCTCATATTGATGCCGGAAAGACCACTACGACCGAGCGTATCTTATATTATACCGGTATCAATTACAAAATTGGTGAGGTACATGAAGGTACAGCAACGATGGACTGGATGGTTCAGGAGCAGGAACGAGGGATAACCATCACCTCCGCTTCTACCCATGCTTTCTGGAAACACAATGGCGAAGAATTTACCATTAACATTATAGATACTCCCGGTCACGTTGACTTTACAGTAGAAGTTGAGCGTTCATTGCGCGTCCTTGACGGTGCAGTAGCGCTTTTTTGTGCTGTGAGTGGGGTAGAGCCACAATCTGAAACGGTATGGCGCCAGGCTAACAAGTATGGCGTGGCACGTATCGGATTTGTAAATAAAATGGACCGTTCGGGCGCTGACTTCTTTAATGTAGTAGCGCAGATTAAAAAACGTTTGGGTGCAAAACCTATTCCATTACAAGTTCCAATCGGTGCTGAAACCAGTTTTAGGGGCGTTGTGGACTTAGTTACGAAGAAAGCGATCATTTGGGATGAGGCGAGTTATGGTATGAAATATACCGAAATCCCTATTCCTGAAGATCTTATTGATATTGTGGATGACTACAGGGCTCAACTTGTAGAAGCTGTTGCCGAATATGATGATCACCTGCTTGAAAAATTCTTTGACAATCCTGATTCTATCACGGAAGCAGAATTGAAAGCAGCTATTCGTCAGGCTACTATTAATATGACCATTACGCCTATCCTTTGCGGATCGGCCTTTAAAAATAAAGGTGTGCAAACCATGCTTGATGCGGTTTGCGAATACCTGCCAGCTCCAATTGACCTGAAACCAGTAGAAGGAGTCAATCCTGAAACAGAAGAGGTTGAATTCAGGAAACCTGATGTTGACGAACCATTCTCAGCCCTGGCATTTAAGATCATGACTGACCCATTCGTAGGTCGTCTGGCATTTTTCAGGGTATATAGCGGTACACTTGATGCAGGTTCTTACGTGTTGAATACCCGTTCGATGAAAAAAGAACGTATCAGCCGTATCTTCCAGATGCATGCCAACAAACAAAACCCGATTGACAAGATTTTAACGGGTGATATTGGCGCAGCTGTAGGATTTAAAGATATTAGAACGGGAGACAGTCTTTGCGATGAAAAGCACCCTATCCTTTTAGAAAATATAACATTCCCTGAGCCTGTAATTGGTTTGGCCATTGAGCCTAAAACCCAGGCAGATGTTGATAAATTAGGTACTTCCCTTGCGAAACTGGCTGAAGAAGACCCTACTTTCCGTGTTCGTACAGATGAAGAAACAGGTCAGACCGTTATCAGCGGTATGGGCGAGCTTCACCTTGAAATCATCGTTGACCGTTTGAGGAGAGAGTTTAAGGTAGAATGTAACCAGGGTGCTCCACAGGTAGCTTATAAAGAAGCGATCACAGGTACAGTTACTCATCGTGAAGTATATAAGAAACAAACAGGTGGCCGTGGTAAATTTGCAGATATTTCCGTAGAAATCTCTCCGGTTGACGCAAATCTTACTGATAAAGCAGGCAAACCTATTGAGCTTAAGAATGGTCTTCAGTTTGTAAATGAAATTGTGGGCGGATCAATTCCAAGAGAGTTTATTCCTTCAGTTTCGAAAGGTTTTGAAACTGCCATGAGCAATGGCGTATTGGCAGGATATCCACTGGATTCTCTGAAAGTACGTTTGATTGATGGTTCTTTCCACGCAGTTGACTCCGATTCGCTTTCATTTGAGCTTTGTGCAAGAATGGCCTATCGCGAAGCATGCAGAAAAGCGAAACCAATCTTATTGGAACCTATCATGAGCGTTGAAGTGGTTACCCCTGAGGATTACATGGGTGATGTTATGGGTGACCTGAACCGTAGAAGGGGCCAGCTTGAAGGTATTGACAGCAGGGGCGATGGCCAGGTTATTAAGGCTAAAGTACCTCTTTCAGAATTGTTTGGATATGTGACCACTCTTAGGACCATTACTTCTGGTCGTGGTGTATCAACAGTCACATTCTCACATTATGATAACGTACCAAGCAGTATTTCAGAAGGAATTCTTGCGAAGGCTAAAGGGAGAACAGAAAAAGTATAATTGCAGCTATGAGTCAAAAAATAAGAATAAAACTGAAGTCTTACGACCATCACCTGATCGACAAATCAGCTGAGAAAATCGTGAAGACGGTAAAGACCACCGGTGCAGTCGTAAGCGGACCGATACCTTTACCGACTGAAAAGAAAATATTCACAGTGCTGCGTTCTCCGCATGTGAACAAAGAAGCAAGGGAGCAATTCGAGCTTTGCGCCCATAAAAGGCTGATAGACATATACAGTACCAGCACGAAAACTGTAGATGCATTGATGAAATTAGAATTACCAAGCGGTGTAGACGTTGAAATAAAAGTATAAGGTCATGTCAGGTATAATTGGAAAGAAAATAGGAATGACCAGCATATTTAATGCTGAAGGGAAGAATATCCCGGTGACGGTGATAGAGGCAGGCCCATGTGTGGTAACGCAAGTGCGCACTGAAGCGAATGATGGTTACAAAGCCATACAGTTAAGCTTCGGAGAAAAAAGGCCAAAATCAACTTCTAAGGCATTGAAAGGCCATTATGAGAAAGCCGGAACCACTCCAAAATTGAAAAGCGCTGAGTTTAAGGAATTTGAAAAGGAATATAACCTTGGAGATACCATTTCAGTTGATATTTTTCAGGACGGTGAGTTCGTAGATGTTCACGGAACAAGTACCGGTAAAGGATTTCAGGGCGTTGTAAAACGTCACAATTTCGCAGGCGTAGGTGGACAAACACACGGTCAGCACAACAGGTTGCGTGCACCGGGCTCTTTGGGTGCATCATCTTTCCCGAGCCGTGTATTCAAAGGAATGCGCATGGCAGGCCACATGGGAAATGAAACCGTAAAAGTACAGAACCTCACTATAGTGAAGGTAATGGCTGAAAAAAACCTAATCCTTATTAAAGGAGCTGTACCAGGACGTAAAGGCGCCTTTGTAATAATCGAGAAGTAATAATCATAGGAATACTTACAGAAATGAAACTTGAAGTTTTAAATATCAAAGGAGAAAAGACGGGACGTTCGGTACAACTTGCCGATGAGATTTTTGGCATTGAACCAAATGACCACGTACTTTATCTTGACGTAAAGCGCTACCAGATAAACCAACGCCAGGGTACGCACAAAGCAAAAGAAAGGAATGAACTGAAAGGTTCTACTAGGAAATTGCGCAAGCAAAAAGGCGGTGGCGGTGCACGTATCGGTGATATCAAATCACCTTTGCTACGCGGTGGTGGACGTATTTTCGGTCCAAGGCCCCGTAACTACGATATCAAACTGAACCAGAAAGAGAAAGTGATCGCACGTAAGTCAGCATTGTCTTACAAAGCAAAAGAAAACAAAGTCATTGTGGTTGAGAATTTCGACCTGGATGCTCCAAAAACAAAGGATTATATTTCTATCCTGGGTGCTTTAAACATCGGTACTGAAAAAAGTCTGATGGTTTTGCAAAACAGGCAGGAGAACATCATTCGTTCTGCACGCAATATTGAAGGTGCAAGCGTAGTAATAAGCAGTGATTTGAATTCATACAATATTATGTACAACAGTACATTGGTATTGACTGAAGATGCAGTACAGAGTATAAACGATACATTGAAATAATACAATGGATATTTTAAAGAAACCGGTTGTAACCGAAAAATATACGGAACTAGGGACCAAGTACAACCAATTTGGATTTATTGTTGACAAACACGCCAACAAAAAACAAATCAAGGCTGAGATTGAAAAGGTTTTCGAAGTAGAAGTGGATGAAATACGCACCATGGTATACGTGGGCAAAACCAAAACCAGGATGACAAAGAAAAGTGCCATCCAGGGAAGGAGATCGGGTTATAAAAAGGCAATTGTGACGTTGAAAAAAGGAAGCACTATAGATTTCTATAGCAATATCTAAGAAAGATGGCAATTAAAAGACTAAAACCGGTAACGCCCGGCACGAGATTCGCGATCGTAAATACTTTTGAGGAGATCACAAGATCTACCCCTGAAAAGAGTCTGCTTCGTCCAAAGAAGAATACAGGCGGTCGTAATAAGACGGGTAAAATGACCATCCGTAATATCGGTGGTGGCCATAAGCAAAAATACAGGCTTATTGATTTCGCAAGAAACAAAGCCAATATCCCTGCTAAAGTTGAATCTATTGAGTACGATCCAAACCGTTCAGCGTTCATCGCTCTTTTGAGCTATGCTGACGGAGAAAAAAGATACATCCTGGCTCCTGAAGGTATTAAAGTTGACCAGCAAGTTATATCAGGTGAGCAGGTAGCTCCTGAAATTGGAAACACATTGTTGTTGCAATATATCCCATTGGGTACAATTGTTCATAACATTGAACTGGCTCCTGGCAAAGGAGGAGTATTGGCAAGAAGCGCCGGTGCGTATGCACAGTTATTGGCCAGAGACGGCAAGTATGCCATCATGAAAATGCCAAGTGGTGAAACACGTATGATCCTGATTACCTGTTACGCTACAGTTGGTAAGGTTTCAAACAGCGATCACTCCTTGCAGAAAATGGGAAAAGCAGGCCGTAACAGGTGGGCTGGACGCAGGTCAAGGGTGAGAGGTGTGGCAATGAACCCTGTAGACCACCCGATGGGTGGTGGTGAAGGTAAGGCTTCAGGTGGTCAGCCACGTAGCAGAAAAGGTTTGTACTCTAAGGGTAAGAAAACCAGGGCACCTAAGAAACTTAGCAGTAAGTACATCATCGAAAGAAGAAAGAAAAGAAGTTAATATAGTATAATAAGTATAAGGGTTACAGGCAGTTGAAAAATGTCTTAGCCAACAGCAAATACAAACTATGAGCCGTTCAATTAAAAAAGGACCTTACGTAAATTACAAGCTTGAAAAAAAGGTTCAGGCTATGTCAGACTCTGGCAAGAAAAACGTGATCAAAACCTGGAGCAGGAGAAGTATGATTACACCTGACTTTGTGGGAATGACCTTCGCAGTACACAACGGGAATAAGTTCATTCCTGTATATGTAACTGAGAACATGGTAGGTCACAAAATGGGCGAATTCGCTCCGACCAGGACATTCAGGGGACATGCGGCTAAAAAAGCGGTAGCAAAAAAATAAAGATATGCAGGCACAGGCTAAATTATATAATTCATCTTTTTCCCCGCGCAAAATGCGCTTGCTGGCAGATCTCGTAAGGGGCATGAAAGCAGATAAGGCAGTTTTTGTTCTGAAAATGAACGAAAAGAGAATGTATGCCCACGAATTGGAAAAGCTTTTACGTTCGGCTATTGCCAACTGGAAAGTAAAAAACGAAGATGGTCAGGGCGACGAAAGTGAATTGGTTGTAGAAACCATCACCATTGACAGCGGAAGAATGCTGAAACGTGTATTGCCTGCTCCGCAGGGTCGTGCACACAGGATCCGTAAAAGATCAAACCACGTTACTATTATAGTAAGTGATAATAGGGAAGAACACGAAAAATTCGTTCAAAGTACTGATGAAGATATGGAAGAAAATGTTGAAACCGTCGAAGAAACTGTAAACCAGGAATAAAAATGGGACAAAAAGCAAATCCGATAGGGCTTCGATTAGGTTATATCCGTGGATGGGAATCAATGTGGTATGGTGAAAAAGACTATGCTGAAAAACTCATCGAAGACCACAAAATACGCGAATACATAGGTGCACGTATCCAAAAGGGCGGCATCTCTAAGATCGTCATTGAAAGAACACTCAAAAGAGTAACCGTTACCATACACACATCACGTCCTGGTATCGTGATCGGTAAAGGTGGTACCGAGGTTGATAAACTGAGAGAAGAATTAAAGAATATTACCAAAAAAGATATTCAGATCAATATATTCGAGATCAAACGTCCGGAATTGGACGCCAAACTCGTCGCTGAAAACATCGCAAGCCAGTTGCAGGCACGTATTTCATTCAGACGTGCATTGAAAATGGCTATTGCTTCTACGATGAGAATGGGTGCAGAAGGAATCAAGATCAAATGTTCAGGTCGTCTCGGCGGCGCTGAAATGGCCCGGACGGAAGGATATAAAGAAGGAAGAACTCCCCTTCATACCTTCAGGGCTGATATTGATTATGCTTTGGCTGAAGCTCAAACCGTTTATGGCAAAATTGGCGTAAAGGTATGGATATGTAAAGGCGAAGTATTTGGAAAACGTGACCTTTCTTTGAATTTCGGAATGGGCAAGGACAAAGAAATGGGTGGTGACAGGCAGCCAAGACGTATGGGCGGCGGTAATGATCGTGGCGACAGAAGAGAAAGAGGCGATCGTCCTGAAAGAGGCGGCGAACGCGGCGGATCAGACAGAGGCGGTGACCGTGGCGGACAAGGCGGCCCAAGAGGTGGCGGCAGCGGTCCTAGAGGCGGTGGCCAGGGTGGTCCTAGAGGTGGCGGTGGACAGGGCGGTGCCCCAAGACGTAGCGGTCCGGGTGGTGGCGGCGGCGGTGGAAGAAGATAATTCCAGTAAAGATAAAGAATAGAATATTAAGATATTAAGCAAGTATAGCAATGTTACAACCTAAAAAGACAAAATTCAGAAAGATGCAGAAAGGCCGCATCAAAGGCTACGCCTACCGCGGCTCCAGTATCGCTTTTGGGTCTTTCGGTCTCAAAGTTCTTGAACCTATTTTTCTCACGTCAAGGCAAATAGAAGCTGCACGTGTAGCTATAACCAGGCATATGAAACGTGAAGGCCAATTATGGATCAGGGTATTCCCGGACAAGCCTATTACCAAGAAACCGGCTGAAGTACGTATGGGTAAAGGTAAGGGTAACCCGGAATATTGGGTGGCCGTTTGTGAGCCGGGCAGGATTGCTTTTGAAATTGAAGGCGTAAGCGAAACAATTGCAAAAGAAGCCCTGAGACTTGGAGCTCAAAAACTTCCTTGCCTCATGAAGTTTGTTACCAGGCACGATTACGTTGCCGAATAAATTAAAGTATAGAAATGAAACAGAAAGATATAAGGGAACTTACGGACAAGCAATTGAAAGAAATGCTTGCAGACGAACAACTGGGCTATACCAAATTACGTTTGTCTCACTCGGTGTCCAATCATGAAAACCCGATGAAGGTGAAAGAAACCAGGAGGAAAATAGCAAGATTGCTGACCGAACAAAAAGAACGATTGATCAAAAAACAAGTTGCTGAAACAGCAAACAACTAAGGCTATGGAAGAAAGGTCAAATAGAAAAAACATCACCGGCAAGGTGGTGAAGAACAAAATGGAGAAATCCATTGTGGTAAGTGTGGAGCGTAAAGTGAAACACCCTATGTATGGAAAGTTTGTGAAAAAGACATCAACTTTCATGGCTCATGATGAAAAGAATGAGTGCGGCGTAGGCGATGTCGTTTCTATAATGGAAACCCGTCCGTTGAGCAAAAACAAAAGATGGCGCCTTGTACAAATATTAGAAAAAGCGAAGTAAAACAATGATACAGTCAGAATCGAGGCTCAAAGTAGCAGATAACAGCGGTGCAAAAGAAGTTCTTTGCATCAGGGTACTTGGCGGCACCGGTAAGCGCTATGCCTCACTGGGGGATAAAATAGTAGTAACCGTAAAAAGTGCCATGCCTTCAGGCGGTATAAAAAAAGGTGCCGTATCAAAAGCGGTGATTGTACGTGTTGCAAAAGAAGTTCGCAGGGCAGACGGAACTTATATCCGTTTTGACGAAAATGCCTGTGTACTGCTAAGCGCCACAGATGAACCACGTGCTACCCGTATTTTCGGGCCAGTGGCAAGGGAATTGAGGGAAAAACAGTTTATGAAAATAGTTTCACTGGCACCAGAAGTACTTTAGTATTTCATTGCTAAGAAACGATCAAGAATAACGACAATGAGAAGAAAATCAAATACAATACCAAAGCTTCACGTTAAGAAGAACGATACGGTAAAGGTTTTGTCAGGTAATGACAAAGGAAAAACCGGCAGGGTTCTCGAAGTAATACCTTCGGAGCGTAAAGCAATCGTAGAGGGCATTGCCATGGTGACAAAGCATACCAAGGCTACGGCAGAATTCCCAAATGGGGGCCGTATCAAAAAATCCGCTGCGGTTTACATTTCCAAGTTGATGGTTGTAGAGCCTAAAACTGGCGTACCTACAAGGATCGGCAGGGAGCACGACGATAAAGGAAAATTGATCAGGATTTCAAAAAGAACCGGAGAAAAGATATAAAGTAAGATGGAATACGCACCCGTTCTAAAGACGAAATATAAAAATGTCATTGCCCCTTCTTTAAAGGAGAAGCTGGACAAGAAGAATGTAATGGAAGTACCGAAACTTCTAAAGATCAACCTGAACCAGGGACTTGGCGCTGCGGTTTCCGATAAGAAGATCGTAGATGTTGCCCAGGATGAAATGACCCGTATTGCAGGTCAGAAAGCTGTTCAGACCAAAGCTAAGAAAGCAATTTCTAACTTTAAGTTGAGGGAAAACATGCCGATCGGGGTAAAAGTGACCCTGAGAGGAGACGTAATGTATGAATTCCTGGAAAGATTGCTTTCTATAGCATTGCCACGTGTGAGGGATTTCAGGGGCGTGAATGATAAAGGTTTTGATGGCAGGGGAAATTATACCCTCGGCATTACAGAACAGATCATTTTCCCGGAAATTGACATCGACAAAGTGACCCGTATCTCCGGAATGGACATCACTTTTGTAACCTCAGCTAAAACTGACAAGGAAGCATACGAATTGTTGAAAGAATTAGGAATGCCTTTTAAAAATATAGCCCAATAATATGGCAAAGTTATCTATAGTAGTAAGAAACGAAAAAAGGAAAAAGCAGGTAGCGAAGTACGCGGCAAAGCGTAAAGAGTTGAAAAAAGCTGGCGACTATGCCGCATTGGACAAACTTCCAAAAAATGCTTCTCCTATAAGAGTACGTAACAGGTGTGAGCTTACAGGCCGCCCGAGAGGATACATTCGTCAATTTGGTTTATGCCGTATTCAGTTTAGGGATATGGCGCACGCAGGGAAAATCCCGGGAATTAAAAAAGCAAGCTGGTAAAATTAAAAAGAAATGACAGATCCGATAGCAGACTATCTAACAAGAATCCGGAATGCCGTTAAGGCAAAACACAGAGTGGTAGAGATCCCTTCAAACAGGTTGAAGAAGGCGATCACGGAGATATTGTACAAGCAGGGATATATCCTTAGCTATAAATTTGAAGACCTGGATCATGGACAGGGCTTGATCAAGATCGCATTGAAATACGATCAGGTCAGGGGCGTGTCAGCTATAAAAGACCTGAAACGCGTGAGCAAACCAGGGCTTAGGAATTATAGTGGCACTAAAACCTTGCCAAGAGTAATCAATGGCCTTGGAACAGCAATTATTTCAACTTCAAAAGGTGTAATGACCGAAAAAGAAGCCCGTACTGCCGGTGTAGGCGGAGAGGTGATTTGTTACATAAGTTAATATAAACGACCGCTAAGAGTAAACGACAATGTCAAGAATAGGAAAATTACCGATAACAATACCAGGCAGCGTGAATGTGTCTGTCGGGGCAAATAACCTGGTAACGGTGAAAGGGCCAAAAGGCACGCTTACCCAGGCCATTGATCCGGAGATCATCGTAAAGGCTGAAAACGGGGAAATCGTTGTTGAAAGACCAACAGAGCAAAAACGTCATAAATCCTTACATGGATTGTACCGTTCTATACTGGCCAATATGGTTAAGGGCGTATCTGACGGTTTTGAAGTAAAGCAGGAATTAGTAGGTGTGGGTTATAAAGCCACCGTTCAAGGACAGCTTTTAGACCTGGCCATTGGATTTTCGCACGAGGTAATGATTGAATTGCCAAAAGAAATTACGGCAACGGCAATAACTGAAAAAGGAAAGAATCCGATAATAACCATGACAGCTATGGACAAGCAATTGCTTGGCCAGGTTGCAGCCAAAATAAGGTCACTCCGCAAGCCGGAACCTTACAAAGGAAAAGGTATTCGTTTTGTTGATGAAAAAGTTCGTAGAAAAGCAGGTAAAACCGC
>JABDEJ010000023.1 GCA_013287095.1 Bacteroidota bacterium | reverse complement strand
AAAACACAATCCAGAGATTAAGATAAGTGCGGTTTATCAATAACCTGTTTCCTCCAAGTGGGATATATAAATAATTTTTCATCCAGTTTCCGAGTGTGATATGCCATCTCCGCCAGAATTCTGTGATGCTTTGGGAGATATAGGGATTGTTGAAGTTCTCAGGAAATTTAAACCCGATCATTTTCCCGATTCCGATAGCCATATCTGAATAGCCCGAAAAGTCAAAGTATATCTGAAAGGTGTATGCCAGTATTCCGATCCATGCTGTATAGCTACTCAAACCATGATAGTCCATTGCAAAAATGGCATCCGCCTGGCTGCCAATATGGTTCGCAATAATAACCTTCTTAGAAATACCAAGAACAAACCGGTAAAATCCTGTTAACCTATTGTCTATCGTATCATTCTGAGATCTGTCTGTTATCTGGTCAGCCAGTTCATGGTATCTGACAATTGGTCCGGCAATGAGTTTTGGAAAAAGAATGATATAGGTCTGATAGTCCCAGAACTTATTTAAAGGCTTGTGAACGCCGCGATAAACATCCACTACATAAGTAACCGTTTCAAAGGTGTAAAAAGAAATCCCGATAGGCAGGAGGAGTTTTGCCCATTGGATTGTTGGTCCGCCGCCAAGGGAAAGAAGCCAGTTAAGGTTCTCAATGAAGAAATTACTGTATTTAAAATAGACCAGAAGGCCGACATTGATGAATATTGATAAGGTCAGCAACAACTTTCTATGAAGAACTGATTGGGAGACAGACATCCATTTTACAATGTGAAAATCAACGAAAGTTGTGGCAAGAATTACGAAAATGAATTTGGGTGCGCCCCAGGCATAAAAGAAAATACTGAAAGCAAGGATCACGAAGTTTTTATACCTGTTACCCACAATATAATAAACCAATAAAAAAGCAGGGAGGAAGTATAAGAGAAAAACAACGCTACTCAGTACCATATTGGCCTGCAAGATAGAAAAAATACAAGGAATCAACCATTTCGATCAAATTCCTCAGCCCCAGCAGAAAGCAAAATAGTAAGAAATATTAAACCATGGTAGGCTGCGATTTGATTACAGCTCTTGATCTTTTGTCAGGCGGTTGGATTCTAAAATCCATTTCATTTACATGCACAGCCCCCAAATGTGGATGACTGCCAATAACAAAGGCACAACAGATATGACTTCTATTATCAAAATCGATTTTTATGGGGCCAACATATGGCACCTGAGCATAATTTCCATCTTGCAGAACAACGGCTCTTTTTTCAATTTCCGCAAATTGCAGGTGCGCTGCTATTTTTTGAGTAATGCTTAACATTAAAGCCCTCGTATCTAAATGGCATTTTATCATAATAGGACTCAGCCAGGGTTTTTTAGGGTTGCTGATAAAGATTGTTTTGTATGTATAAACCATCTTACTAACTATTAAAAAAATGAAAAATCCTGCATTGAAGACAAGAATACTATGTATTTTGTTCAATAACATTGCTATTTTTTATGATGGCATTGTCCGGATCCATTTTTGTTAAAAGACCTATCTTTGCTTTTCAATTGTGTTTCAAGCACTGAAGGAGAGATGGCAGAGCGGTTGAATGCGGGCGCCTCGAAAGCGTTTGTGCGGTAATACGTACCGGGGGTTCGAATCCCTCTCTCTCCGCCTTCGCCCGCCGAAGCCTTAGCGAAGGCGGGCACTCCCCAAGCCAATTCTTAGCAATTCGGTTACCAAATCTTCGTTCACTGACGACTTTCCATTTTAGAATCATTGCTCAATATCCCTTAACCCTTAATGCTTTATTGGGTTTGTATTGGTCAAATTCCAAACTCAAAAAATCCAAATCCTATAGGTCACCGTATATGCAAACCGATGACAAGGACAAACCATATCAACTATCCAACAATATCCTATTCCGGGTATTTAACGTGTTTATCCATAAACCTTTCAATATTTTTTAACAATTTAATTAACAACATTTTATGCGAAAAAAAAGTACTCGAATCGCGAAGCGATTGGGCCGCATTTTCATTGCAGCCACTATGCTATTTGGGTATCAGTCGGTCTTTGCTTCCAGCCATCGGGAAGCGCCACTGATATCGAATGATCCGCTGGCGGACAATACCGATTTGTACGCCTTCCGCAGTCCCGATGACACCAACACCGTGACGATTATTGCGAATTATATCCCGTTTGAACTGCCCGAGGGCGGTCCCAATTGGTACACTTTTGGTGAAAATATCAGGTATGAGATTCACATTAAAAACAATGCGGCAACAAAAGGGGACGATATCACCTATCGCTTCACTTTTACCCGCGTAAATGGCGATCCTACTACCTTTTTCAACATCCGCCTTGGCGCGCAGAATATTAAAACAACTTATACCTGCGAGAAAAGTACGGATGGAGGTGTCACATTCACAACCATAGCCACTAATGGTACGGTTCCTCCGCCAAATATTGGCCCGCGCTCTATAGAGGGACAATATGGCTTGAATACGCCATACGCTACTCTAATGCAGAATGCGGTTTACTCGGCCAGTACCGGAGAAAAGATTTTCTGTGGCCCGGTTGATGATCCATTCTTTGTGGATCTCGGCGGAGTGTTTGACCTCGGAAACATCAGGCCAAAAGGAAACACTGTGAATGCGCCAAAAGATGGGGTATCACGTAAAAATGTTCATACTATTTGTATCAAGATACCGATCTCAATGCTTCAAAAATCAGGGTTAAGTCAAAGTAAAACAGGCAATATCCTTGATCCGGATTTTGTTATTGGCGTATGGGCATCGGCAAGCCGCCAGGCGGTTAAAACCCTCAGCACAAATGGAGGAGCGGCATCTGGCAGTGGAAACTGGGTACAGGTTTCGCGTTTGGGTATGCCACTCACCAATGAAGCCATTATCCCTGTTGGTCAAAAGGATCACTGGAATGCAGTAGGGCCAGACAGCGACCTTCAGTTTGCTCCGTATTTTGAAAATCCTGAGTTGGCTTTATACATGGATGAAAGCCAGTTCGGTGGAGCAGTTCCGGGCTTTAATGCATTGCGTGTTCAACAGCATTCTTACACGGTTTTGGGGTTTGTAGATTTCCGTAATACCCAACCTGGTTTATATGTTTTGAAAGGAAATGCAGCTCTTACGGGAACGGCACTTGACCCAACCTTGTACGGAAGTATACTTTTACCAGACAATCATAGCCCACGTGCTGTCGATATATTGCCAATATTCTATACCGGAGTTCCTAATCTGGCGCCGTACCAACTGGCCACAGGTAAAACAGCTGGTAATCCACTTTCAGCCGGTAAACCGTTTATTAATAATTTTTTACCGACACTTGGAGATATGCTCAGGTTGAACATGAGCACGCCGGTTACAGCCAGAAACAGTGCTGATTTTAGCGCGGAAGGGATCATCCAGGCGGCAGTATTAGGTTTAACAGATGCGAGGTTCAATACAAGCACAAAGACTCAGTTTATTCCAAATATGGATGGGTTTCCTAATGGAAGACGACTTGAGGATGATGTAACAAGTATCGAACTGCAAGCAGTTGGCGGAGCTGCATTAGCAGCTGTGGGTTTGTTCTATGATGATTGGAATACAAAAATATCCCCTGTCACACCGCAGCTTGTAAACACGATCAGCTTTACAGCAGGCCCAACTCAAAATGACACCACTTTCCAGGCTTCATTTCCTTATCTACAAACGCCATGGAGAGGATACAACTACACGCAAATAGCTAATCACTAATAAAGTCAAAAAAACAATAAGATGAAAATTTTAAAAAACAGAATATCCATGTCCTTAATGATTGCCGCCCTGTCGGTTATGGCATCATTGGGATGGAGCAATTTTGCCAAGGCGTCCAGCCACCGCGAGGCTCCGATGATAGCTGCCGATCCCTTGGCAGACAACACGGACTTGTATGCTTTCCGAAGCCCGGATGATACAAATACCGTAACCATTATTGCGAATTACATTCCGTTTGAAGCCCCAATGGGTGGCCCTAACTGGTACACTTTTGGGGAAAACATCAGGTATGAAATTCACATTAAAAACAACGCAACTACCAAAGGTGACGACATCACATATCGTTTCACCTTTACCCATGTGAATGAAGATGCGACTACGTTCTTCAATATTCGCCTTGGTAAGGAGAATATTAAATGTACTTATCAGTGCGAGAAAAGTACCGATGGCGGCAAGACATTTACAACCATTGTTACTTCGGGTACAGTTCCTCCTCCTAATATTGGTCCTCGTTCAATAAATACAGCCGTTGGTCTAAATTCTACGTATACCAAGCTAATGGCCAATGCCATAACTACTGCTTCGGGTAGTGGTGGCGAAACTATTTTCTGCGGGCCGGTTGATGACCCATTCTTCGTGGATCTTGGTGGTGCATTTGACCTTGGTGGTTTCCGTACCAATGCCCAGGGTGCTCGTGATGGTCTGAAAGGATACAATGTTCATTCTATTTGCATTAAAGTCCCTATTTCATCATTGCAAAAAAGTGGTTTAAGCGTTACAAGTGCAAAAGGGATTCTTGATCCTGATTTTGTGATTGGCGTTTGGGCATCTGCAAGTCGCCCGCAAATAAGCACATTGCGTTCAGATGGAAAACCGGCTGACGTATCTGGCCCATGGGTGCAGGTATCACGCTTGGGAATGCCATTAACGAATGAAGTGATTATTCCTGTAGGGATGAAAGACAAGTGGAACAGCCTGCCTCCTGATAGCGATCTCCAGTTTGCTTCCTATTTCTCTAACCCTGAGTTGGAATTGTACATGGATACCACAAAATATGCCGCGGCAGTTCCGGGTCTTAGTGATCTCAGGACACAGAGAAGCTCTTACACGGTACTTGGCAATGTAGATTTTGGTTATGGACAGCCTGGTTTGTATCCGATCAGGACAAGTGCAGCTTTGACAGGCACAGCTCTCGACTCTACTATTTTCGGTACAATTTTATTGCCTGATAATCATAGCCCCAGAGCAGTTGACATTTTACCAATATTTTATACGGGGGTACCAAATTTAGCGCCATACCAATTAGCTGTAGGCAAAACGAAAGGAGATCCTTTAACTGCAGGTAAACCATTCATCAACAATTTTCTGCCTACTCTTGGGGATATGCTGCGTTTGAATATGAGTACCCCTGTAACATCAAGAACCAGTGCCGATTTTAGTTCAGAGGGCATTGTTCAGGCAGCCGTTTTGGGATTAACTGATTCCAGGTTTAATACGACTCAGACCACACAGTTTATTCCAAACATGGATGGATTCCCGAATGGCAGACGTCTGGAAGATGATGTCACTACCATTGAACTTCAGGCAGTTGGAGGAGTAGCCTTAGCAGCTATTGGTTTGTGGTATGACGATTATACCGCAACTTCAACAAGCCCTGTAACCCCTGACCTGTTAAAAACACTTGGTTTCCAGGCTGGACCAACTCATAATGATACCACATTCCAGACTTCATTCCCTTACGTGCAACAACCGTGGATCGGTTTTGTAGGCCAGGATGTACCGGGTATAACTTTGGGAATCAATTCCCTGAACTATGCCCCACCAGCGTCTGTGATGAAAAACTATCCCAATCCATTCAGGGATTTTACTAACATTGACATTCACGTAAGTGCGCCCGGCAATGTGCTGATACAGGTATATGACCTGACTGGCAAGCAGGTAGCAACAGTCATGAATGAATACAAAACTCAGGGAGATTATACTGTAAAATGGAGTGCAGGTAATTTGTCCACAGGGACTTACCTTGCTTCACTTACCGAAAATAATGAGCCTGTTCAAGTCTCAAAAATGCTTATTAATAAGTAGTTATTATAAATAACGGGTGGCGGTTATTCTTCGCAAAACCGCCGCCCTTATTTTTCCGTAGATAAGTTCAACAAACAAACAAAAAAACAAACAAATGAAAAAGAACAAAAAATGGATTGGCGCAGGTATGATCATCGTAATGATCTCACTTGTTGCATTTATCATCGTTTATAAAGGGAATCAAAAGGATGAAATACTACCACTGAAAGAAAGGCACGGCGCCCTTGCGAATAATCCTGAATGGGCTAAAACAAAAGAGCAGGTAGCCAAACTCATTCAAAAAATAAAAGACAATCCTGATGCGGCCGAACCAAGAGTTCAACTTGCACAGGCATATATGCTGGAGGCACGTATCACGGGTGACCACCAGTATTATGATATGGCGGCATTGAGGCTTTTAAATTCAGTATTGAAAAAAGACCCTAACCAGTTTGAAGCATTGTGTTTTAAATCAATGGTATTATTATCCCAACACCATTTCACTGATGGACTGGCTCTTGCCAAGCAGGCAGCAGTTATAAATCCTTATAATGCATTTGTTTACGGACTTGTGATAGATGGCAATGTAGAAACCGGAAATTATGACGAAGCCGTGAAAAACTCTGATAAAATGGTGAGCATACGTCCTGATCTGAGTTCTTATTCGCGTATTTCTTACCTAAGGGAAATATATGGTGATAATGATGGCGCTATTGATGCAATGAAACTGGCAGTCTCAGCTGGTTTTCCAGGCCTGGAACAGACATCATGGTGCCGCACGCAACTTGGTAAGCTGTATGAAAACAAAGGCGATCTGCAGGATGCAAAACTACAATATGAAATCGCATTGAGCCAAAGGCCCGATTATGCGTATGCTTATGCAGGACTTGGCAGAATTGATAAGTATCAGAAGAATTATAAACAGGCTATTGCCGACGTTCAAAAAGCACAGTCATTGGTAAATGATTATGGATTTTATGATGAACTATCTGATTTGTATAAACTTAATGGCGAGCCGGAAAAGGCGAAACAAACTGCCGAAGACCTGGCTTCAAAATTGAATAAAGATGCACAGGTTGGCAACAGCGATGACCAAATAGGGCACTATGCAGATAAAGAACTTGCGTATGCTTATCTCAAAACTGGCAATTATGATAAAGCATTGGAACACGCATTGATAGAATATAATCGCCGCCCTGACAATATTGATGTTAACCAGGCTCTTGCATGGGTCAATTACAAAATAGGTAATGTCAAAGATGCCGATAAATACATGATAGTAGCCTTAAAAACAAATTCCCAAAACCCAACGCTCCTTTGCGAAGCCGGCATTATAAAATCCAAAAATGGCGATAAAATAAAGGGTAATTCCCTCATTAAAAAAGCCATTTCCCTGGATCCATACATTTCTCAGGATCTGCAAAATGAAGTAAAGCCTTATTTAGCAATGAATAACTAAGGATAAAGAGAATCAGAATATAAAAACCAAACCATGCAGGATTTAAACCAGATATCAATAAACCAAAGTTTTTCGAGAGCGAAAGGTTTGGTTCTTGCAATAGGACTTATTTCCTGCATAGTTCCGGTATTTGCTGATGCCCATGTAGTTCCCTATGATCTAAGCAAATTGTCAAAAACAGACATTGTTTTTATTTATCTGAAATTAGGGTACACGCATATATTGCCAAATGGTTTTGATCATATTCTTTTTGTGCTGGGTCTTTTTTTGCTCAATCCGAGGTTAAAATCGGTAATTAGTCAAGCAACTGCTTTTACGGTTGCGCATTCTATTACCCTTGGTTTGGCCATGCGCGGAATCATTACACCAATCAGTTCTATAGTAGAACCTATTATCGCGTTATCCATTGTTTTTGTGGCGATTGAAAATATTTATACCAGTAAATTGAAACCATGGCGGATTGTTATCGTATTCCTTTTTGGGCTTATTCACGGGCTTGGTTTTGCCAGCGCTTTGCGGGAATTAAGTTTGCCGAAAACGGATTTTTTTACCTCAATTATCATGTTCAATGTAGGGGTAGAACTTGGACAATTAACCATCATTGTGGCCGCGTATTTATTGGTGGGCCATTGGTTCAAAAACAAAACCTGGTACCGGAAAAGAATAGTCATCCCGATTTCGTTGGTGATAGCATTAATAGCATTTTATTGGACGATTGAAAGGGTCTTTGATGTAGATATCATCAATAAAATTGCCCTGCTTTGAAAAAGATATGCTTCACGGCGGTCATATTTTTTAGTCTCTTATTTTCCAATTCACTTTTTGCTGGGAATGGCAAAATATCAGGGGTTGTCTTTTCAGGATCTTATCAAAATGCGGTTCAGGGCGTAGTTGTTAATCTTGTGGGTACGGGCAAAGGAAACATTACAGATTCAACGGGTCAATATCAGATTGCTGATTTGCAGGATGGCGAGTATACCATTCGATTTATGGGGATCGGGTATAAAACCATTGAAAGAAAAATCAGCATAAAGAACGGCACATCTTTGCATTACTCGATGAACCTGGAAGAAGAGTTGTCGAGCATGCAGGAGGTGGTGATTAAGCCAAAAATAAATTACCGGACCATTTTCGGATATAATGCTATAAGCCAGCTTGATATAAATCTGCGCCCCACCAATTCTGCTCAGGATTTGTTAAAACTTGTTCCAGGTCTATTCATTGCGCAACATGCCGGAGGAGGTAAAGCAGAGCAGATATTCATACGTGGATTTGATTGCGATCATGGAACCGATTTTGCAAGTTATGTAGATGGCATACCTGTCAATATGGTTTCGCATGCACACGGGCAAGGATATTCTGACCTGCACTTTGTAATCCCTGAAACCATTGAAGAAATGGATGTTTACAAGGGGTCATACTATGCTAAATTTGGTGATCTTGAAACAACAGGAGCTGCTGATTTTAAAACCTATAATATTCTTAACCAGAATGAAATCAAACTGGAATACGGCCAATTTGACACCTATAGGGTGATGGCGATGATCAATCTGCTGAATGACAAAACCCATCTGTTTTCAAAACTGAAAGAAAACCTTTACGTAGCTGGAGAATATCGTTTTACAAATGGGTACTTTACCAGCCCTGAAGACTTTTCAAAATTTAATGGCCTTATCAAATATTATGGGCAATTAACGGATAAAACCACCATGACCTTTTCAGCATCAGCCTTTACCAGTAAATGGAATGCTTCAGGACAGATACCGGTAAGGGCAGTTACAGAAGGGATAATCGGCCCCTATGGTAGCCTTGACCCAAGCGAAGGCGGACAGACCAATCGCGAAAATGTTAACCTGTTCTTTGACCACTATTATGATGCGGACCATCATATCAGGAACCAGTTTTATTATTCCCATTATGACTTTAATTTATATTCCGATTTTACTTATTTCCTGGTCGATACCGTTCATGGTGATGAAATAAATCAAAAAGACAAACGAGACCTATTTGGATATAACGGTTCGTATGACCTGAACAGCAAATTATTCGGCTTTAATTCCAGTACAACTTTTGGCGCGGGCTTCCGATATGATAATGCTCATATATCCCTGATTCATGATGAAAAAAGGGTAGCACTGGATACTTTTGTCGATGGTCGATTGAACCAATTGAATACCTTTGCTTATGTAGATGAAAATATATTCATCACCCCCAAATTCAGGATCAATCCCGGACTGAGATTCGACTTCTTCAATTTCAATTTTCAAAATAATACCCATCCCGATTCATCAGGGGATATGACAAAGGCTTTGGTGAGCCCCAAGTTGAATTTTATCTATGATGTAGCCCCTGATTTACAGTTATATCTCAAAGGGGGTTATGGGTTTCATTCGAATGATTCCCGGGCAATTATTATCAATCATGTGGACAACATCAATGATAATATTGTCCCAAGATCTATTGGCAGCGATCTGGGTACATTTTTTAAGCCTGCCCCAAATACCATCATTAACTTCGCTTTATGGATAAATTATATGCAAAATGAACTTGTCTATAATGGTGATGATGGTACAGTGACACCTATTGGTGCAACCCTTCGTCGCGGTGCTGATCTATCCATCCGATATGAGTTCTACAGGCATTTCTATTTTGATGCGGACGTTAACTACAGCTATGGAAGGAGATTACATGTGCCATCAGATAGTGTTTATATTCCATTGGCTCCTATTCTCACAAGCATTGCAGGAATTACCTACAAAGCACCATCCGGAATTAATGGTGGTCTGCGATATCGTTACCTGAGCGACCGTCCTGCCAATGAAGCATGGAGTCGTACGGCAACGGGTTATTTTTTGATGGATGCCTCGCTGAACTATACCCGCAAACAATGGGAAATAGGTGTATCCGTTGAAAACATTTTTAATATTTACTGGAAAGAAGCTGAGTTCGACACAGAAAGCAGGTTAAAGGGTGAAGAAGTACCAGTCACCCAAATTGATTACACTCCGGGAACTCCCAGAATCATTAAGGGGCACATGACTTTGTTTTTTTAATCTTATCTAAAAATACCTCTTAATCATAGAAGGCTTTAGGGTATAACTTTTGATCTCCCCACTGAAAATTCCATTGTCGTCTATCTTATCTATTCTTACCTGGTCTGAAGCATGAATGATATGCCCGTCTCCGGTAAGAATACCGACGTGCGTCATGGTGTGTCCGCTTTCAGAAAAGAAGGCGAGATCACCCGATCTGGCTGTTTTTAGAGATTCAACACTTTCGCCCTTTTCGGCCTGTTGAGAAGCATCTCTTGGAAGTTCCAAACCGTTCAGGGCAAAAACCATTTGTGTAAAGCCGGAACAATCTATACCGAGTAAACTTCTGCCGCCCCATAAATACGGTGTTTGCAGATATTTTTTTGCGGTTTTTAAAAGTTCAGCAGAATCCGTTTTCCCAATGGGTGAAATAGTTTCCCTTGAGTATTCAACCTTCTCATCACCGAGATAAAGATGGGTGCCATCGAAAAGGGGTAACCTGCTTCCAAAACTCATGTAATAGCTTTTGTCTCCATTTTGGGCAGTGGAAAGGATTTCGCCGCTATAGACAGGTTTTTCCGAATCATATTTCTGTAGAAAATCCTCATCAACCAGGTGAAGCAGCCTGCTGTATATCCAGCCTTCATAACGATCATGTCTCGATTTAATAAGATGCCAGTGATCCAGTGATTCAACGACTGTGAATACATCACCAAAGAGCAACATGCTCACCATTTCACTTTTATGCTTTGGGTCTCCTCTCATTGGGATCATCCCGAGTGTGCAGATGGCGGTGGATTGATTCATATCTTCAAGTTATTAGTTATCTGTTAGACGATGATTATGAACAAAAGGTTAGTCTTATGACGAGCGATAGGTAAATATATTTTATGACGGGCTTTTGTCGTCGGTGCCTTGCTTTTCAAGACCTTTGCTGTATTACAAATATCAAACCAAATGTCAAAATACGCTATAGCCATACACGGCGGGGCAGGAACCATTAACAAAGATCTCATCACGCCACAAGAAGAACAGGAGTACAGATCAGGATTGCAATCTGCTTTGCAGGCCGGAGAAGACATTCTCAAGGATGGTGGTAGTTCTCTTGATGCCGTACAGGTTGCCGTGATGGTACTTGAGGACAATCCGCTCTTCAATGCTGGCCGAGGCGCCGTGTTTACCCATGATGCAACCCACGAAATGGATGCGGCTATTATGGAAGGTTCAGAGCTCAAAGCTGGAGCAGTATCCGGCGTATCTAATATCAAGAACCCGGTGCAACTCGCCAGGGCAATTATGGATCATTCAGGTAGCGTTTTGCTGGCAGGTGAGGGGGCTAACGAGTTCGCCCGTAAAATGAATATTAGGTTTGAAGACGATGCCTATTTCTTTTCTCAATACAGGTATGACCAACTCATGAAGATCAGGGATACGGATGTGGTAAAATTGGACCATTCTGTTTCTGATGCTCCTAAGAAATTTGGGACAGTGGGAGCAGTAGCCCTTGACGTCAATGGCAACCTTGCAGCAGCCACATCAACAGGTGGGCTCACCAACAAACGCTTTGGACGCATAGGAGATACACCTATAATTGGCGCAGGAACTTATGCCAATAACAAGACCTGTGCGGTTTCATGTACTGGCGTTGGGGAGTACTATATCAGGGCTGTGGTAGGGCATGATATATCCTGCCTGATGGAATACAAAGGGTTGTCTTTATACGAAGCATGCAATGAATTGGTGCATCATAAACTCATCGAGCTTGGTGGCGAAGGCGGCTTGATCGCCGTAGATTCGAGAGGTAATATTTCCATGCCCTTTAATTCCGAAGGAATGTACCGTGGCATGAAGAAAGCCGGAGAGGATTTTGTAGTAGAAATTTACGGGTAGAAGACCTGACCCCTGATTCCTGACTCCTATTTTTAACTAATCGCCGTTAACTGATCCACATAAAACTTCCGTTCGTTTACGTAGTAGAAATTCCCTTTGGCCATGACGTGTACAATCAGGTTTTCTATGGATATTGGCTCACCCTCTTCGAGGTCGGCCAGGTTTGAATGTTTTATTTGATGTCCATCGAAAATAAGAATAAGCCCACTGCCGATGGCTTCCATTTGGTTTCCTCTTTTCACCACAACTCCTGTATCTTCTCCAAGCCCTACGCCTATGCATCCGGGGTTGCTTGCAACGGCCTGGGCCAACCGCCCGAACCTGCCGCGGGTCACAAAATGCGAATCAAAAATCACATCCCTCATAAATCCCAGTCCGGTGGTGATCTTTACTTCTCCTTTGAGCAATGCCCCCTGACTGCTGCCCTGGTAAATCATCGTGTTTGACATCGCCATAGCCCCCGCACTGGTACCGGCCACTACGAAGCCTTCATCACCCATATAGCGGTCCATGATGATTTTCAGAAAATCCGTACCACCCAGGATCATTGTGAGCCTTAACTGGTTTCCTCCTGTAAACATCACCCCGTCAGCTTTTCGTACCCGGTCTTCGTATTCAGCGCTATGAGCATCATCACGGTTTTTGATATGGATAACCCCGATATTATGGCAACCCAGTTTCCCGAATGCACTGATATAAAGTTCACCCACCTCTTCGGGAATAGCAGATGCTGTAGTGATAACTTCTATGTAAGAATCAACGCCTTTCATCTCATCAATAATCCGTTTCAGGATACCGGTTTCAAAGAAAGCCAGGTCATTTTTTGGTGTGAAATTGGGTTCTGCCTCTGTTCCTTTGTCTTCGGCGCCGCCAACAGATATAAGTGTTCCTAAAGGGATTTCCATGTACAATATTGTATTATTCCGGGGCAAATGTAGGTATATGCGATTTTAAGTCTGGTTTATATTAAGATAATGTTACCACGATATCCACAATGCATCACCCAACCCTCCCCTGAAAGAGAGGGCTTTGCTGACGCCTGATTGTTTGCCGATGTGAGTTTGCAATGGAAACTAAATCTGTTGAACTCATTCGCGACAGCCACCCTCTCTTCAGGAGAGGGCCGGGGTGAGGCTTCTCTTGCGTCAGCAATTCGTAATTGTTCTGCTTCTTGTCTGTCCGCCTTGGTTACATTTTTGGTTTATTTTGTAAATATTTCTTGTTTGTCTGCTTATGCTGAGCGAGATAAGTGTTATAATTGGGTTTGCACTTGTGCCAAATTGTAAACCTCGATAGTTTTTTCTGAAAGATATCATTTTGATTTATATGGCTTAAAGTAAAATCTATATCCCGCAGATCCTGCAGATTACCGCAGATATCATTTTTCTGACGCCTGACTCCTGTCTCCCGACGCCTGGTTTTACATACATATATAGCAAGATACCAAAGTGGGTGCCTCTTTCAGGAAACAAATTTTTAATTCACATTCATTCAATTTATTATAGACAAATATTTTTTGAGATTTGTAGTCACTTTTTATAGAATGTAAATGGAAGCCGTTCGCTATGACTCACTTTTTTGACCATTTTACACAATCATGCTTTAGCCCCTGATTCCTGACGACTAAATTTTAATTCCTAATTAATATATACCTTTGCATACTGAACAGTCGGTATGTACTAATTATATGGAAGGCTCCAGAAATCAAATACTCCAAACGGCATTGAAGCTTTTCCTTGAAAAAAGCTACAAGGCGGTCACCTTCCAGGAGCTTATGGATATAACTGGCTTTTCGAAAGGGGCCTTCTTCTACTACTTCAAAAACAAACAGCAGATTTTTGAAGCAGTGATCGATATGTATCTGGATCAATTCGGGTCGGTTGACTTTACCCAACTGCCACAAAACAGCCTCCGCGATTTCCTGGATGCCTATCATCCGAAAGTAAAAAAAATGCGTAGCGGTTTTTTTGCGCCCGGGTTCGCTAATCCGTCCAATCATTATTCCTTAATATTCGAGGCTTTGCGGATCATTCCCAATTTCAAAAACAAGGTCAATCGCCATGAAGATAAAGCAATAGCAGGTTGGATAAGTATCATGGAAGCAGCCCGGAAAAACAAAGAAATTAAAACGGCCCTGACAGATGCGCAACTCGCTCGGCTCTTTATTGATGCCAGTCATGGAGTCGTTATTCAAATGATCATGACCGACAATACCAAAGCTATTGAAAAAGAAACAGTAACGGCATGGAATAATCTCTATCTGCTCATCAAAACCTGATTTTTTTTTGCCTTATTACATACTGAATGGTCGGTATTTAATTCACTAATTTATCGTACGACTTTAAATACAAATAAAAATGGAAAACACAAAAGAAGAAAAACAGGAAGTCATGTTTCGCCACACTGCTGGTCATGCCAATAGGTTCAAGACCTATTTCGATGCATACTTCACCCGCGTCATGGGTAGAGGCAATTATGGCGGGTCGGCCGTGGGAGAATGCTACGAAACCGCAAGCCGGATTGTGGATGGAGATTTCCAAAGCTTTTCGGATGCGTTTGAGGTGACTGCGAAGCGGGTAGAGGCCATCGGGTGGGATTGTCTCAGCAAGGGGCACAACGTGAGTGCGCGTGATGCGTTTTTGCGCGCTACAACCTACTGGGGTGCTACTACCAACTACGCCAGGTTCACTGATCCGCGTCTTCGTACATCATACGAGAAAGAGCGTGCCTGCTTCCGCGAGGCTGCCAGGCTTTTCGATCCTCAGATTGAAATTGTAAACATTCCCTATGAAAACGGCAGAACCATGCCAGGATATTTCATTCCCGGCGGACCAGCAGGCGAAAATAGGCCAACAGTCCTGGTGATCGGCGGCGGTGATAGCGCCCTCGAGGAACTCTACGGTGTGGTTCCTGTGGGTGCGCAGCGGAGGGGGTATAATGTGCTTATGTTCGAAATTCCCGGACAAAAGGCAATGTTCTATGACTATCCCGACCTGTTCTTTCGCTATGATGCTGAAGTACCTGTTGGCTATGTGGTGGATTATGTCCTCACCCGTCCGGAAGTTGATCCGGGCAGAGTAGCCCTCATCGGTGCCAGTTTCGGTGGCTATTTTGCCCCCAGGGCCGCAGCTTTCGAGAAGCGTTTGGCAGCTGTGGTAGCGCTCCCACTCTTCTCGGATATTCAGGCGGGCTTCATGGAAGTGATAGGGCTGGATCCTACAAAGCCATATCCGCGCGACCTGGAATCACAGCTCGACATGTCTAACACTGCTGTGAGGACGCTTGCTGAAAGCGATGTGCGCATGAGGTGTGGCTATGCCAACACTACCATTGCCGAGTTTTTGGACGGTATGGGTAAGTTTAAGTTAGCAGGACTCGAAAAGGACATCACCTGCCCAATACTCATCATTGCCGGGGAAAGCGAGTACGGCCCCGCTAGAATGGAAAAGGAGATGATCCAGTTGCAAAAGGTAATGAACCACCCGAAAAGCGAGGTGAAGATTGGAAGAACTTCTGAAGGCGGGGAGGGACACAGCATGATTAACAATTTGCTACTAAAAAACCAGATAGAATTTGATTGGCTCGATGACGTACTCGACTGGAAGTCTTAATTTCATCTCCTTATCCTCTTCAAAGAGATCATCCCCCTGCCCCCTGTCAAAGGGGGATTGCTTGCGCCTGATAATTTTCGGGTATGAGTTTGAGATATAAACTAAAGCTGTCAAACTCATTCGCGTCAGCCTCCCTCTTTGAAGAGGGCAGGGAGATGACTTATGGAAGAGGGCAGGGAGATGACTTCAAGTTAAATTATAAAAACTAATAAAACAAACAAAACATGAAAAAAACAATCCTAACATTCGGACCAATATCAGCAGCCATGATGGCGGGCATGTATGTCGTATTTTGCCTGGCGAGAGGTAGTGGAAACATTCTCCTCTCGCAGATTTTGACATATACCGGTGCGGTGGTTTTATTTTTAATGCTGTTTTTAGGGATAAAATCTTACAGAGACCATGCACCGGGTAGATTCATCAGGTTTGGTAAAGCCTTCCAGGTGGGCATATACATTTCGGTGGTAACGTCGCTGTGTTCTGCAATTATATGGATGATCCTCTATGAACCTGTTTTCAAGGGTTTTATGGACCAACATACGGCAACACTGATGGAAAAGTTAAACACAAGCGGCGCATCAGTTGCGGAAATAGCTGCTAAAAAAGAAGAAATACTAAACCATGCCGGGCTTTACGAAAACCCCATCTATAGGGCAGGCATTATTTTTATCCAGGGTTTCCCGGTGGAAGCCATCATGACGGTTATAGCTGCTTTTGTACTAAAGAAAAGACAAGCATAAAGTTCTGTGCTGTCGCTCGCCTCTGGCGAGTGTCGGTTACTGTGGCCTCTGGCCAATTTGTGTAAGTTAATCGGTGTGACGCCGCAGTAGTTCACACTCGCGGGACGCGATCGAGCGCGGGGGAGCGGGGAGCGGGGTTTATATAAAGCGGCAGGACGCCCCAGATACTCACACTCACACTCGCGGTCCCGCGAGCGAGGGCGGGGGCAAACTCTTTTGCGTCAGCAATTCGTAATTCGTAATTTATAATTCGTAATTGTTCACCGCTTTTAGGATTATTTAACTTTAAATCTGTTTTCTATTTTTCAACCACAAACATTTTACTAAGAGATATTTCTTCACCCGTCATCCTGAAATAATATACGCCCGGCAAGAGAACGGGCAAATTAATATCTGCCTCATTCTCATTTATAAGATTATAATTTACCCCGCAAACAAGCTTGCCATCCTCATCAAATACCTGGCCTGTGGAATTCTGGATATTAAGGTTTTGCATTTTAAGGTGGAGCAACGAACCTGTTTTCAGAGGATTAGGATATACCTCAATGAAATTCTTTTGATTATCAGGCCCCCCCTGAATGCCAGACACGAGCCAGGCATTCTGAATGTGCCCGCTGTAAATGCCATTGCCGTAAGTTGCTACTGCCACAAAACCGTCTGACGGCCTCGTATCAATCATGCTTACAATATCATTGCCTATTTCGTTTGGGCTTTGAAGCGCCCAGACCGTATGGTCGCCTTTCAGGGTGTCGGTTCCATAAAGGCCTGTGCTTGTACCGATTAAATAAGCAAAATGATTGCCAACAGGCATAATAGCCGCCGTACTACATGATGGCCCGTTGCCGGTGCCGTCTGGAAACTGCTCAAGGTTTGCCGAAATATCTTCCCATGTTTGTCCGCCATCAATGGTATGGAACAGGCTTTTGACATTATAATTTGTAAAAACCACTATAAACTCATTGGCATTCTGTGGGTTAAACGCGATGCATCCAATATATGCAGAATCAGGGAACAATTTGCTGGTAATTTCTTTCATCTTAGGTTCCGACGCCCACACAGAATCTACAAGGAACAAATGTCCGTAAACGTCACCAATCGCAAGCCTTTCAAGCGGCCCGTTTGCCATAGCGATAAATGAATAATACACAAACGTATCTGATGGATTTTTAATGGAGTCCCAGCCTGTTGGTGAACGCGCAGTATCGCCGTAAATAGACCCCGTAAGAAGCGGGATCCCGGTAATATCGCTGTTTCGGAAAACATGGTCTCCTAAATAGACCATTTTTTTATTGTCGTTTGGGTCCAGCAGGTAATGAGTAAGAAAATTTCCTGAATAGACAAACGGGGGATCAATTCTTTGAAACTGCACAGGAAATCCATTGGTATCAAGTTTTACATGGTAGTTATTACCATCGGAAATATAATAATCCTGGTGGCCGTTTGCAATGGGGCAATAAAATCCATCACCTCCAAGTGTCAACTTCCATGGTACAAATATATCGGTCGATCGTGTCATATAGGTTCCATTGTCTTGCATGCCGCCAATCACTTCGTCATCACCCGGGGTAGCATGGTCTATGCCTACGGTATAAAACTGGGTAGTCATGTAACCATTATTTAAGGATGCCCATTTTACCGGATCAGCTGAATTGTTTTCTGTCCTTGAAATACCGCCATCGTGGGTTGAGAGCATCCTGTCGGGATTTGAAGGGTAGAAAAAAAGATTGTGCTCATCGCAATGATGCCCGGGATATTGGAGCGAATATAAGTTATAATCATAGCCGCCAATCCGGGAAGTATCATAGGGGCTTGAAAAAGAATCATTTGAGCGGAATAAGTTGGTCGCCCCAATAAATACGGTTTTAGAATCGCCGGGTTTTACTTTTACGACCATGTTGTACCCACCCTGGAAATCGAAATTTGCCTGGGGTATATTTACTGAGAGATCCTGCCAGTTGCCGCCGGCCCCTGATCCGGTTCCCGACAAATACCGATATTTCCACAGGCCTGCAATCAAATTATACATTGTATCGTAACCATCCACTAAAAAATAAACCGTATTTTCATCATTTGGGTCAATTCCAATGACTACCCTGTTCAATGAACCATTAAAAAACCAGGGAGTTATGTCGGTGAAGTTAATACCGTCAGCAGACCGGAAAATTCCTTGTTGATTAAGTCCATAATTTGGAGAACTACGTGTTATATAAACAACCCCGGTTTTTGAAATGGAAACTTCATTAAATGGAGAATTTGATAGGGTTCCTTTAACAGACGCCCATGTCTGGCCGCCATCTAATGAATGAAATATATTACCTGTATCGCCGGAGGTAGCGACGAAAACATGCTCTCCCGTATCTTTTTCATCAATCGCAATACTGTTTATATAGTCGAAACGATGATTATAGTTTTGTGGTTCATTATAACTTGTAGAAGCGAGTTTGAAGAAAGTGTGCCCACCGTCGGTTGATTTCAGGATGCCATCGCCCCCAATAACCTGGCCGGTACCCAAAAATTCACCGGTTCCCGCAAACCAAATATTTGTTTTGCCGGGCCTTTGATCCTGTACAATGCAGGTAATTGAAAAATCCTGGGCAGGACCGGTAATTTTTGTCCACGAAGTCCCTCCGTCATCAGACCGGTAAATGCCTCCGCATGCAGCGCCAATGATTATAGTATTTTCATTGCTTACATCTATGGCCACTGCCCTCGTGCGGCCGCCAACGTTCCATGGCCCGCGTTGCTGCCAGTATGCTCCTCCGGTCTTATTAAATGGCTCCTGCTGAACCGGAAGCGTAGAAGCAAAATCCAGTTCTTTTTGCCGCATATGGTCGGGTATTTTGCCGGTTTTAGGATCGGCCAGCATCCCGGTCCTCATTTCCCGCATTTTTTCCAGGTTTTCGGAGTCAGCGTGGAGAGAACCCTGTTTGGTATGGTGCTGAAGGCTGCAGGAACATAAAAATGCAATAAATAATGCAAAAACCAAGGGGTACAAGCTTTTCATGTTTATAGATTTTGAAAGACAAAAATATAAATATCGTTCAAAAAAAGCAACCGTTGGAACGAAGCTGTTAAGATAGATTTTGTCGTGAGCAACACACCTCCCCCAACTGGCGCAAGCGTCCGCTTGTGACTTTTACTTTTGAAGCATCCTCTTCCATTGTTGGGGATAACAATACGCCAGTCTGAAGACTGTCTAATTCTATGCACACCGAGTCACCGCTTCGCTATAGACTCGTCGCGAGCGGGACGATTGGGACACAACTTATAACTTTTCCTAAAAGCATCCGATATTTTAAAAATATATAGTATATTTGTAAGGTAAACTAACAAGTTTAACTAATAAACTATTACGGATATATGGATACGGCAGAATTGGCATCATCCTTACGCACAGTAGTTACGCACCTCAACAAAGATCTGCGCAAGCAGGCCAATTCGGTAAAAGACTATTCTATGACAGAGGTGGAGACCATTATGCACCTGTTTCGCTCATCCCCTCTGCTGCCGACAGAATTGGCGGCTTTAACAAAGATTACAACACAATCCATGTCGCAGATTTTAAAGAAAATGGATGAGCAGGGTATTATTAAAAGAAGTCCCTCAAAAGATGACAAACGCAAGGTGTACATTTTTCTCACACCGCTTGGCAAAAAGATGGTTTCGAAGGTAAAAGACGATACAGACGAATGGCTGAAAGGCGCTATTGAAAAACTGACTGATAAAGATAAAGGCGTACTTATAAAGGCTTTGCCCGTCTTAAATAAATTGATATAAACCAATAAAAAAACGAAAAATTATGGAATGGTATTATTATTTCGGTGGCTTTTGGGCCGGTGTATTTTTAGCAAATTTTTTTCCCCATTTTGCAAAAGGAGCGTGCGGAGACCTTTTCCCGACTCCCTTTTCGAAGCCGCGCGGCAAAGGGCCTTCTTCACCTATGGTAAACATATTATGGGGGCTGCTTAATTTATTGATAGCGGGCATACTATATAAGGTTAGCAACGTATCGCTGCAGGATGCCCTGTCGATGGTTATATTTTTTGCAGGTTTTGCAGCCAAGAGCATCGCCGGGGCTAGAAACTTTGCGATGAAAGAGAAAATGTAAAGTGTGGTTCTCTCGGCTGGCCCACGATGGTTGGGATAAAGACTGACGAATAGAAGTGTCCTTCATCCCCCTGCCCCTGTCAAAGGAGGATTGCTGACGCCAGATAGTTTGCTTATACGATTTGGATATAGAAACTCAATCTGTCAAACTCATACGCGTGAGCTCCCTCTTAGTAGAGTGCAGGGAGATGAATCATCACATTAACTTCCCAGCCAAGTCTCTCCAAAGCACAGCATAACTGAGCCGAGCCAATAGACAATTGCAGATCCTGAAAATAAAAAAACTCTTAGCTTTGTCATGGTGAATCTGAAACTAAAACCATTCGAAAAAAGCTAATGGAAACGGTTGGGCATTATTTCTTTGAATTTTTCATGGTGTTCCTGGCGGTGTTCCTGGGTTTTTTAGCGGAGAACCTGAGAGAACGCCTGGTAGAGAAACAACAAGAGAGGGTCTACATTAAGAATATGCTGGAGGACTTAAGCACGGATAATATTCTTTACCATAAATATACTGAAAATAACAAGGTTGTATTTGAATTAATTGACACACTTGTACTACTTATAAAAAGCCCTGAAAGAAAACAGCATATTACCAGACTTGCCTATACTGCCCGAATGGTATTACCGCAATTTAAGCAGTTGGTGCCTACAGAACGTACGTATGAACAAATGAAAAGTTCAGGAACATTGCGACTAATTAGCAATCAGGAGGTTGCAAACAGTATTTCATATTATTATAATTCCGTAAGCGAACTCAAAAAATATAACGAATCCATCATGATGTGGGCCACGAATTATGGAAATCAGATGGGGAAAATATTTGATGGCGAATTGCTGCTCAAAATAATAAAAGAAAAGAAAGAAATACCTGCCGATGCCACTGCATTACTTACCGAAGATCCAATTGTATTAAATGAATTAATTAATGGTGCACAATACGTATATGGCGCACTGATGTTGGGAGAAAAAATCGGAAATGAAAGAAGTATCGCCGCCGAAGAACTGATCCAATTAATCAAAAAAGAATATCGGTTGGAAGTGTGATGGATAGTATTCTATTTCATTTAACTTCATCCCCCTGCCCCCTGTCAAAGGGGGATTGCTTACGCCTGATACGTAATACGTAATTCATAATTCGTAATTCGTAATTCTTCTCCCTATATTGTACCGCAATTTCAAACAGGGGAAGATGAAAATACTTGATATAAAAACAATGCGTGGGCCAAATTACTGGTCCATCCGTCGGAAAAAGCTGATCGTAATGCGGTTGGATATCGAAGACCTCGAAGAAAAACCTACCAATAAAATTGATGGTTTCCTGGAGCGGCTACAGTTGATGTTCCCCGGCATGATAGAGCACCGCTGTTCTGAGAATGTGAAAGGCGGTTTTTTTCTGAGGGTACGGGAAGGTACCTGGATGGGTCACGTGATAGAGCATATCGCCCTTGAAATACAGACCCTTGCGGGGATGGATTGCGGTTTCGGGCGTACCCGCACCACAGGTCAGCCGGGGATATACAATGTCGTATTTTCATACATGGAAGAAAAGGTGGGCGTGTATGCGGCGAAAGCTGCGGTACGGATTGCAGAAGCCCTTGTATCCGGAGAGCACTATAACCTTGAAGAAGATATCCATACCATGCGCGAAATGCGGGAGCGCGAACGCTTTGGCCCAAGTACCGGTTCTATTGTAGATGAGGCGATTGCGCGGGATATTCCCTATATCAGGCTTAATAACCAGAGTCTTGTGCAATTGGGTTATGGTAAAAACCAGGTCCGTTTCCGTGCCACTATGACCGAGCGAACCAGTTCTATCGCCGTGGACCTTGCCAGCAATAAAGATGAAACCAAAAGGTTGCTTGGAGAAGCAGCGATTCCGGTAGCAAAAGGACTTTGTATCTCGACACTGGAAGAAGTGCAGACATGTATAGACCAGGTAGGTTTTCCATTGGTATTTAAGCCATTGGATGGCAATCATGGCAAGGGCGCTTCCATCAATGTAAAGACTAAAGAAGATGCAGAGTCTGCTTTTCACCATGCTAAAACCTATTCGAGAAAGATCATCGTAGAAAAATTTATTTCGGGTTTTGATTTCAGGGTACTGGTTATTGACCACAAATTTATTGCCGCAGCCCTTCGGGAACCGGCTCATGTTATCGGGAACGGAACATCCACCATTGAATACCTGATCGGTGCTGAAAACAGTGATCCCCGTCGCGGATTCGGGCATGAAAATGTATTGACCGAAATTGCTATAGACAGGGAAACATCGGAACAGCTTGCCAAACTTAACTACACCCTCGAAACCATTCTGCCCAAAGGTGAAAAATGCTATCTGAAAGGAACTGCCAACCTGAGTACGGGCGGCACTTCGACTGATGTAACGGATATTGTACATCCTGATAACATTATGATCTTCGAACGGATATCGCGCATTATTGGTCTGGATATCTGTGGGATAGACATCATGGCTACCAACCTCAGCGAACCTTTGTCGGTAAGTGGTGGCGTAGTGCTTGAAGTGAACGCCGCACCGGGATTCCGGATGCACCTGGCACCTGCAAACGGCCTGCCGCGCAATGTGGCCGCTCCGGTACTGGACATGCTTTATCCGCCCGGGAAATCTTTTAGAATACCGATCATTGCCATTACAGGTACCAATGGTAAAACCACCACCACGCGGCTCATAGCACATATTGCTAAGGGCATAGGATACCATGTGGGATATACCACTTCAGATGGGATTTATGTTGGTAATTCGATGATGCTGAAAGGCGACACGACCGGACCTTTCAGCGCGGAGTTTATATTAAAAGATCCGACTGTTGATTTTGCAGTACTGGAAACTGCCAGGGGTGGTATCCTGAGAGCAGGACTTGGGTTCGGTCAATGCGATGTGGCGGTAGTCACCAATATTCAGCCGGACCACCTGGGATTGAGCGATATACATACCGTAGAGCAAATGGCCAAAGTAAAAGGCGTTGTGGTAGAAAGTGTGAAACCAAATGGATATGCGGTACTAAATGCTGACAATGCCCAATGTATCAGTATTGGTAAAAATGCCTCGTGTCAATTGGCATGGTTCAGCCTGGATGAAAACAATCCCATGGTAGTGGAACACTGCAAGAAAGGCGGTACGGCCGCAATCTATGAAAATGGCTATATCACCATCAAAAAAGGCGATTGGAAATTCAGGGTTGAAAAAGTATCCAAAGTGCCGATCACCTTTGGTGGCCGCGTCACTTTTATGATCTATAACGCTATGGCTGCCACGCTGGCAAGCTATGTTTATGGATTTAAAATTGATGATATACGTACCAGTCTCGAGACCTTTATTCCTTCAGCGGCACAGACACCGGGCAGGATGAATATTTTCAATTTCAAGGACTATACGGTGATGATCGATTTCGCGCATAACTCGGATGGTTTCAGGGGAATAAAAGAGTTTCTGTCAACGGTAGATTCTCCTTATAAGATCGGCATTATTACCGGTACCGGTGACCGCCGTGACGATGACATCCGTGACCTTGGCCGCATTTCCAGTGAGATGTTTGACCATATCATTATAAGGCAGGATAAGTTCCTCAGGGGCAGGGAAGCAGAAGACATTGTGCGCCTGCTGGTAGAAGGGATCAAAGAAAAGAAACCGGAACAGTCTTATGAATATATTCCCAAAGAAATTGAAGCACTCAAACACGCTTTTACCATGGCAAAGCCAGGCACTTTTATCACAGCACTGAGCGATGTGATAGACAATGCTATAGATGTGGTAGAAACGTATATGGAAGAAGAATTGGCGAAGGGGTAGAGCAGGGGAGCGAAGAGCGAGAGCGGAAGGAAGAGCGTAGGAATAAAATATCCAATTTTCAATCTTTAACCGCTGCAACCTGCTCAATCTCGTTCATTTCATTTTCTGTAAGTTCAATATCTCCGGCTTTCATGTTTTCTTCCAGGTGCGCCACGCTTGAGGTACCGGGTATCAGTAATATATTATGGGAATGATGCAGCAACCAGCTTAATGCAACCTGGTGCAGGTCTGCATGATGGTTTTCACCTATTTTACGAAGCACTTCCAGCCTGTCTATATTGCCGGCATTCATAGGGTTCCAGGGAATGAAAGCGATGTTGTTGGCAGCGCAAAATTCGAGTACAGGTTCCCATTTTCGGTTGTCAAAACTGTACATGTTTTGCACAGAAACAACTTCAAAATATTGCTGTGCATTTTTTATTTCATCCACACTCACTTCTGATAACCCAATATGTTTGATTTTTCCATCCTTTTGCACCTGCTGCAAAAATGAAAATGTTTTTTCCGCAAGTACCTTTGGATCAATACGGTGCAACTGGTAGAGGTCAATTGTATCAAGTTTTAATCTTTTCAGGCTTCCCTCTAAAGTTTCTTTTAAATGTTCGGGACTGCCATCTGGATACCATTCATTTGGCCCCGATCGCATCAGTCCGCCTTTGGTAGCAATTACCAATCCTTCGGGATAGGGATATAGCGCTTCAGCTATCAATTCTTCAGAAATATAGGGCCCATAAGCATCCGCCGTATCTATAAAATTGATGCCCAGTTCAATGGCGCGTTTTAAAACCTTTATGGCTTCGCTTTTATTTTCAGGAGGCCCCCATATCCCTTTTCCGGTGATGCGCATGGCGCCGAACCCTAAACGGTTAATGGTAAGGTCGCCACCTATGGTGAATGTCTTTTTATATGTTGGGTTATTCATGGTCTTATTAGATTTCGTTTGGCAAAGCTATGCAATACAATGGTCCTTTTATCGGATAACATTTAAACGGTTTAGACAGTTTTAGCTAATCTCCTGCCAATTGCATAATATTGCTGTAAGCATTATATTTTCTAGATCCTTTCCGAAAAATGGATACCGAAGAACTTCAAAAATACATCCGGCAAATACGCCCCATGTCGGATGAAAGCCTTTCTTTATTGGTTCAGATGGCAGAGAACCGAAAACTAAAAAAAAGCGAACACCTGCTGGAGGAAGGCAATGTATGTGATAAGTATTACCTTGTGGAAAAAGGTTACTTGCGGACATGGTTTTACAAGGATGGATCAGAGATCAATATTCATTTTACGCTTGAGGGTGGTTTTACCACGATACCGAATAGCAGTAAAGCTCGCATGCCTTCCAAATTTACCATTGAAGCAGGAGAAGCGAGTTCAGTCTGGTTATTTGATCGCAGGGTTTTGGCCGATTTATGTACAATGTCTAATGATATCATGCTTTTTAGCAGGCGGCTGTTAAGCAGGATGTTAGTTGAGGCTGAAGAAGTCAGCAACATTATTAAAATATACACGCCCTCAGAGCGCTACAGGTATATAGAAAAAAACAATCCTGCCCTTTTGCAGCGGGTCACTCTTTCCCAGCTTGCATCTTATCTCGGGGTAGCGCGTGAGACTTTGAGCCGTATCCGGAGTAAAAAGTGAACCATTTTTGCTTTGTGACTATTGTCACAGACCTTAACCATCGTTAAGCGGTACCTTTGCCCCTATGAACATCACCACATTCAGTTCTTTCAAAAGCCGAAACTACAGGTTGTATTTCTCAGGGCAATCGATATCATTGATCGGCACCTGGATGCAAAAAACGGCTGTGAGCTGGGTGGTATATACCATGACGCATTCGGCTTTTATGCTGGGGGTTACCGTATTCGCGACACAGTTTCCATCTTTTCTTTTTTCTTTGTTCGGCGGCATTGTGTCGGACAGGTATAACCGTTATAAAGTGCTGCTGATAACACAGATAGCCTCCATGATCCAGGGGGCTTTGCTCACTATTTTGATATTTACAGATCATTATACGGTTTGGGAAATACTCGCGCTGAGCATCATTCTTGGAACCATCAATGCCTTTGATGTTCCAGCGCGTCAGCCATTGGTACACGAAATGGTGAATGATAAAGCGGACCTGCCGAATGCACTGGCGCTAAATTCTACCATGAATAACCTGGCAAGGCTTTTAGGCCCTGCATTATCTGGAATTGTCCTGGAAAAATTTGGCGCGGGCACCTGTTTTCTTTTGAACACAGTGAGTTTTGCGGCGGTTATTATTTCCCTGTTACTCATGAGACTGCCGAAATATATTCCATCTACCGTTAAGAAGCGAGTAGCATCAGAACTGGTTGAGGGTTTTGTCTATTTAAAAAATACCCCTGCCATTGGAGTCATCATGCTCATGCTGGCATTTGTAAGCCTGCTGGTATTGCCATACAATACGCTCTTACCTGTATTTGCGAAGACAGTTTTTAATGGGGGTGCTGCCACTTTCGGGTTGATCAATAGCTTTATTGGGCTTGGAGCAGTAAGCGGCGCTATCTTTTTAGCTTCATTAAAACCAGGTTCTGATCTTAAATTTATTTTATTAGCCAATACCATCATTTTTGGCATAGGCATGATGTTATTTTCTCATATCAGCTATTTCCCACTGGCTATGGTATTTGCAGTTGTTTGTGGTTTTGGAACCATGTCTCAAAGCACTATATGCAATACCATTATTCAAATGAATTCGGACGTTAAAATGCGGGGCAGGGTCATGAGTTTTATTGCCATGTCTATTTTCGGGATGTTACCACTCGGAAGTCTGCTTATTGGATTTGTTTCCCAGAAAATCGGAGCGCCCAATGCGATGCTATGCCAGGGAATTATTGCAATAGTTATAGCTTTGGCATTTTCTAATTTTCTCCGGAAAGATAAGCTGAGCAAAAAAGAGACGGAACGTGTTGAAGAATTGGAAGATGTGGTGATAGAAAGGGTTTAATAAAGTGGTCGGTGAGGACACCGACCACGGACAGGAGGGTTTAAAGAATATCTTTTCTAAACATTCTCAAAGCCTAAAATATAAGAGAATTAAGTTCGTCTTACAGGTGAACGCATGTCTTTCTACTGGAATAAATCAGCACCATGAAAAATCTCAAAAATAAAACAATAGCCATTGTAGGCGGCGGCCCCGGAGGATTAACTCTCGCACGGCTTCTGCAACTCAAAG
>JABDEJ010000022.1 GCA_013287095.1 Bacteroidota bacterium | reverse complement strand
GGTACACGATTGTTTTGCGCCACAATTGTTCAACCTTTCAATCTTTTCCCAAAGGGATCGCTTTGCGACAATTTTTAATCTTTTAATCTTTCTCAGGAAACCAGCATTCCGGCAATGGTAGCCGCAAGCAAATTGGCCATGGTTCCGGCGATCATTGCCTTGATACCAAGCTGGGCCAGCATCGGTTTTTTGGATGGCGCCAGGCTGCCAATCCCTCCTATCTGTATGCCAATAGAAGCAAAATTAGCAAATCCGCATAAAGCATAAGTAGTGATAATGATTGTTTTGTGGTTCATGATCACGTGTGCATCTTTCAGTTTGCCGAAATCTATGTAGGCCACGAATTCATTCAATATCCCTTTTTGTCCGAGGAGTTGCCCGACATAGAAAACATCATCGCCGCGGATGCCTATGAGCCAGGCTATTGGGGCAAATATCCAACCCAACATATATTGTAAGGTCAGGCCTTCATAGCGTCCGTGACTAGCGGCCACAATCTGTGCATTCAACCCCGTCCAGCTACCGATATAGTGAATGGATATATAATTCAGCATCGCCATAAAAGCAATAAATACCAATAACATAGCACCGACATTTACAGCCAGCCGAAGGCCATCTCCTGTTCCATTGGCGATAGCTTCCAGCAGGTTGGTGCCTAATTTTTGTTTGGGGATTTTAAAGTCGGTATTGAATTTTTCAGTTTCAGGGATGAGCATTTTTGCAATGAAAAAAGTGCCCGGCGCTGTCATGATAGATGCTGTAAGCAAGTGTGTAGCGAATATTTGTTTCTGCACCGGATCAGTCCCGCCCAGAAAACCAATATAGGCAGCCAAAATCCCTCCCGAAATATGTGCCATCCCACCTGTCATTAGTGCCATGGTTTCTGATTTGGTCATGCCGGCGATATAGGGTTTGATAACCAAAGGCGCTTCGGTTTGCCCGATGAATATATTGGCAGCACTTGCCAGGCTTTCGGCTCCTGAAAGTCCCATAACTCTTTTCATGATCCACGCAAAACCAAACACAATACGTTGAAGAATATTAAGGTAGAACAACGCTGAGGTAAATGCTGCAAAAAAAACAATCGTTGGCAGTACCTGGAAAACAAATATAAAACCAAAACTATTGGTATTTGAAACCAGCCCGCCGAACAAAAAAGTAGAACCCGCCTTGGTAAAATCAAGCAACGTCACAAAAACAGAGGCAATACCACTAAATACATCCCTGAAAACCGGGACCTTTAGGGCACAAATGGCAAAAACAAATTGCAATAGCAATGCCTTGACAATCAATGCCCAATTGATCCGTCTTTTATTATTGGACAGCAAAAACCCTATAATGGTAAGGGCTGCGATCCCCATCAGTCCATTTAAAAACCCTGTCCAGGTAAACCCCAGATCACCATTAATACCTTGTGCCATAGAGACTAAAGGTATTAACAGACTGATTGAAATTAAATAAAGAATTTTCTTTGCCAATGGGTATGCTTGTATTTTACCGGGTGCAAATAAAGGTTATTTATACCAGTCTAACAATTTGGTAATTGAAAGTTAATATGACCTGCTAAAGTAATTAAACCACCTGCAAATATTATTTATCTTTGTCCTGAAAACTTAAATGAGCATATCATGGATTCAATTAATTTAAGGCAAGCAGTTTTCACAACTAAGTTTATTTTAATTGAAAAGTATCCCATTGTTTTTGTTTCTCATAATTTCGATAATGATTGGCAATTTTTAGGTGAGCAACCTCCAGATATGGCAGATTTAATGATCGTCTCTTTTCAAAATATACTTCAATATGATAAAAGTATTGAAAGTATATTAAGTTTACCAGAAGGATTTGAAGCATCGCGAGAAGGAATTGAAAAACCGTGGGAAATTATTAAAAGTGACCCGGATGAATGAATTAAAGTACGAAATAATCATCTATTGGAGCAGCGAAGATAACGCTTATATAGCTGAAGCACCGGAATTGCCAGGCTGTATGGCGGATGGCGAAAACTACAAATCAGCCCTCACTAATATAGAAACGGCAATCCATGAATGGATTGAAACTGCCAAATCTTTAAACCGCCCTATACCCGAACCTAAGGGTAGGAAACTTATATATGCCTAACGGAACGAAAGGTAATAAGAGCGATTATCTGGTCGATGAGGAGGACGGTTATCCAAAAGAAGAGCGTGATAGGATTAGCGGTGAACTCACAGAATTGTATCTTAACAATCAAATTAAACAAAAAATCGTTGTCCTCACAGGAGCAGGTATCAGCGCTGAAAGTGGCATATCTACTTTCAGGGATAGCGGTGGACTATGGGAAGGATATGATATAAATGAAGTGGCGACACCTCAAGGCTGGGCAAGGAATCGTGAATTGGTTCTCGATTTTTACAACCAACGCCGGAAAAACGTCCGCGAATCCAAGCCTAATGCTGCCCATTATGCCCTGAAAGAACTCGAGCAAAAATATAATGTCGTCATTATCACCCAAAATATTGATGACCTGCATGAAAGGGCCGGTTCCAAAAATATCATTCATCTTCATGGGGAAATCATGAAGGCTCGTAGTTCGTTTGATGAGAATCAAACTTATGACCTCGGAGAAAAAGATATTTCTGTTGGCGACAAATGCGAAAAAGGATCACAATTACGGCCGCATGTGGTATGGTTTGGTGAGGCCGTGCCCATGATGGATAGGGCCATTGAAGAGGCTTCGAATGCAGATATTTTAATTGTAATTGGAACATCGATGGTGGTTTACCCCGCTGCCGGACTTGCGAATTACGTACCTTTCTATATCCCAAAATACATCATTGATCCCAATATTCCCGAAGGCCTTAACCATAAAAACCTAACCAAAATAGGAAAAAAGGCAACTGTGGGGGTATTGGAATTAGTGGAACAGTTATTAAAGGATTGAAAAATTAAAAGATTAAAAGATTGGCTAACGCGAAACTGTCTCGCGAAGCCCCAAATTTCCAATTTCTAATTTCACTTCTCCCTTCTTACCTCTCACTTCTCCCTGTTATTTCTGACTCCTGACTCCTGATTCCTAACCCCTATTTCTTATCTTCGCATCATATTTAGAAAAGAATCCAATGGAATACGATCCTATTAAAGATAAGTTCGGGGGCTTTTTTAACAAGTCACCCATGTTTAGGAAGGTTTTTTACAACCTTCTTGATCTACTATTGCTACGTACATGGCATGTGCACAAAGACCTGAGGGCCTGGATGAAACAACATCCTGATAAAGCGGATATTCTTGATGCCGGCTGCGGGTTCGGGCAATATTCCTATTACCTCGCGAAACAGAACAAGAACTATAAGATACTGGCAGTGGATGTTAAGGAAGATTACCTGGCAGATTGCCGGAAGTTTTTTGGATCAGTTGGCCTGAACAATGCAGTTTTCCAGGTAGAAGACCTGGTAAAATTCCGCAACCCTGAATCTTATGATCTGATCATCAGTGTGGATGTTATGGAGCATATCCTGGAAGATGTCACTGTTTTTGAAAATTTCTATGCTTCCCTGAAACCAGGCGGCATGTTGATCATCAATACACCCTCTGACCAGGGAGGTTCTGATGTACATGGAGAAGGTGAAGCTTCATTTATTGGCGAACACGTGAGGGACGGATATAACAAAGAAGACATTACCAAAAAGCTGCAAAGTGCAGGTTTTACCAATATCAAACCACGATATACCTATGGAGGCCCCGGTAAAATATCCTGGAGACTATCCATGAAATATCCGATGCTTATGCTCAATAAAAGTTTTGCATTTGCAATAATATTGCCTTTCTATTATATCATCGCCTATCCTATCAGTTTTGTTTTGAACTATTTTGATACATACAGCGACCACAAAACCGGAACAGGATTAACGGTGAATGCGTGGAAGTGAAACTTAGGAATCAGGGGTCAGGAATCAGGAGTTAGTAAAAGAAATGATCAATTATTAGAAATTGGAAATTTGGAATTGGAACCCGAAGGCTCACGTTAGTAAATTTGGCAACAATATAGATTATAATCTGGGGGTACCTTATTGTTCATTGATGATTGATAATTTCCCCTCACCTCTCACTTCTCACCTCTTACTTCTCACTATTTGAACCTGCCATTATATATCGCCCGTAAGTATTTCTTTTCGAGGAACATTTCTAATGTGATCCATATCATTTCCTTGATCTCGATATTGGGGATATTTTTTGGTTCTGCAGCATTGATAATTATTCTCTCAGCATTTAATGGGTTTGAAACCGTTGTTGGTAAATTATATGCAAGCTTTGATTCTGATCTCAAAATTTCACCTGTTTCAGGCAAATATTTTACACCGGATTCAATTAAGATGCAACAAATTGCAGCCCTTTCAAATATTAAAGCCATAACACCTGTCATTGAAGAAAATGCATTGTTCCGTTACCGTTCCAATCAATGTATCGGTACTATCAAAGCCATAAACCCTGATTATATCCACTCCACCGGGGTTGACAGTATGACTGTGACAGGTAGCGATGTACTGTATGAAGACAGTATAAACTATGCCGTAATTGGCGGGGGGATTTCATACAAACTCAATATGCATGGGTATGATGAAATCCATCCCATACAGGTTTATGTTCCAAGAAAAGGCGTTGAAATTTCGACCTTGAACCCAGAAAACTCTTTATCAGAAAAGGACATAGTCAGCGGTGGCATTTTTTCCATCCAGCAGGATTTCGATCAGAAATATGTTTTGATGCCAATTGGTTTTGCCAGGGATTTATTAAATGAACCTAAGGCTGTTACATCTATTGAGATAAATCTAAAAGATAAGGAGAAAGTTGATGAAATTCAATCAAAAGTTATGGCCATTATGGGCAATGATTTTACAGTTCTCAATCGGTATCAGCAGCATCCGTCTTTATATAAAGTAATGCACGTTGAAAAAGCCGCCGTTTACCTCGTCATGAGTCTGATTTTGTTGATAGCGACCTTCAATCTCATTGGTTCTTTACTCATGCTTGCCCTTGAGAAAGAAAAAGATATGGCCATTTTGCTAGGTATGGGCGCCAGGCAAAATACCATTAAAAGGATCATCACTTTTGAGGGATTATTACTTTCAGTAAGTGGTGGCAGTCTGGGGATTGCCATTGGCGGAATTATTTGTTGGCTTCAGCTTAAATATGGATTTGTGAAACTTGGAGATGCGGATTCTACATTTGTTGTGACAGCTTATCCGGTAGCATTCAATCCCTGGGATTTTTTGGTCGTTTTTATTACTGTTCTGGGTTTAGGCTTTTTGGCTTCCTGGTATCCGGCCAGGATGGCTAACAAAAAAATCGGGGTTGGGGTGTTGAGCAGCAGGGAATGATTCAATGATCAATAACTTCAATGATCTATCATAAATAACCGGTTACCACTGATCAGTTGCCAATAACCAATATTGAAAATTCACGAGCGTCAGCCTTATTGATCATTGATAATTGATCATTATTCCTTTATATACCATTTCCAACGCCTCTAAATTCCCTAGCATATAAGATTTTAGCATATCTTTTATTTCAATAGAATGCATCAGATCCCCGTCTTTGTAAAGGTGTTCGAATGCTGTTCCGGCAAGCGAATCACTTTTGATCTTATCGTCTTTATTTGGCTCCATTTCAAATCCGAACAGTGCCGGTAAATCCCGCAGGTTTTCTTTCATTTTAGGATGATAAAAATATCTGTTTTTGAAAATATCTGCGAGGTCTATAACGGATTCGAGACGCTTTTCGATGACTTCTTTATATTCAGGATGACGTTCTGCCGCTTTCTTTAAGGCATTTAGGTGCCATTGTTTATCAAAGCAAATAAAGGTTTTATAAATACTTGTGTCAGCAAGAAATTGCTTCAAAAGATCCTCTTCAAAATCAAAACCTGCATAGGCTATATATATTTTAGAATGTGGTTCATCAATACTTTTTAAGGCGTATCCAAATGGAATTTGCGAGTAAGGATGGGCTCCCAATGTCAATGGCACTGCGGGCCTGAATAACTGCATATCCAGAAAAACAGCAGGTTCTATTATCTTAGCTATTTGATCATTAATAGCTTCTTTATTCATAAATACTTCGCCTGATATCCTGCTTTTTAGTACAATCTTCTGAAGGGGATTCAGTTGAAAGTCTTGAGGGATATCCCGAAAGTCAAGAATATTATTCTGAAACAGATCCCATTTCTGTTCTTCTTCCAGATCATCTAATTGAAAAATAGAATTGACCGGCATCTTATTCCATCCACAATAACCTTTAAAGTCACATGTATAAGGATTTTCACAATGAGGGCCGATTTTTATATCTGGTATGGAATTTTGCGAAAGTGTTGTCCTGGCATCAATCAAACCAAAAACAATTTCATTCATACGTTCTTCGGCCTTAGATGTAACGTCTTCAATTTTAAACAATTGATCAAGTTCAAGCTCTTCTTTTCGAGTATAACTCTTATCAAGATGAATTATAGACATACCGTTAATTTCAAGCCCACTTTTGGTGGCAACATATAGCTGAAGCGCTGCGTCACGCAAGTAAGTTTCTGAAATTCCGAGAGAACTTTTGACCTCGTAAATATGCCATCCACTCCTCTCTTTTACAAGAATATCTGCTGCCACAAGCACATTGTTCCATACAAATGAAGCCTCGTAAATAACCTTAGTTCCATCTGATATACATTGTTTTGTACGCTTTACAGATAGATCATATTCCTTCGGAGATTCCCATCCTACATCTATCCCGCCTGGAAATAGTTGTTGAGCTAATCGACCTACATCGTGTCCACGCTCAAATACATATTGACGCTCCTGGCTTATTTCATCCCGTAAATGATAGAAATTCTTATATAAATACAAAGATTTCTGGCATTGCAGGCTTCGAATAAATGTTGATTTGCTGAGAAGAGGAGTCATTTTGAGAAATGATCAATTATCAATGATCAATTTGTTTCAAAGATAGGAGTTGGTATTTATAAGTTACTTCCCCAATTTATATCGTATCCACTTGTCTGCTTTCCCTAATTTTGTATCATGAACGAAACCAAGTATTTTGAATACAACCGCAAACTCTGGGATGAACGTGTAGAAAGCCATAAAAACTCGACATTCTATAATGTTAAAGGCTTCAAAGCCGGAAAAACATCATTGAATGCCACAGAACTAATGGAGATTGGGGATATAAGCGGCAAAAGTATTTTACATCTTCAATGTCATTTTGGGATGGATACGATTACTTTTTCAAGAATGGGTGCAAAAGCTATCGGAGTAGATTTTTCAGATGATGCGATAACCCTGGCCCGCGATCTTGCGAAAGAACTGAAAACGGATACAAGGTTTATCAGTGCTAATATTTATGACCTTAAAGAACAGCTTAACAGCAAGTTTGATATTGTTTTTACGTCTTATGGCACGGTAGGATGGCTTCCGGATCTAACGCGTTGGGCGGAAATTGTATCTCATTTTTTAAAAAAGGGCGGCATGTTCTATATGATTGATTTCCATCCAGTGATCTGGATGTATGATAATAAGAGCTGGGATATAAAGTACAGTTATTTCAATACCGGCCCCATCCGTGAAGAAGTACATGGCAGCTATGCCGACCGTTACCATGAAAATGTAGCCATTGAGTATGGCTGGAACCATAGTATCAGCGAAATTGTCAATGCTTTGATCAATAGTGGCTTGCATATAGAATGTTTAAATGAATTCCCGTACTCCTCCTACAATGTTTTCCAGGACATGGTTCAAGGGAAACGAGGTCAATGGCATTTTAAATCTCAAGGCAATAAGTTGCCATTGATGTATTCTATTAAAACAATGAAAAAATAAGGATATGAAATTATTGGCTGGTTTTCTGGTTGGTTTCGTACTGTCACTTAATTGTTATGGGCAAACGAGTGAGCAGCTTTGCCAAAACGGTGAAACAAAGATGAACGTTAACAACTATAAAGGCGCTATACAGGATTTTACAAAAGCAATTGAATTGGACTCATCTAACCCCAAAGCTTATATTGATCGGGGAATTGCGAGGGATGCGATAGGAGATTTTAAAGGAGCAATTTCTGATTATAGTAAAGCGATACTGAATGACCCGAATAATGAAGAAGCCTACCTGGATAGAGGCCTGGCAAAAAATCATAATCAAAACTATAATATTGCAATCGAGGACTTTACCGAAGCCATTGATATAAATATAAAATGTGCAAAGGCATACGCTGGAAGGGGTTATGCCAATTATTGCCTGAAGTATTATGAAAAAGCCATTTCGGATATTGAATCAGCCATGCAAATTGATCCTGGTAATGACGATAAGAATCTAAAAGATTATAAAGAAACAATTTTAAGCAGTTCTAAAGCATTAGAATTAAATCCAAAAGACTCCTTCGCCTATGAAAACCGAAGTTTTGCAAGGTTCATGACAAAAGATTACAATGGTGCTACAGAAGATGAGACAAAATTGATCGAATTAAACCCATCAAATAGTTATCATTATAGTGTTAGAGCGATAGCAAGAGGCGCTATTGGTCAGAGAGAAAGCGCTTGCCAGGATTTAAAAAGGGCTGCTGAACTGGGCAGCAACTGGGCCAAAGACAAATATCAGATATCTTGTCAATAGTTTTAAAGTAAAGCTCAAATTCTATAAAGAGGCTATTAAGGGGCTAGTAGAATTCACAAACTATTTATAACTTTGAATAAAATTAAGGGAAATGAATCAAGACTTGATGTCACGTATTACCATAGATGTAAATATTTGTCACGGGAAACCGACAATCAGAGGTCTGCGCTATCCCGTTCAGAACATGCTTGAGCTTCTCGCTTCGGGAATGACCATCAATGATTTGCTGAAGGATTATCCAGACCTTGTACGCGAAGATTTTCTGGCATGCCTTGATTATGCAGCAAGATTAACTGAAGTAAAAAACATCTACAAAGCGGCATCTTGAAATTTATTGTTGACGCACAACTGCCCAAATCTCTTTCTGAATTGCTGCAAAGCATTGGGCTGGATTCAATTCATACCTTAGATTTGCCAGAAAAAAATAAAACAACAGATAAGGAAGTTACAAGAATTGCAATGCAGGAATCAAGGGTAGTGATTACCAAAGACAATGACTTCCTTACCAGTTACCTGGTGAAAAAAGAACCAAAGCAATTGGTAATAGTTTCCACCGGAAATGTTACAAATTCTGACCTATTGAAGTTATTTGAGTTAAACATTTCAAAAATGTTAGATTTGCTCAAGCACAATCAAGTCATTGAAATAAACCAAAAGTATTTAATCGCTCATTACTAATCTGTAAACCAAACATGAATATCTATGAATTACTGGCTCATGAAAACCGAACCCGAGACTTTTAGCTGGGATGATATGATCCGGGACAAAAAAGCGACCTGGGATGGTGTACGCAATTATACCGCCCGAAACAACATGCGTGATATGAAAAAAGGCGACCAGGTTTTCATTTATCATAGTGGCGGGCACAAGGAAGTGGTGGGCATTGCCGAGGTAACCAAAGAATTTTATCCAGACCCTACTACGGATGACCCAGCCTGGGTTGTTGTGGACCTGAAACCTAAAAATGCGCTCAAAAACCCTGTTTCATTGGCAAAAATCAAAGCTGATGACAGGCTCAAAGACATTGCTTTGGTTCGATTAAGCAGGCTTAGCGTGTCGCCCCTTCCGGAGGATGCCTATAATATCATTTTGCAGCTATCACAAAAAGCGTAAATTTGCAGCGCCTTACTTATAAACAATTAAGGCACCGATGCCGGAACACACTACTATCTTATCAGGCAAAAAATTCAGTATCACCTTAGACAGGCTGTGCTACCAATTAATAGAAAATCACGGCAAGTTCACTAATTCAGCCATTATTGGCCTGCAGCCCAGGGGCATATACCTTGCACAGGCAATTCAGCAGCGGCTCGATTCCATCCTCTCTCCTACTAAGGTAAAATACGGCGAACTGGATACCACCTTTCACAGGGATGATTTCAGGACACATAAAGGGCCTTTGCTGCCCTCATCCCAAAAAATGGATTTAATTGTCGAAAACAAAAACATCATTTTTGTGGACGATGTGCTATATACCGGGCGTACGATACGAGCCGGGCTTGATGCCCTTCTTGATTTCGGAAGGCCTGCAAGTGTAGAATTGCTGGTATTGGTAGACAGGATTTATAGCCGTCAATTGCCGATTGAACCAAATTATGTTGGTTTGCTGGTAGATACCAGGGCATCGCAAAAGGTAAAAGTAAACTGGAAAGCAGCCGGCGAAGATGATAGTGTATTGTTGATGTCTGAAGAGTAAGAAGTAATTGGTAAGAAGTAAGAAGTAATTGATAACTGAATAAATGAGCGAAGGACTAAGTGTGAGGCATCTGATTGGGATTAAAGACTTAACGGTTGATGATATCCGTTTGATCCTTTCTACAGCTGTCAGGTTCAAAGAGCAGATCAATCAGCCCATGAAAAGGGTTCCTTCCCTCAGGGATCTGACTATTGCCAACGCCTTTTTTGAAAACTCAACCAGGACCAGGTTGTCGTTCGAACTTGCTGAGAAACGATTGTCGGCTGACATTGTCAATTTCAGCAGCTCCTCTTCATCTGTGAGTAAAGGGGAAACCCTTCTGGATACCATCAACAACCTCATAGCCATGAAGGTGGAAATGATCGTGATGCGGCATCCTTATCCCGGATCAGCTTATTTCCTGGCTCAAAATGTAAATGCCCAGATCATAAATGCCGGAGACGGTACACATGAACATCCCACCCAGGCACTTCTCGATGCATTTTCTATGATGGATCGCACGAAAAGGGATGTTTCTGACATGAAAATTGCTATTATCGGTGACATCATGCACAGCCGCGTAGCTCTTTCTAATATTTTCCTCCTTAAAAAACTCGGTGCAAAAGTCATGGTTTGTGGCCCTGCGACTCTAATACCCAAACATATAGAAAGCCTGGGTGTCATTGTAGAACACTCTGTTGAAAAGGCACTTGCCTGGTGCGATGTGGCAAATGTATTGCGAATTCAACTGGAACGCCAGGAGGCAGGTTATTTCCCATCTTTAAGGGAGTATGCATTGGCATTTGGCATCAATAAAGAGCGTCTCCAAAAAGCCAATAAACAAATCACCATCATGCATCCGGGTCCCATTAATCGAGGTGTGGAAATCAACAGTGATGTAGCAGATTCTAAACATTCTATCATACTTGACCAGGTTGAGAATGGTGTCGCCATCAGGATGGCAGTGTTGTATTTGTTGGCAGGAAGGCAGTAGCGTTTTTTTCTCTTTCTCCTTCTGCTCTAATAAGCCCCTCTGAAAAAACCTATCATTTTCTTATCGTTAACATCATGAGGGCCACTCAACTGAACTACAGCTGAAAGTTCGTGAGTGCCTGAAAGAGCACCCGGATTACTACTTGATAACGCCAGATCATAAGAATAACAGATTTTAATTTTGCCTTTGCCGAAACCAAGCAGGAAATTCAAAGCGTCAAATACAGGAATGGATTGCCTAAAAGAAAGACCAAAGGTAAAATTTCCGCCAGAGACATTGCAGCCCGGTAATATCTGATCCACGGAGCCCTGGTTAATCACCTGAATATATGGATTGATAACCAGATTGCCATAATTAACAAACTCACCAGCCTGCAAAACAAATCTTCTTGACAATAACCCATTGGGATCATTATCGAATGAAACATTGGGTGTAAATAAGTTAAAAACAGATAGTCCAAAATAATACTTGTTGTCATAATAAAGCCCGCCTGCACCAAAATTAGGAATTGCCAGGGTGGCATAATTTTGCGGGGTAAATTGTTGCGAAGACGAAGCGCTGGTATCAAATGTAGAATTCTCATAAATATAGAGCCTTTGAAAAAGTGAGGCATCTATTCCCAATCTTAAATGGGCGCTTTGATTTAATTTCATTTCGTAGGCATAAAAGGCACTTATCGTATTGGTAACCAATGACGCATTGTCCCCTTGGTCGCTCATAAGCATCAGCCCTATGCCACTGTTAATTTTAGGTAAACCGATGTCAATAGATGCATCAGTGGTCAGATTTGCAGTTCCAGCCAGCAATTGAGCCCTGATCTGGAAAGAAGCCCTCAGATTTTCCTGCATACCTGCGTATGCCGGATTGAAATACATGGGCGAGGTCATGGTTTGGGTGAAAATCGGGTCAGGTAAAATCAGGGATTGACAGTTTGAAGTTTGCCAAACCGAAACTAATCCAACAAAAAAAAGAACCTTTAAATGCTTCATAATGAAAACTTAGTAGCTGTTTCTCAAATGACCGATCATGGGTTTATCGGATGTGTCACAGGGTTTATTCAATTGAACAACCAGGGATAATTCGTGAGAACCTGTAGCGGCAGCCCTTGCATCTGAAACGGTTAAATCATAGCTATAGCAAACCTTAAAAATTCCTTTTGCAAAGCCAATCAGGAAATTTACTGCGTCTGCATTTGGGTCTGTCTGCCGGAATGAAGCCCCAAGGGTAAAAAGCCCAAGGGTTGCATTTACACCTGGCAATACTTGCCTGAAAGTTCCTTGATCCATTGCTAAAACATAAGGATTAAACATAATTTGCCCAAGTGATAAATAATAACCAGCCTGTACAACAAATTTTCTTGGAAGAGTAGCATAGCCATTCACAAGAGATTCATTAGGTTCGAAAATATTATAAGCAGCCAATCCGGCATAGAAATTATTATTGTAGAAAAGGGCACCTGCTGACATATTCGGGATGAACGCAGTTGACACAGTGCCCCCATTAGAGCCTTGTATAACACCTGTTTGTGGGTTTATTTGATTGCCATAAACCAATTGGCCTGAGTTTACGGATCTTTGAAAAATAGAAGGATTAATTCCAAAACGCAAATATGAACGAGGTCCTAATTTGACTTCGTAGGCATAATACGCGTTAATTGTATTTGTGGTCAAATCAGCATCTGCTGCCTGGTCGTTCATGTACATCAATCCTACGCCACTATTAATAGAGGGAATACCCATATCAGCCGATGCTGCTATTGAGATAATTGAGCCGGGAGCATTTGGCCATTGGTCCCTATATTGCAAACCCACTCTCAGGTTTTGCTGTATCCCACAAAATGCCGGATTAAAATAAGATGGTGTCCCCATTGTTTGGGTAAACTCAGGGTCCTGGGCTTCACTTAATACAGGTAAGCCCATAAAAAGAACGAGTTGAATAATTCTAAATGCCTTCATGGTTGGATTCACTATATGGCTCAAATTTAATTGTAAAATCGATTATTGGTTATCATTATCTTTTCCTTCATATCTGCTTTATCTAAAACTTATCTTTGCCATGAATAAAATTAACTATTGATATGTCTAAAACAATATTTATCACAGGCGCTACATCAGGATTTGGAAAGGCCATTGCCATACTTTTTGCTAAAAATGGATATAATGTAATTATCAACGGCAGGCGAAAAGAAAGGCTGGCGGAATTGGAAGCACAATTGAAAAAGGATTATGGTGCGGATGTAATATCCCTGCCATTTGACGTTCGAAAACGTAATGAAGTGATCGAAGCTATAAGCAGTTTGCCTGATAAATGGCTAAAGATTGATGTACTGGTAAATAACGCTGGCCTTGCTTCCGGATTGTCTGATATCCAGGATGGGAATCTTGACGATTGGGATAAAATGATTGACACGAATATTAAAGGGCTGCTTTATGTAACAAGGGAGGTTTCGCCAATGATGATCAAACATAAAAGCGGACATATAATTAATATAGGCTCGGTGGCCGCGAAAGAGGTATATCCAAAAGGGAATGTGTATTGTGCTACAAAACATGCTGTTGATGCCCTGAGCAAAGCGATGAGAGTGGACATGCTCCCTCATAACATAAAAGTTACCGCCATTCATCCCGGTTTGGCTGAAACAGAGTTTTCAATCGTTCGTTTTCATGGAGATGAAGACCGTGCCGCCCAGGTTTATAAAGGATTCAATGCTCTCAATGCGGAAGATATTGCTGAAGCAGCCTGGTTTGCCGCCTCTCGTCCGGCCCATGTCAATATCAATGATATGATAATAACGCCAACGGCGCAAGCCACTTCAAGAGATGTGATAAAATCATAGAGGTCAGAAGTTAGTTGTAAGTGGTAGGTGGTATATAGAGCACTTGTTACCGTTGACTACTAACTGTTGACTGTTACTTGAACATCGTCACTCTACCGTATTTAAATTCTTTCTCTCCTGCTTCTAACTTAAGATTAAGGTGGTTTCCTGCTGGTGGAATGGGGCAGGTATATCCGCTGTTATAGGCACAATATGGATTATAACAGGTGTTAAAATCTGCAATAACTTTATCAGATCCGGGAACTAAAGTCACTTCCAGGAACCTGCCGCCCTCGTGAGTGCCTTTACCATTTGTTTCATCTGTAAATGGACAAAAAAGATCCGTTTTATATTGGGGGTCGGCCATCATCCGGGCACTTTGAAAAACATTCAGTTTACATGCATGACCTTTGAGGTTGAAACTAATTGCGCCAAGTTTAAAATAATCCTGATCCCTGCTGTTATTAGTTACCTGCATTTTTACAGAATCAGGATGTGGAAATAAATTCAAGGTGGCAGTAACCCGATACATGGAATCAGGCTCATAATACTCAAGAGCTATAAGTTCGCGTTTCCCTTTTATGTCAAGTGGGGATTGATCGCTGACCTTAAACATGGAATCTTTGCTGAAGCGTTCACGCTTTATTTCCTGTACATAAGGATCGGTACTCTCAAACTTACAAGAGGTTGTGTTTAAAAGAATTCCAAGAAATAGAAAATATAATATGTTTTTTTTCATCATTTTACAGTCGTTTCCTGAACCTGCTCTACGGTATTGTTCCCAGGGCTTCTATGGTGTACAAATGCCACCACCTTACAGCTATCTGCGTTCCAGGATGGGTCTAATACTGTTTGGAATTTAACATTATAAGTTGCGCCCAAAGCAGGGGAAGAGGCTATTTTCAGGCCATTATAAGGCGACATGAGTTTGCGTAATACATGTTCAAAAACAAAATTATTATTATATGATGTGGGTAATTCTTGCTTGCCCTTAAACCCGCTTTCAATGACTGCAGCAGAAACGTAAAATGTATCTGTTGAAGCCTTGTTGAAGCTGGTTGTGAAAGTCATATTAAGCGTACGGGAACTCGAATCATAGTTTTTATAGCTAAAAGCAATGCCTGCTTTTGGCGTTAATATCAACTCAGAATCAACACAAAAAGGCCAAATCGAATAAGGGACACTAAATGATGGTGGGGAAGTTATGGTTTGTATTTTCCGATCTATATCCCCTGTTGGCAAACTGCTCGGACCGCCTATTCCAAAAAAGTAACTCATTAACTGCGTTCCGTTTGCGGTCCTGTAATCTGGATACCCGGGCCATGGTGCAGCCAGGGATGTACAATGGATCCCAATAACAGAAATCAGGCCTGGATTTGCATTTTCGATATTAATTGATTGGGTCTGTGCATTGGGACAATTATCGCACATGTCCCCTGTATAATCTTCGATCAACACTCTTTTTTGCTGTATTGACGTATTATTTGTAGTATAAGTTGAATCCAGCACAAGCTGGTCATTTACTCCAGGAGGCGGATAAAGCTGGATAAGGTCATTTACTTCCTGGCAACTAACAAGCCAAAATGATAATAGAGTTAATAAATAAAATATCTTTTTCATGATCAATGCTTTAAAAGTTGGTACCAATACTTGCCCTAATTCCGCTAAACGCCGGTTCTACCCTGCATACACCGCCGGTGCATATCACTCCCGCCACCTGCTTGGCATAACCGATCGTAAACCGGGTTTGTTTCTCCGTATAGGATATAAAAGTGCTGTAATAGTTTAATTTCTGGTCTGCGGCATGTTGTGGAATGATGTTATACATATCTGATACCGCAAACGACCATTTTGGCGCTAAATTGTATTCCACAAGTGCATAAGCAAAACTTCCGCTATCCTGTTTTGTGGAGAGATATTGAAGTTCAAAACGTATTGATTTTTGCAGCGGGACTTTATTCTCTGCTGTGCCTTCGGCAATTTTATGTGGCTGACCGAGTCGTATGCTCATTTCAAAGAAAGGGGTTATGGTATGTACTACATCACCGGGATGGCCTTCATAAACCGCATAATTATATATAAGCGATTGGACTCCCATTTCCATTTTTACATTCTTTGAAACAATCTTGTTATACTCGGCATAATATTCACGGTATAGAATGGTATTATCTGGTTGCTTGATATAGGAGACATTAAAATCAAAATTGTTGCGCTTGTCAATAGCGTATGTTACTTCCGCCTGGATTCCATTCTCTCCTTGCGATTGGGCCGAAACACTGTATAATGAAGGCAGCCTGGTAGTTTCCTGTTTGGATAATGGAGGCAGATAATCCATAATACCATCCAAAATAGTAGCATAGGGAGTGGTTTTCATGATAAAGGTGCTAATACTCTTATATTGAACATTGAGACCAAAACCATAGAATGAGTAGCTGGCCCCAGTATAAAATACATGCCCGGGAAGATTCTCAAGCTGTTGGTTATTATTATCATCGGTAATAAATACGGCTTCCCTTGATTTTTGAGCATATTCTGTGTACCAACTGAATCCTTTGTAATTCAAAGTATTGTAAGCTGTTCCTGCATACATATTATACATGGGTATAAATCTTTGGCTGTAAGGCAGGCTATTAATTTCATTGGCTAATTGGTTCATGGTTGCCTGGTCAAGGGTTCTGTTCAGGAAACCTGCTCCTGTTAGCATGCCCACATTCCCAATTCCCCATATTTTTTCTGCATTCAGCCCTTTCATTACCTGCGGCCACACTGTGAACCTGTCTTTCTGCTGGCCAGCAAAACCCTTTATCATCAGGCTATCATCAGGCGTATATTGTACCCTTACGCCCTGAACAGCATAGTCCAGGCCAAGATACCGGTTTTGCCAGGCCCTGAAAAGGATACCACTGCCAAACTGGTCGTAAAAATCACCTGCGGTGAATTCCCATTTATCTATTTTTTTATCAATCTGATAGAAGCCAAGCCCCTGCCCGGTATAGGCAATTGTAGGGTCAAGCAAGGCTGAATTATTATACATATCATATCGTGCAGTAAATGACCACCCGCTGATGAGATAATTGAGGGTAAACCATCCTTCTGTAGAAGATTTCTCATGAAGATACTGGGTAGTACTTGTTCCGATCAGGGTATCCCTGTCGAACCAGGTTGCATCAACTTCTACATCCCCGGATAAATGCCCTTTATCATCCTGGGGCTGAGCCTGCATCTGAGCTTTAGCTACTGAAACGCAGCCTAATAATGTAATAAGTGTTAATAGTCTTATAGACATTGGATTTTCTATTGAATATTAAATAATAATTTTACATAAAACATGGGATTTTCCATTTTGGCTCTTAGTTCCAAGTCTGTAAACATATTGGTAAAAACTTCCTGCAAAGACTTACTCCCATTGATCCTATTCACGACAAAGTTAAACAACCATGGATAAGTTGTCAACTTTTGCATGGTGTGACTCAATTTTAATTCGTTCCATAGCTTCTGATATATGATTGAATCATATTCTGAAAGTGTTTGTTTTGAATAATTATTCGTTCCTATTGCTTTTTTTGCAATCCTTGAAGCCACGAGTCCGCTAACGACAGCATTGCCGATCCCTTCGCCAGTAAAAGGATCAATTAATGATGCCGCATCACCGGTCAGGATGAAATTGTCGCCTGTAAGTTCCCTTTTTTTAGAACCGAATGGCAATCCCCAGCCGACAATATTTCCATCCAGGGATGCATTAGCGAATCTTTTTTTCATCACAGGATGATTTTCGACAATATTCAAAAGCTCTTTTCTCAAATTGGCTTTTTTTCGCTTGATATCTCTTGAGAGCATGCCCATACCAACATTTGCAGCCCCGTTCGGAAGCGGAAATATCCAAAAATAACCCGGCAGCAATTCCTTCATAAAATGAAGCTCCAGGTAATTTTGAGGATGCAAACCTTCAACATTGTTGTAATAAGCCCTGATGCCGCCGCAATAATGGTTGTCATCCTGTTCAAATCCCTGAAGTTTGCGTTTCACTACCGATCTTGCACCGTCTGCACCAATGACAAGTTTCGTAGTAATGGATTTTTCGTTACCGTTATGGTTTACAGTAAGAGATACTCCCCCATTGCTATGGTAGATGGCATCTTTTAAATCAGCATTTTGCCATATTTCTGCATGTTTGGATCCTTGCAACAGGTTGAAAAGAAAATTGTCAAAAATAATACGTCTTGAAATAAAACCAATTGGCAGTTCACGATCCGGTTTTGGGAATGCAATATCAACACTTTTACCATTTGGGGCTGTGAACTGGATACCTGCAGTAAGCAACGCCTTATCCTGCTCTCCGGCAAAAGTTTTAACGGCATCAGGTTTCAGGCGGGCGACAATATCCAATGCTTTGCTGCTTACGGCATCACCGCAGATCTTATCACGTGGGAATGTGTCTTTTTCGAGGACAAGATGTTTAATCCCTTCGTTTTCAAGGAACATAGAAACAGTTGCCCCGGCCGGGCCGGCACCTGCGATGACTACTGGATAATCTGATTGTTGCAACTGGTTAATAAAGTTTCAAAGATGACGCATTTTTAGAAGCTATGGAAATTGAAAATGATAAATGAGTTTTTGAGATTTGGCAGAATAAAAATAAATATCAAACCAGCGAACAAACCTTATTCAGGGTTGTTATTCCCAAGTAACCTTAAATAATTAATAAAATGAAAGACCAAGAAAACAACCCACAAACGGGTAATCAAAACAATCCGGCGCAAAAGACAACGGATACTCAAAAAACCACAACAAATCAAAATCCACAGGCTCAAAAAAACCCACAAACTTCAGGTAACCAGGAGTGGAACAAGGGAACTGAGACTGCTAAAAAAGGCAATCAGAACTGGGATGATGATAACGAAAAAAATCCTAATAAGCAGGCGAAACCGGGCGCAACACCTTCGCAAACTCCAACAGCTACCGATCCACAGCAAAAAAATCCAACAAGTACCACTACTCCTCAACCGAAAACCGGATCAACTCCAACCGGAACTTCAAACCCTAATCCCGGCGCAAACCCAAAAAGGTAATTTTTCATAACCATCCAAAGGAGAAAAACCCGCGTACCGTAATACGCGGGTTTTTTATTTAATTGGCAACATATCTCTAAGTTCCATACAGGCTTTGACATAGCTTATTTCATTATAAAGCAGCGGGAAAACGCAGATTTTGTCATTTTTTTTTGTATTTGATGATTGTTAGTATATTTACACCGTAAAAACAAATAGAGGGAAAGAGATGAAACGTAAAACAAAACAGATTTATTTTCTTGGCGCACTTGTAATAAGTGCCCTTATAGGCTCTTGTGCCAAGCCAGGCACTACACCATCGAACACTTCTCAGGCAACTAACACGAGCCTGCAAATGACAATTTATGATGGTTCAGGAATGTACAGGGTTATTTCACCTGGAGCCACGGTACAGCTTTATACAACTGTTGCAGATCAGAAGAACAAAACAAATCCTTTAACACCTCTGGAGGCTTCAAATAACCAGGCAGTTCTTGTTTTTAAGAACCTTCAGCCTATTAATTATTATTTTAATGCCTACAGCGCTGACGGGACAAAATCGAATGCTACAACTTTCAACCAGACTAATACCCTAACAGCTGGGATTGTGAATCAATTAAGTCCTGTTGTGAAATAGGGATTCGGAAAGAATCAGATTATTCCTTCATCTGCGAAGCTGTAGAACCCGTCATTTGTAAAAATGATGTGGTCCAATACTGCAATATCTAGGTTTTTACCTGCTTCGCAAATACGTTTGGTTTGAGCTATATCATCCTGGCTTGGATTTTTATTGCCTGAAGGGTGGTTGTGACAAATAATAATACTGGCTGAAAGCTCTTCGAGAGCTGTTTTGAAGATGATTTTGTTATCTACCAGAGTTCCTGAGACACCGCCCTGGCTGATTTTTACGTGGCGGGTGATGACATTGGCCCTGTTTAAAAGAAGCAAATAAAACTCTTCGTGAGGTTGATCGGCCAGAAATGGATACAAAAATTCATAAGCATCCTTACTACCGGTAATTTTTTTTGGAACAGCTTTTTCAGAGAATTTGCGCCTGCGCCCTAATTCAAGTGCAGCTAAAATGGTAATAGCTTTGGCAGGGCCGATCCCTTTTACGGAGCTTAATTGCTTTTCACTAAGTTTGGCAAGTTTATCAAGGTCATTACCATTTTCTCTTAAGAGAATCTTAGCAACATCCACAGCAGTGGTTTCCTTGAAGCCTGTGCCTAGTAAAATAGCAATTAACTCAGCATCAGAAAGGACTTCTCGCCCTTTTGAAATAAATTTTTCCCTTGGTCTGTCTTCTTCGTGCCAATCCTTAATGGAGATGAAACCATGATTATCTCCAGGCATGAACGACGAATGGTTTAAGCGATGTGGTTAACGAGTTTTGCAAGCTTTGATTTTTTGTTGGATGCGTTGTTTTTGTGAATAACGCCTGTTTTAGCCAACCTGTCAACCAAAGAAGAAACCCTGCGATACAGTACCTGAGCCTCTGACTTATCCGTTGTGGTCCTGAGCTTTTTGATCAGGTTACGAGTCGTTTTCATTTGATAACGGTTACGTAATCTACGGGTAGCTATTTGCCTGATTCTCTTTATCGCTGAAGCGTGATGTGCCATCTTTAAAAATTTTGAACCGCAAAAGTAGCAATTAATTTTGAATAATGATGCACAAAATGCAAATATGATAAGCTTTTAAGTCTTTGACATAAATACTTTCAGCTTTTCAAATTGCTCAGGACTTCCTAATACAAGCAATTTATCACCTTTATTGTAATAGGTTTCATCATTTGGGTTAATAACATATTTATCCCCTATCTTAATTCCAATGATATTAACCCCTGTTTTCCGGTGCAGATTAATTTCCCCAAGCGTTTTGGCCGCATAAATATCGCCACTATCCATCAGGTCTATCTCCTCAATGTGCGGATGAAACTCTCCATAGCCGCCGATCAGGTCCATAAATTCCTTAATATCAGGGTTGATAACGAGGCTTGCCATATGTGCTCCACCTATTTTGTACGGCATAATAACGTCTGTGGCACCCGCTCTTTTCAGTTTTGGGATGGATGTGGCATGGGTAGCCCTGCTGACTATTAAAAGAGTAGGATTAAGCTCAGATGCGGTAAGTGTTACGAATACATTTTCAGCGTCGTCAGGTAGGGTAGTTATCAAAGCACTTGCATTTTTAATCCCCGCTGCAAGTAAAGCTTCATCAGTGGTTGCATCCATTTCAATCACAAATGCATCCTCATCCTCCATAATCTCACGTACCATTTCTTCGTTGTCCTCTATGATCACGTGGGGTATGTTATTTCTTTTTAAAGTGGCGCAGGATTCCCGACCTGTGCGACCATAACCACAAACAATGACATGCTGAGTCATTGTATTTATTTTCTTTTTCATACTTTTTGTTCTATAGTGTTTTGCAAAATCGATTTGAATAAAAATGGAGGTAACAAGAGTTAATGTATATCCTACTACGCCAAGATTGAACAATATGAGGATAATTGTAAACACCTGACCCTGTGTGTCGAGCGGTTTCGGTATCCCATATCCAACTGTTGAAAGGGTTATTACGGTCATATACAATGCATTCAGAATGCCGTACCCTTCTATAAATATATATCCTATCGTTCCTGCAATGATCACTGAAACGAAAACCAATGCTGCCATTATAACCCGTCTTCGTTGTCGCTTATTCATTTGTTTTACTTTTAACTAAAATCAGATTCAGGGGTTTAGACTATCATATTTATTGCGAAGTTCAGGATCAGGTTATGACAAAAAAATGATAACAGTCACAATCTTGAATGCATTATTGCAGAGTTATCACCGCTAAGCCAGATTAATTTTGTCATGTAAATCCAGACCAGGAATATAATATGGATAACCAAAATATGGTTACAAAGTTTCAGGACCTCGGAATATCTTAAAATGTAAATAGTTAACAAGATGGTAAAACAGATTTGATCCGGCATCATCCAATATTTTATAACTTGGTACGCTAAAACATTACCTTGAAAACAGAAAACACAATTCTTATGAGACAAGCCAGGGAAGCTTTGGAAGGCAGATGGGGTTTTGCAATAGGAACATATCTGTTGTATATTCTTATAAGCGGTTGTATTCCTCCAATTAGCATAATTATTTCCGGTCCGATGACCCAGGGAATGGCTGGTTTATCTTTAAAACTCTCAAGAAGGCAACAATCAGATGTTCCTGATCTCTTTACGGGCTTCAACAATTTCTGGAATGCATTGTTAGCTTATCTATTGATCATAGTATTTGTTATTCTCTGGTCATTGCTTCTTTTTATTCCCGGAATTATTGCGGCGATCTCCTATTCTCAAACATTTTATGTCCTTTCAGAGGATCCCGCCATTGATCCAATGGACGCTATTAATAGATCAATGGCCTTGATGAATGGCTATAAAGCAAAATACTTCCGCCTTTGCCTGAGATTTTTCGGATGGTCATTGCTTTGTTGTCTGACCCTTGGAATAGGTTTCTTCTGGCTCATCCCTTGGATACAGGTAACCTTCGCAGGGTTTTATGATGACCTGAAGAGGAATAATGTATCTAGCAACATTTAACTTCAATAACTGATAAAATTCTTATAACTAATAAATTAAAATATTAATAACATGAAAACCAACATCGGGATCAAAGACGCAAACCTTAAAACTGTGGCTGGGCAATTAGCTAAACTTCTTGCAGACGAATACCTTTTGCTTACCAAAACTTACAACGCACATTGGAACGTAGAAGGGCCCGACTTTCATGCGGCTCATTTGTATTTTGAAGGCTTGTATAGCGAGATGCAGGAAATCATAGACAGTGTAGCTGAAAGAATTCGTTCATTGGGTCATTATGCACCCGCTACAATGACAGAATTCCTGGAATTGACCCAACTTTCTGAAAAACGTAAAAATGAGAATACAAGCATTGGCTATGTTAAAGACCTTCTTGGTGATCACGAAAGCCTGATTGTTACTCTTCGTGGAAATATTGAAAGTTTTGCCAAGGCAAATGATCTTGGTACAAGTGATTTTGCAACCGGCCTGATGGAAAAACATGAAAAGATGGCCTGGATGCTCAGGGCGCATTTGAGCTAGGACTAGTCCCTCAATTGTGTCTTAATATTAATGCCGCTGGATAGTGATTTGTGAACGGGGCATTTGTTTGCAATATCTAATAGTTTGTTGCGCTGATCACTATTCAGGTCGCCAATCAGCTCAATTTCGCGGTATATCAAATCGATCTTACTAGTGTCCTTTTCGCAATGGGCGCAGTCTTCGACATACACTTTATCGTGGCGTAGGTAAACTGTGATGCCTTTAAGCGGCATTGTTTTTCTTTTTGCATACATTGTTATGGTCATTCCTGTACACGCGCCAAGGGCAGAAAGGAGTATTTCATAAGGTGAAGGCCCTGTATCCTCACCACCAACTTCTACAGGTTCATCTGAAAATAATGTATGCTTACCAGTATTTATCCTGGTTTTTAATGTTGGCGCAGATGTCTGAGTAATGACGCTGAATAATCCTTTTTCCATTGTATAATTTTTGGTCATCCAAATTTCATGATATTTCCCTTATAGTTTCAAACTATGTTCTGAAAGAAATATTTGGCTTTATCTTTGCCATTCAAAAATCTTAATATTTTATCATGAAAAAAATCTTCTTTGCATTTGCATTCATTGTATTTGCAATAAACTCCCAAGCACAGGACACTTCTAAATCGTCTAAAAATGATGTTCCACCTCTTATTCTTAAAGATATGAATGGCAAAGAAGTGGACTTGCAAGCCCTTTCCAAGCAAGGCAGGCCTATGATATTATCATTTTGGGCTACCTGGTGTTCCCCGTGTAAAAAGGAAATGGAAAATATAAACCTTGTTATTGATGACTGGAGAAAGCAATACAATGTAAATATGGTTGCCATTTCTATTGATGACGCGCGCAATTCGATGAAAGTAAAACCATTTATTGATGGCAAAAAATGGGATTACACTGTATTGCTGGACGTAAATCAGGATATGCAACGCGCTTTGAATGTGCCAAACGTACCATACATGATTTTGGTTGACAAAAAAGGCCATATAGCATACAGGCATATTGGCTATACTGAAGGAGACGAATCGGTCCTTGAGGCAAAACTTGCCGAGATTGCAAAATCCAAATAAAAATTTCAATAAGGGACACTTTAACTCCAAAAATCGCATTACATTTGCACCTCCTAAATCGGAAATGGTTCATACCTGTTGGATCAAAAAATAAATTGGGAGTTTAGCTCAGCTGGTTCAGAGCACCTGCCTTACAAGCAGGGGGTCATAGGTTCGAATCCTATAACTCCCACATAAAATGCCCCGTTTAGGGGCATTTTTATTTTATGGAATTCTTCACCTACATATTGTTTAGTAAAAAACTCAATAAATTCTATATCGGAAGTACAGATAATGTAGAAAGGAGATTGGCAGAACACAATAGAGGCAAAACCCCTTTTACCAAAACAGGAATGCCCTGGATTTTGGTGTACAAAGAGGCTTTTTTTACAAGATCAGAAGCTCTTAATAGAGAAAAATATATCAAGAATCAAAAATCAGTAATATTCATCAAGGCTCTGATAGACAAGTTTAGCTCGGCTGGTTCAGAGCATCCCGATTTATAATCGGGAGGGTCATAGGTTCGAATCCTATAACTCCCACAGAAAATGCCCCTTAGGGGCATTTTTCATTTAGGGAATTCTTTATTAAATTGTAACAACCAATCGCTGCCCGTCGCTAACATCCAGGTTCCAGATATCCGCTATGTTTTTTAAGTTAACTTCTATAGTTTCTACCTTAAGCTTTCCATCTGAGGCGAGTTGAAACATTTCCGGCAATATCTCTGAAAACAGCAAACGCACCTGGTCATTTGACCAGCTACCTAAGCCAGAACCTGTTAACTGTAAATTTACGCTTCTTAGGTTTGCTGCAGACAGTTGAATCAAGTCCCCCGTTACACTGCCTACCGAAACGAATCTAATTTTATTGGTAAAAGATCCTTTCCCTTTTGAACTGCCTAATATCATTTCGGCACTATGTCCCCACAAATAATCAATAATAACACCCACAGGTCCATTTAGTTGGCTTTTTTTTAATTGATCCAGGAATTGTTCGTCACCCTGGTTCAGTGAAATAATTTCGTCAGCACCAAGGGCCAATAAGTCTTGCAGTGATTGCGTATTTCTGCCGGTTGCAATTACCTTTTTCGCTCCATAATGTTTGGCGATCTGTACGGCAACCCTTCCTGTAAATCCAGTTGCGCCATTAATTAGCACAACATCGCCTGGCTGTATATCTGCTTTGAACCTTAATCCCATTGCCGAACCAATTACAGCATTGGCTAATGCAGCAGCAGTTGCGTCGCTCAAATTCGCTGGCAATTTTACAACCCTGTCTTTTTCGATGGTAGCCTTTTCAGCAAGCATGCCGCTGACACCCATACCATATACTTTTGTTCCATCATCAAGTACACAGACTCCATCACCTCCAATTACCTGGCCATTTTCTCTTGGTATACTACTTGAATAGTGCCTGCCTGCTGCTTTTCCTTTATCAAAATGCTTAATAGCTACGGCTTTTACAGAAACCAGCAGCTCATCATCATTTTGCGCTACAGGCTCGGGAAAATCGACATATTCTGGCAGTTCCCCTTTTTGATAAATAACGGCTGCTTTCATTTCCTCCTTGCCTTTCTGTTTCTCTTTCTATTTTTATCCGATCCGTTGTAGATTCAATTCTTCCCCGCCATCGGTTAATAGTGGTACCTTTTCAAGTGTAACCAGGGTTGTGTCGAGTCCAAAAGCTTTTTCTTCTGATAAACTTACTTCTTTGAGAATATCATAGCCCATCATCAGGAACCTTTCGTAAGTAGAAAGCTTGTAATCATAATTCAGAATACGCTGGATCACTACAAATCTAAAGTCTCCCACGATATTGTATTTTTTAAGGGAGTCGTATCTGCTCATAACGTCCACTTCCTTGTTCCGGGCAAGCTCTTCCACTACTTTTTTGAAAAAGAGATTGATACGTGGCGCTACCCTGAACCCAAGCTTAAACTCGATCTTCATTACTTTACCAGGAATCAGGTACTCCACTTTAAATTCACGAGTGTGGGGGTCGTCCAGTACATCAACATGCACAAACCAATAAAGGTCAGCGCGTTTGGGTTGTTTGTTGAATATCGAATAGATGATCTTTTGTTCTATTTCATTTGGGTAATCTGCGCTGGTTAAAAAGACGAGGTTGGTGGCAAATTTTGGTACAGATTCATCCGCGATCAATTCTTCGATCATTTTCAGATGCTTGTCAAGCTTAACGAATTCTATGTACCTGTTTTTGATTTTCCTGGATTTATACCAGGTCCACATTACAGCTACCAATACGATGGCCCCGAAAAGGGACACATAACCCCCATGAACAAATTTTTTCAGGTTTGCGGCAAGGAATGATAATTCTATACTTAAATATACCGCAAGAACAGTGTATATAAATGGCTTGGGGAAATGCTTAAACCTCAGATAAAAGCTAAGCAATATCGTAGTCATCAACATGGTAAGGGTAATTGCCAAACCATAAGCAGCTTCCATATTCGAGGCTTTTTCAAACCACAAAACCACGCCGATGCACCCAGCGCACAGCAGAAAATTAATGCTTGGTATATATACCTGGCCGCGCTGGTCATTCGGGTATATCATTTTTACTTTTGGCCATACGTTCAACCGCATCCCTTCACTGATCAGAGTATAAGATCCTGAAATCAGGGCCTGACTGGCAATGATGGTAGCAGCTGTAGCGATAATAACACCTGGTAACCGGAACCATTCCGGCATGGAGTAATAGAACGTGGGCTCTCCGGTTATGGTTTGTCCAAGTTTTTCATTCAAAAGGTATGCGCCCTGTCCAAAATAATTTAGTAACAAAGATATTTTCACCAGTACCCAGCTTCCTTGTATATTTTTTCTACCGCAATGACCCAGGTCTGAATACAAGGCTTCTGCCCCTGTGGTACAAAGAAATACAGCGCCCAATAGCCAGAAACCATTTGGATTTTGCAAAAATTTAACAACATAGATGGGGTTGAAGGCAGCCAAAACATAAGGGTACTTTAATATCTGCGATAAACCTATTGCTGCAAGGGTTACAAACCACACAAGCATGATTGGGCCGAAAGATTTTCCAACAATGGAGGTGCCAAATCTCTGAAAGAAAAACAATGCGAGCAAAATTGCAATAACAATTTGAACTACAGGTATTTCCGGGTTGAATATTTTGAGTCCTTCAATTGCAGAAGTTACAGAAATAGGCGGTGTGATCATACCATCTGCTAATAGTGCGCTTGCCCCAATAATAGCAGGCCATACCAGCCATTTTCCACGTCTCCTTACCAGTGCATATAGAGATAGAATTCCGCCTTCTCCCCTGTTGTCAGCCCTCAAAGTGAGGATGACATATTTAATTGTGGTTTGAAAAGTCAGTGTCCAGAAAACGCATGAAATGGCTCCTAGGATCAGGTCGTGAGTAATCACGCCTTTGCCAATGATGGCATCCATTACATACAATGGCGAGGTTCCAATATCCCCGAATACTATGCCAAGTGTGATGAGAACCCCTGCGGCGCTAAGCCTGTTCGTCAACGAATTTTGATTCATGATCTGAAAGCGTGTGCAAAGGTATG
>JABDEJ010000021.1 GCA_013287095.1 Bacteroidota bacterium | reverse complement strand
TGAACCCGTACGAGTCGATGCCAAGGTCGGCAGGAATGACCCTTGCCCATGTGGCAGCGGCAAGAAGTATAAAAACTGCCATGGTAAGGATGAATAGTTCTGCTGCATAATTGATGATTCAACTGATGCCATACAAGTTCGCCTTCATATTCATTTCTGTTTTTTTTGCTTCATTTACAACAAAGGGGCAGGGAATAAAAATTTGCGATGATCTGCAATTTCAAAAAGCTGGCGTAGTTCACATTATTGCTGATACCCAATTGGTGCATGATATTAAACCGGCACAGGTGGGTGATGATGGCCCACAAATGAATGGGTATAGAATCCAGGTTTATGGCGAAACAGATAGGGATGCAGCGCAAAGAATGAAGGATGCCATTGCAATGATCTATGGAGTAAGGACTTATATGATCTATGAATCACCTTATTTTAAAGTTCGCGTTGGCGATTTCAGGAGCAGGATGGAAGCGCAGCAGATGTTTCACACATTGAAACAGAAATACACAGGTATTTTGCTCGTTCCGGGGTTGGTGAATCTACCGGATTTGAAATAGGGAGTTAACAGCAAAGAACACAGAGGTTTCGCAGAGAACGCAAAGAGAGACATTTAGCTTTTATAACTTTATGTCTTTGCGATGCCATTGCGTCCTTTGCGGTTTTTGCTTTGGCTAATTCTATTTATTCCTTACTTTGCGTGAGATTTTCCGAACTATAAATGGCAATTGCCTTCAATTTTGATAACCGAAAACATCATAAAACAAAAATCCGAAGAATATTTCGGCGAAATAAAAGACATCAGGCACCATATTCATGCCCATCCTGAATTGTCGTTTGAGGAATTTAAAACAAGCACTTTTGTTGCTCAGAAACTTGCCGAATGGGGCATGAAACCTCAAACCATTGGAGGTACCGGTATTGTTGCTCTTATTGAGGGTAAAAACCCCAGCAAAAAAACCATTATGCTCCGAGCCGATCTGGATGCTTTACCCATTCACGAGAAAACAGATACGGAATATAAGTCATTGAATGAGGGCGTTATGCATGCCTGCGGACATGATGTGCATTCTTCCTGCTTATTGGGTGCAGCTAAAATACTCAATGAACTAAAAGATGAATTTGAGGGGACCATTAAAGTTGTCTTTCAGCCAGGTGAAGAAAAACTTCCCGGAGGAGCCAGTATTCTTATTAAAGATGGAATTCTGAAACCCAAGCCCAATGCCATTATCGGCCAGCATGTAATGCCAGAACTCGAAGTCGGCAAAGCCGGATTCAGGCCCGGGTTGTACATGGCATCTACAGATGAAATATATATTACGGTGAAAGGCAAAGGCGGCCACGGCGCCATGCCTTATCAGAATATTGATCCGGTTTTAATTTCAGCACATCTTATTGTTGCGCTGCAACAAGTGGTTAGTCGCTGGGCGAAACCATCAACACCCACGGTTTTATCTTTCGGTAAGGTGCAGGCGAATGGTGCCACAAACGTTATTCCTGACGAGGTAAAAATGGAAGGCACTTTCCGCACCTTTGACGAAGAATGGCGTGCTTCAGCACACGAAAAAATGAAAACACTCGCCAAAGGTTTGGTAGAAAGCATGGGAGGCAAAGCGGATTTCAACATTATGGCCGGGTACCCTTTTCTTAAGAATGATGAAGCACTGACAAAACACATACAGGCATCCGCCATAAAATATCTTGGAGCAGAAAATGTGGTTGATCTTGACCTGCGCACTACCGCAGAAGATTTCGCATTTTACACCCATCATGCGCCATCCTGTTTTTACAGGCTCGGCACAGGGAACAATTCAAAAGGAATAAATGCCCCTGTACATTCCCCATTTTTCAATATTGACGAAAATGCACTCAAAACCGGAATGGGTTTGATGGCATGGCTGGCGGTGGAAGAGTTGATTTTTGCGTAGGGACAAAGGATTGCCTTGTCCCTACGGAGGTTCTTCGTTCATTATCGTACGAAATCCAATGGGCTGCACTCTTCGTTTATCTATTTCGGCCTTTCTTGGCCAGATTAATCACTTGCGGTTATTCCATTGACTACCAACAAAAAAAATTTTTGTTTGGTAATGTTAATTGTATAGTTTTGTCATTAGAAAGCAATTGGGAGTAATTAAGAAGTTTAAAACATTAAGAATCATGACGAAAAAGCCCATTATTACAGCGTTGTTATGCCTTTTGATGGCAATGCCTGTATTTAAAGCTTCTGCACAGGAAAACTGTGGCGGGGCAATCGTAAATGCCACTGCACTATATGAGCAAGGCAAACTGCGCGAGGCAATTGATGCATTGGTGCCTTGTGTGACGCATAGTCTTGATAGGACAAACCTCTGGCAGGGATATAAAATACTTGCGCTTTCTTACCTGGCCCTTAACGACCAGAAGGACGCCCGTACCGCGGCCGAGAACATGCTTGAACAGTATCCACAATATGTGCCAAGTCTATTGAAAGACCCTAAGGATTTTATTGACCTGGTAAATTCAATAACCGTTATCCCAAAATTCTCACTTGGCCTTGCAGGTGCTGGGGGTATCAACAATACTTATGTAGATGTGACACAACAATATAACGCCTCGGATTTTAACAAGAATTATACGAGTAAAATTGGTGCTCAGTTTGGTATAGTGGGTGGATTTAATATTTCAAGAGAACTTTCGGTTGGGGCTGAACTGAATGCTTCTTTCAAAAACTATTCGATCAATTATTCAACCAATGATTTCAACATTACAGATAATGAACACTTGTCTTTTCTTGAAGTTCCTCTTTATGTTACGTATACATACGGTAAGGGGATTATAAGGCCTTTTGTAAGGCTTGGTGCTTATGGAGATTACCTACTGAGTGCCAGTTCTGATTTCAGCGCCACGTATCAGCCTGATAAAACCAGTTATTCCGATAATGGCGTTAATAGTAACAATCGTAGGAACAGTACAAATTTCGGGTTGCTTGGTGGCATCGGACTTAATTGGAAGGCTAATCCTGCGTTACAGGTATTCGTTGAGTTTAGATATGCTTATGGCCTGACAAATATTGTCAACGATGCCAACCGCTATTCAGACCAGAATCTTATTTTCAATTATTTTTACCTGGATGATGACCTTAAAATCAGCAACAGTCTTTTCACCTTTGGAGCTTTGCTTAACCTTAATTACAAGGTTATAAGGCAAAAATGGAATTAATTGGGAAAATGTTAAAACATTTATCATGAAAAAATTCAACCTACTTATTATACTGGTTTTGATGTTGCTGACAGCAAAAAATGTAAATGGTCAAAACGCATGCGGAAATACACTTGACGAGGCCAATAAAAGCTATGAAGCAGGAGATTTTGCAAATTCTGTTTCACAATTATTGCCATGCCTTAACTTGGGTTTTGACAAAGACCAAAAGTTAAAAGGATACCGTCTTCTTGCCCTTTCATTCCTCGCACTTAAGGATCGCGCCAATGCCCGCAAAGCAGCTGAGAACATGCTTGAGCAGAATCCATTATATAAACCAAACCTTTTACAGGACACAAGGGATTTTATTGACCTGGTAAATTCTATTGCCGTCGTCCCAAAATTCTCTTTTGGATTGGCTGGTGCGGGAGGCATTAATAATACCCTTGTAAGTGTGACACACCAGGATAATGAGTATGATTTTAGCAAAAATTATTCCTCTAAGATTGGGACTCAGTTTGGCCTTTCGCTTGGATACAGTATTTCAAGGGAATTCTCGGTTGGTGTAGACCTGAATGCGTCTTCCAAGAATTATTCTATCAATTATTCTACCAATGATTTTAACATTACTGATAATGAACACCTGTCTTTTCTTGACGTTCCCCTTTATGTTACATATACTTACGGTAAAAGAAATTTAAGGCCTTTTATCAGGCTTGGAGGATACGAAGATTTCCTTTTGAGTGCAAATTCTGATTTCAGCGCTACCTATCAACCTAATAAATCCAGTTATGCCGATAATGGTGTCAACAGTAACGATCGGAGAAACAGTACAGATTTTGGATTGCTTGGAGCCATTGGTCTTAATTGGAAATTTGATCCAGCATGGCAATTGTTTGTTGATTTCAGATATACATACGGTCTGACAAATATTGTTAACGATGCAAAACGCTATTCGGACCAGGGTCTCATTTACAATTATTTTTACCTGGATGATGATCTGAAAATCAACAACAGCCTCATTACAATAGGAGTTGTGCGTAATCTTGATTTCAAGGTAATCGGGCAAAAATGAAATTAATGTGAAAATTATTAAACAAGTATGATGAAAAAATCCAATATACTATTTTTACTTCCCTTATTATTGCTAACATCAAAATTTGCGAAAGCTCAAAGTAGTTGTGCAAATACTCTTTATGAAGCTAATAAAAGCTATGAAGCGGGCGATTTTGCAAAATCGGTTTCTCAGCTTAGACCTTGCCTAAAGTCGGGCTTCCATAAAGACCAAAGGGTTGAAGGTTACCGTCTTTTGGCATTGGATTATATCTATCTCAATCAGCCCCAGCAAGCAGATACGGCAGTAAAGAACTTGCTTAATAATGATAATAATTATAAACTTTTTCCATTATACCTAAATGATCCGGCAAGCCTTACCAAGATCATCAATACATATGACGTAACGCCTTTACTGATGGTTGGTGTGAAAATAGGAGCCAATTTTGCTAATGTGAATCTAACTTCTAATAAAGCTGTTACTAACTCCGCCGCAAGCTACCAGGCCCTTATTGGCTACCAGTTTGGTTTTGAGGGAGATTACACGATTTGGAAAGATCTTCACATAACAGCAAGTGCCATGAGAACCGGCCTTCGTTATGAGCATGATTTTGACAGTGTGGCAGGATGGAAACAACAGTATTCAGAAGTCCTTACCTATTGGCATATACCGGTTTCCGCACGCTATTATTTTCTAAAAACCGATGCGCCACTGAGGCCATACGTTGAGTTGGGGGCTGCCTTTGATTTTCTATCAGCTGCAAGCGGCAACATAGTTAACACGGATAATACTACAGGTAATACAAACAGCACTTCATTGGATCCGAGCAGCCGCAGAAATCCTGAGAATACCAGTATATTATACGGTGTGGGGCTTAACTATCGTGCTGGTATTGGTTGGTTTACTTTCAATGCCAGGTATTTATTGGGATTGAGCCCAATCGTAAACGCTAACAACCGCTATAATGACGTTGATTTTATCTTCAACTATCAGTATGTTGATGATGATTTTAAACTGAACAACTGGCAGTTTACAGTTGGATATACAATTCCGGTATTGTTTAAGGTTCAGAAGAACAAAACTTCATCAAATTGAGTAGGTTAGCTGATTTTTAGAAATAGGGTTATTGTTATAACTGAAAAGTATCCCATCCTTTTTCTCTAATACTCGTCTTCATCTACATCCTTGCTGCTCATGCTGAACATGCCACTCAAAAGATCTTTGAATTCAACACCCCTTTCCAAACGTGCTTTGCTGAGCATTGAAAATTCAGCCAGGCCATGAAGGGCAAATTCCATGAGGAATAGTTTTTCATCTGCTCCAGCTTCTTTGTGGTATTTTGTTACGAGCGCTGCCAGACCGGGTATTTCATTCAGTCTTTTGCGGTATTCGGTATCAGACAGGTCATTCATCAGATCCAGTTTATTCCCCTGGCCAAACCAATGGGTTATCTCGGTATATGGGCTTATGGCTTTTGATTTTTTACTGCTTTCAGGATTGGGGAAATAATTAACAAACAGCGTTCGAATAGCTTTACCTATAAGGATTTGTGCCACATTGGCCGGCCCTTCCTGTTCGCCTTCGTACACCAATTCGATCTTTCCTGTAATAGATGGAACTACGCCCCAAAAATCACTGAGCCGTATGAAAGTTTTCTTTTCGCCATTGATCAGCGCACGTCTTTCGGCAGCGCTGACAAGGTTTTCGTAAGCTGAAATGGTAAGTCTGGCAGAAACCCCACTTTTGGAGTCAACATATTCACTGCCACGTGCTTCAAACGCGATTTGTTCTACCAGGTCTTCTGCAAGGGGATGCATTTTTACTGTGCGTAATTGTTCTGCAATTAGATTAGCTTCCTGGCGGGTGATTTCTTTAGAATCGAGAATGGATTTTGGGTAATGTGTTAATATCTGGCTTTGAATGCGGTCTTTAAGCGGGGTGACAATACTTCCACGATTGGTGTAGTCTTCTGGATTTGCTGTAAACACAAACTGAATATCCAATGGCAAACGCAATTTAAATCCTCGTATCTGTATGTCTCCTTCCTGCAAAATATTAAACAGCGCAACCTGGATACGTGCCTGTAAGTCAGGCAACTCATTGATCACAAATATTCCCCTATGCGATCGCGGAACCAAACCAAAATGGATCACCCTTTCATCTGAATAAGGCAGTTTAAGATTTGCAGCTTTAATCGGGTCAGCATCACCAATAAGGTCTGCAATGCTCACATCGGGGGTAGCGAGTTTTTCGGTATATCTTTCATCGCGATGCATCCATGAAACCGGAGTGTCATCACCCTGCTCTAAAATGAGATTTCTCGCAAAATGTGAGATAGGTTTTAAAGGATCATCATTAAGTTCTGAACCTGCAACTACCGGGATATATTCATCAAGTAATTGTGTCATAAGCCTGGCAATACGTGTCTTGGCCTGTCCACGCAATCCGAGGAGAATGATATTATGTCTCGATAGGATGGCCCGTTGTAAATCAGGTATTACTGTTTCATCAAAACCAATAATTCCATTGAAAATATCCCGTTTGCCTTTTAGTTTTTCTATCAGGTTTATCCGGAGTTCTTCTTTGATGCTTTTGCTCTGGTAGCCCGCCTTTTTTAAAAGGCCGAGTGTCGTTATATCTTTGATTGTCATTTTTTATTTTTAAAAGTCAATAGTAAATCGTTAATAGTAAATAGTCTCGTGCCAGCCAATTAGCACATTACCACATTATTTTACCCTTCGCCTCCTGTTCCTCTCATAATCCTCAAATACATAATCACCAAGTCCTTGCAAACTGGTATAGAAGGCTTTGCCACTGTTTACTTCGGTGAATTCCTGAACGAACTTTTGAAGATATGGATCAGAAGCGACCATAAACGTGGTCACTTTTATCCCAAGACGCCTGCATTGTCCAGCCAGGTTTAAGGTTCGGTTTAATATCTTTCTATCCAGGCCAAAACTGTTTTTGTAATATTTTACGCCTTCTTTGAGGCAAGTAGGTTTCCCATCTGTGATCATGAATATTTGCTTGTTCGCATTTTTGCGTCTGCGCAATATGTCCATAGCGAGTTCAAGTCCGGCGACTGTGTTGGTATGGTATGGGCCGACTTGCAGATAAGGTAAGTCTTTGATCTCAATAGGCCAGGCATCATCCCCAAAAACAATAATATCCAAGGTGTCTTTTGGGTATTTGGTCGTAATCAATTCCGAAAGCGCCATCGCTACTTTCTTGGCAGGGGTTATCCTATCTTCACCATATAATATCATTGAGTGAGATATATCAATCATCAAAACGGTTGAAGTCTGTGTTTTATATTCTGTTTCAATGACTTCCAGGTCGTCTTCTGTCAATCTGAGGTCGTTTATACCATGATTGATCTGGGCATTTCGCAATGAATCGGTCATTTCTATATTCTCTAACCGGTCCCCAAATTGGTATGCCCTTGTATCCGATCCTATTTCATCTCCCGATCCCGTAAAGGATGTCCGGTGATTCCCTTTTCCGGTTTTCTTCAATTTCCCAAAAATTTCTTCAAGGGAGCGCTGACGTATGCTCTGTTCGGATTTGGCAGTGAGGGTAAAAAGCCCATCATTATTTTCATCTTTGATATATCCTTTGTCCTTCAGTGCCTGGATAAAATCACCCATACCATAATCATCATCGGTAAGATGGTATTCTTTGTCGAGTTCGTTCATCCATTGCAGGGCTTCTACTGCATCACCTGCGGTATAAACCAGCAATTGCATAAATAATTTTAACAGCCTCTCAAATGGGTTGCCATCCTTATCATCAGGGATATAATCTGAAAACCGGTATCCTAACATGGTACTTGCAAATTAACGTATTTCAACCCAACAAGGATTTGTTTGGTTGATAAATTTTGAACGGTTAACTGCTAAACAATAATCTAGCCTAAATAAGTTTGCAAAAGAGAAAATTTGCAGCAAATAATTTTAACGGTTACAGCTACACAACTTAAGCGACGAATTCCCAATTCCTAATTCGTAATTCCTAATTCGTAATTAATTTTTGTTTCCTGGATAAGCTCTAAACGACATTGATTCTTGATTCGTAATTCGTAATTGTTTCCCGAATAAGTTCTTCCCGATCAATGGGAACAACGCCAACCTTCTCGCAAACGAGACCCCCTGCAAGATTGGCCAAAGCTGCAACCACATTTCCATATACATTCGCCAAAAGTGTAAGGGCTGCGACACTGATAACGGTATCACCGGCCCCACTCACATCATAGATATCGCGGATATGTGCCGGAATCTGATGACCCGTTCCGTCTTTTTCACTCAGGTAAACCCCTTTTTCTGAAAGGGTTATAAGAACATGATCAACATGGAGTTTGTCTTGTAGCAGTTTAGCGGCTTCTTTTATTTCTTTGATATCTGAGCCCGTGTTCAGATCTATTTTCAGGCCTTCACTCAGCTCCCGCAAATTCGGTTTGAAAAGCGTTACATTTTTATAAGCCATGAAATTCCTCTTTTTGGGATCTACGGCAACAGGGATTTTGATATCTATGGCTTTTTTAACAATTTCTTCAATAAGTGATTGAGATATAACACCCTTGTCATAGTCTTCAAAAATGACAAGATCTGAAGTATTGATAATTTCAGATATTTTTGATTCTAAATTTGATGCATCTTCCTTAACAAGAAGTTCATCTTCCTCTATATCAATCCGTAGTAACTGGTTTTTTCCTGAAATAATTCTTGTCTTTACGGTAGTAGGGCGTAGATCAGATATAATGATTCCTTGCGAACTGATGTTTTCATTTCCTAGCAAACGAAGCAAAATTTCACCCTCAGCATCGTGTCCGATCACAGAGCAAATAATGGGTTCTGCGCCAAGCCTTTTTAAATTTAGCGCGACATTAGCGGCCCCGCCGAGCCTGTATTCTTTTTTGCGGGTATGCACAATCGGAACCGGCGCTTCCGGAGAAATGCGCTCAACATTTCCCCACCAGTATGAGTCCAGCATTACATCCCCGATCACCAACACTTTTTTGCCAATAAAGGAATCAAATATCCGGTTGATCTCTTCTTTGCTCAATCTTATCGCACTATCACTCATTACAAATTGATAATTGGTTATTGATCATTGATTATTGATCATTGATTATTGATCATTGATCATTTTAGCTTTGAAAGCGCTTCCGTCATCCGGTCAATTCCCTTTTCAATGGTTTCTTTTGAAGCGGCAAATGAAATCCTGATATTGTTTGGTGCCCCAAACCCGGTTCCTGATACCATGGAAACATGGCCTTCGCGCAATAAATAAAGGCTCAATTCTTCAGAGTTAGATATCGTTTCACCGTTATATTGCTTGCCAAAATAAGAACTAACCTCTGGGAAAACATAAAAGGCCCCCTGTGGGGTATTTGAAATAATACCTGGAACGGATTTGAGTTTATCAACGATAAAATCCCTGCGCTCATGAAAAGCGGCAGCCATTTTCCGGGTCGGCTCCATGTCAGAAGTAAGACCTGCATAAGCTGCCTTTTGAGAAATAGTGCATGCACCGCTGGTTACCTGGCCCTGTATTTTTTCGCAGGCATTTATGATATTCTGGGGGCCTGCCGCATACCCAATGCGCCAGCCTGTCATCGCGAATGATTTTGACACGCCATTGATGACAATAGTCCGGTCAAAAATTTCAGGGAAAGAAGCCAAGGAAGCATGTCCTCCTACATAATTAATATGTTCATATATCTCATCTGAAACAATATGAACCTTAGGATGCCGGGCCAGCACTTCAGCCAGCCCTTTCAGTTCTTCATGATTGTAAAACGATCCTGTTGGATTGTTCGGATTGGAATAAATAAAGGCTTTGGTTTGCGGCGTTATGGCTTTCTCAAGCTGTTCAGGCGTTATTTTGAAATTCTGCTCAATACCTGCAAAAACGAAAACAGGTTTTGCCTCTGAGAATTTTACCATTTCAGGATAACTCACCCAAAATGGGGCGGGAATAATAACCTCATCGCCTTCCTGAAGGATGCTTAGCAATACATTGATAATGGATTGTTTGGCACCCGTACTAACAATGGTCTGACTGGCATTGTACGATAATCCGTTTTCCCTTAAAAATTTGTCAGCCACCGCCTGCCTCAGCTCAGGGTATCCACTTACGGGTGGATAATGCGTGAAATTGTTATTGATGGCGTCAATGGCCGCCTTTTTTATATGATCGGGCGTATCAAAATCCGGTTCGCCAAGGCTCAGGTTCACAATGTCAATGCCTTTAGAAGCCAGTTCCCGACTCATTTTTGCCATTTTCAGGGTTGACGACTCCTGCATCAGGCTTATTCTTTGTGCTAATACGTTATCCATGTTGTATGTTCAATGTTCAAAATTAGGGTTTTTCAGTTAACACTGTAGGGGCAACCCTTGCGGTCGCCCTTTTTTGTGGTTTCAAGACAGGTGTCTTCATTGGCCGGAATGGGTTTCGTTATTTTTTTTCAATCTTACTGAAACCCGTTTGGTTTTGGAAATCTTAATGTCGTTTTTGCGCTGATAAGCTGAGTATCTAATATATATTGACTACCATTGCATCGGTATCCTCCTATTCTCTCATTCTATGTGGTTTAGAAATTCTTAGGCTTATGAAAAATAATTTGATTACCGGAGTTTTTCTGTTGATATGTAGCATTGGCGTTTGCCAGCAGCGCATTGTTGATTCCCTTATCCAGAGACTCCAATATGCAAAGGAGGATACAGATAAAGTGAAGATATTGATTGATATTGCACACCGATATTCCAATATTAACTCAGGTGAAGGATTAAAATATGGGCAAAAAGCACTGAATCTTGCCGAAAGCCTTAAATGGGAATATGGAACAGCCAATGCAAAAGAGGAAATTGGAAGAAATAATTATGCTTTAGGTGATTATCATAAGGTAATGTCTTATTTTTCAGAAGCTTTAGTTTTTTTTGAAAAGCATGGATACAAACGTGAGCAAGTTAATGTTTTGAGAAGAATGGCAAATAGCCTTGTAGATTTTGGCAATGGTCCCAAAGCATTGGAATATGATTTTAAGGCATTAAGCATAGCACAGGACATTGGCAATCAAGTAGAAATGGCTTGGACGCTTGAAAGTATTGGTATAATATATAATTCTCAACAGAATCATCCTAAAGCGCTCGACTATTTTCTTCAGGCATTTAAAATTGCCACCAAAATAAATAACAAGGAACAAATTACAGATATTTCGCTTGATGTAGGGCTTGCTTATAAGCATCTCGGGAATTATCCTAAAGCAATGGAGTACTATTCAATGTGTCTAAAAATGTCTACGGAATTAGATAATACGAGGTTAGTAGGGTTGGTTTTAGGAAATATGGGCAATGTTTTTTTGGCTCAAAAGGATTACCATAAAGCATTGGAATTGCACCATAAGGCTCTAAAAATTAATAAAGATGGAAACTATAAGTATGGTGTAAATCAGGATATTAGTGAATTTGGCCTAATTTATTATACAATTGCTCTTGATAGTTCGATTAAAATAAAACCAGATAGCCTTATACCAAAAAGCAGAAAGGCTACCCTTGATAGCGCCATTAAATATTTTGAAGAAACCTGTACAATAAGAAAAGAGTCCAATGATTTAGATAATTTGGGCTTATCATTGGAAGAGTTGTACCAAGCTTATGCAATGGCTGGCAACTATAAAGACGCCTTTGAAACTTTTCAGAAATTCAGAATCCTGGAAGATTCACTTTTGACTATAAATTCCAATGAAAAGATATCTAAAATAGAGGCTCAAAACCGAATTGACCTAAAAAATAAGCAAATAGCAATAGATCAGCTTGAAGTCGAGAAGAAACGGAACGAACGCGGGTTTTTTGTTGGCGGCATTGCGCTTTTGCTGCTTATCATTGGCTTTATATTCAGGAGTTTCAGGATACAAAGAAAGACAAATAAGGCGCTTGATAAAAGTAACAAAGAAAAAGAACTTCTGCTAAAGGAACTGAACCACCGGGTAAAAAACAACCTCCAGATTGTATCAAGCCTTTTGGAGGCACAGTCTTCGCGGCTTCATGACTCTGGGGCTATCATGGCATTGCAGGAGGCTCAGAACCGGGTGGAGGCCATATCGCTTATTCACCAGCATCTTTATCAAAGGGACAATCTTACCACCATAGATATTAGGGAATATGCGAACTCCCTGGTTGAAAACATTTCCTCCTCTTATGGATATTCCAAAGAGCAATTTAAATCAGTCTTGAACATTGAAAAGCTGGAACTGGATACCGATATAGCCATTCCGTTAGGGCTTATTCTTAACGAACTGATCAGCAACTGTTTCAAACATGCTTTCAAAGCCATATCAAATGCGAAAATCAGTATCAATATCTCCCAAAACAAAGAGCATTCAATTGATATAGAGGTAGCTGACAATGGGCCTGGGATTTTTGCAAATACAGCAACCGATAATCCAAAATCTTACGGAATGCGAATGATCCAATTGCTTATACGCCAGTTAAAAGGCAATATTACATCTGAAACCGTGAATGGTTGTACTTATTTTATTACAGTGCCTTTGGGTAAACATACCATAATGAATTAACTGCCATGCCAAAAATAAAAATCCTTATTGTTGAAGATGAACTGCTGGTGGCGGACAACCTTGCAGATGCCCTGAAAACCATCGGGTATGATGTATGCGAAATTGCAGACAATGGCGCTGATGCTTTTCAATTGTTTCAAAACGAAAACCCAGACCTTGTTTTGATGGACATCAGCCTGAAAGGTGGAATAAATGGGATATCTGCTGCCATAATGATGAAGGGGATGAGGGATGTGCCGCTGATTTTCCTTACAGCACTTGGGGATGCCGGTACCGTCAATAGTGCCAAAGAAGCCCATCCTGCGGCTTATATTGTTAAGCCCTTCCATACCCGGGATATCGCTATTGCCATTGAAATTGCCTTGAACAATTTTTCTAATGCCATCCCTGCCACTATCCCTATAGTGCCTGGCAAAAATGCAGAATTTGACCAAAACACTTTCTATGTCCTAAAAGAAGCAGTCTTTTTAAAAACCAATCCCGGCCGTTTCGTAAAAATATTGTTCGATGACATTCTCTGGCTTGAGGCAGAAGGCAATTATACCCATATAGTTATTTCCGAAAAGCTAAGGTACACGGTTTCATTCCAGATCAGCGTATTACAAGAAAAGCTGTCTAACCCCGTTTTCTTTAAAGTGCATCGGTCTTTCGTTATTAATATGCAAAAGGTTGATTCTTTTGATGAAGGATGTGTCTATATCAACGGTCACCAAATACAGATCAGCAAAACCAACAGGGCTGAGTTTTTCAGTCATTTGAAGATGGTATAAGGCAGAAGTTTCCCATTTCTGTTTTCGTTTATACCCATATCCCTCCAGCCTGTACAAAATCCAGGCTGCTTCGTCATATTTATTTTTTGGACATGTGGCATCAACGCATTTTTGCGGCACTATAAATTCAATGATTATGAAAAAGCTAAAAAAAGGAATTTGGATTTTGCCAATCCTAATGTTATGCACCAATGGAATTTTTGCACAAATAGGTAATTTAGGCTTTAATTTTCAGGCGCTTATCAGGGATAGTAAAGGTGCGCCTGTGATAAAGAAGTCAATAACATTAAAATTTACCCTTTATCCAGGATCTTCTCCCTCTATTGATTATGAGGAAACCGATCCAGCAACTACGGATAGCTTTGGTGTTTGTACCGCAATTATTGGTAACGGCCAGTCCACTTCAAGTTCAAGGTTGAATAATTTTGGTTCAATTGATTTTACTTCTGCAGTTTATCAATATCAGGTCTCTTTTAGCTCGAGTGGTACCAGCGGACCTTATACGGCTATTGGAAACAGACAGTCTTTTTATAGTGTACCTTATGCAAGGGCGGCTGGGAATGTCACATCAGTCCCTATGGGAGCAGTAATGGCTTTTGCCGGAGACTCCAGCAATGTGCCTACAGGATGGTTATTATGCGATGGGCGACAGCTTAGCGTTAGTGGCAAATACCAAAATTTATATAATGCCATTCATTTCTATTGGGGAGGGAGTGGGGCAACTTTTTACCTGCCAGATCTGAGAGGTCAATTCTTAAGAGGTGTTGACTATGGCAAAGGGAATGATCCAGATACATCTTTACGCACCGCTCTTAATGGAGGAAATATTGGAGATAGGGTTGGGAGCTATCAAGCTGATGATTTTAAAAGTCACAATCATAGTGCCCCAAACAGTGGCACATTTGTGACTTATAGTGGTTATGGATGCACAAGCACGGCTCCAGCTGGAGGTAATGTTAACGCTGCAAATTCTGGAGCAGCTACTACAAGTACGGGTGGCAACGAAACCCGTCCGAAAAATGCTTACGTCAATTTTATAATTAAGTACTAAAACTTGTTTTATGAGGATAATTCTTTGTCTTCTTATATCATTTGGAATTGGCAATTGCCTTTATGGACAATCAGCAATCAATTCTGCGGGATCAAGTGTTCCCGTTTCAAACGGTCAATATCACTACATAAGTTACAGTATTGGACAGGGGATAGTTAACACGAGTCAATCCAACTCTAACTTCAATTTTCACATTGGTTTTGATCAGGATTATTCTGATACCACGTACCATAAGGACACAACTGCTCTGGGATATTATATTGATTCAATTCCTAATATGACGATATTTTCGGACGGCCAAATCAAGTTCTTCGTAAAATCGAAATATAAAGGGAGTGGAATTGGTTTCGCAATAAAACTTCTAGACTCTGTAAAAGGGCAAATCATATTTTTAGCAAATCGTCAATATTTTGAATATATTGGTGATACTGCTGATATTAAAACATTTCGAATTGCTTTTATAACCACAATGGGGATTTCTTCGGATACACAAATAGTGAATTTCACGGTACAGCCCCGAGTCGTTCCAGAAAATTCTGCTTTTGGTTTGCCAAGTACACAAACCCCTCCTGATCCTTCATCCAGTGATTACCTTATTGTTTCAGATATATCAAATTCTGGTAAAACATACTTCAACGGCGATACCCAAAAAGTAAAAACCATTGAGATTACAGGAATGGACGTTATATTTCAACGGGGCAATGCCAATGCCCTTTATAATTATTCTGGCGAAACTGATATTCAAGAAATGGATATTTACGCCGAACGGGTTTTTATTAAGGATACTTTGTTTCTACCAGGAACTAAAGTAAAGATATTTGCAAAGCAATTGATATTTGAAGACAACGGAGCAATAAATTCTTATATAAATACAACTCCGGTTAAGCCCGGCCAGAATGCATATAATTCCAATGGAATCACGGGACAGCAGGCTGGTGAAATTGATCTCTATTTGAAGGAATATGAGTCCAAGCCCGTTATACGATTTATACAAGTTGGAGGAGAAGGACAGTATGCACCAACGAATCAAGGGGGCAACGCTGGTGCCGGTGGAAATCTATATTCAACATTACCACTAAAGGATTTTTCCATACGGGATGGAGGGAAAGGGGGATTGGGTAAAACACTACCTGCTATATATTATGGTTCCGCAGGAAATTACGTTGAAAACAATAATAAATTTTCTTACCTGCACCCAAACTATTTAAGGTTAATAATGAAATATTGCAATGATGCATATTACTTAGCCTTTAATGATACTGTACTTAATAAACTCGTGCCTTATATCAACGAAATTCAGTTGGCTGAAGCCGACTCAAATTGGATTAATATACCAGATACTCTCCAACTTGAAATTCAGCAAGTAGTCAATGAGATGTCTAAAACTGTTAATCAACTAAACAATTCTCTGGATTTCTTCGGGAATCCGCCAGGATGGGTTCCAATGCTATCCTTTGAAGCAAATGAACTGGCGTATCAAAATGATATTCAACAAGCAATAAATATACTTTATCTCGACTATTGGATTAGAAATTCGGCTGACTCCGTTCAGGCGAAGATTGATGCTTTTACAGCAGCAAAAAATCAATTGGCCGCTGATGTTACTAATAAAGTTACGGACTACAATAATAATGTGTCAATAATTCCTACTCTTCAGAATGAAATACAACAAGATTCAATTGCACTGTCGAATTTGCAAAAAGAATATACAAACGAAGCTAACAGTCTTATAGCAGCGGATCAGAAAGCTAAACAAACTGGTTTACTTGGCATAATAAACACGGTGGCCCAAATAGCAAGTTTATTGCCCATCCCTGGTGTACAAGAAGTAGGAATTGGGGTTGTGGCAGGAATAACCGCCTATAATGATATAAGTAGCAAAAATTATAGCGGTGCCTTAACTGCTGCTGGAAATGGATTAACGGATATTGAGGACCCAAAGACTACGTCAGACCTTACTCAATACGATAACGATATAGATGGAATTCCAGGTCAGATTTCAAATTTGTTCGGAGGCTCGTTCGATAGTACAAAAAATGCCATTAAAAATTTAGGTACCGACTATAATAAACTAAATACTACATACCAAGGCATCAACAAAATTATTACTCAAAGCGAGCAGAGCGACCAAGTGGTCAGTGCTCAACTAAGCCAGGTAGAAGCAAATAATCCAGCCCTGGTAAACATTAAAAACAGCATCGCCCAGGTACAGGCTAATGAACAGCAAATCGTGCAAGCATGGAATGCTGCTATTCAAGCTATTCAACATGATGGCCTGATAATTTCACAGGATGTGCTTTCAGTAGACGCGTTAAATTTAAGTTTGTCAAATCTGAGTAGGGTTTTAGACAACCGAACCTTATTGTATCTGGATAACATGGATGATAATGCAATCTATAATTTAAGAAAGTATCATTATACAATGGGAAAGGCGTATGAATATAGAACTCTTCAGCCGTACCCTGGTACACTTAACCTTGAATCTCTATTCAATTCCATGAAAACTATTGTTCAGGCAGGGCAAGGTTACGCATTATCCCAATCGGATTTTAATTCATTAGCGGCTGTTTATGAGCAAGAAATTCAGACTATAGCGGCCATAATTTTTAATGAGTACAATTCTAATAGCCCTTCTCTTTCCGTTCCAGTGAGATTTTTATTGTCAAAAGAACAATTAACAAGTCTTAATGCAGGAATTTCAGTCACCATAAACCCTGTTGACCTTGGTATATTTCCTCCCAATGAGGAGGATATGAGAATTATTGATTTTAAAGTAATTGGAATGAAAGCGACTCCAAAAGGAGGAACCTTAGGCACAACTTCTTATTTGGACTTGTCATTAACATATCCCAATTTTTCAAGAATAAAGAAGAACGGTCAGGTTTATTTATTTAATAATTACGACATAAATACCGTTAATCCAATTACCTGGGGAGCAAGGTATGATTTATTAAGTCATAATATAGACTCAATTGTTCCAAGTCCGGCTACGAACTCGCTTTTGGAAACATTACTTGGGCTTGCAGGCATTGCGCAAACAAATGCCAATATATTGCTCTATAGTCAGCCTTCTGCCTGGGCCGACATTACTTTATCAAAAAATCTCGTGAATATAGGTGGAACTGCTTCACAAGTCAATATTGATAGTCTTAGGTTTGAATTGATTTATGAATTTGAGAACAAACCTGTTTCTAATTCCGATATCGAAATTGTATTTAATGAACCTTGGATGAAGCCATTGTTACAGGTCGGAGCAAAAGATCAGTATGGTAGGCAGGATGGCTATGGAAGTATCTATCGCTCTTATAATAAAAGCCTTAACAACGTTGGTGTTTCAGCTCCTCAAACTTACGGGCAATATGAATTTGAAAAATGGACTAATCTTTCTGGTAACGATATTCAAAATGGTAAATCAACAACATACAGTTTTGGCAATTATAATGGTGATGTTGGATTAATGGCAAATTACAAATTAACAGCTCCTGAGCTATCTGCGCCAGATACTGTGTATGTATTGAAAAATGACCCGCAAGGTAAGTTTATGGTTGAAAATTCTAATTCAGGCAGTTCGAAAATGTACTGGACGATTAGTATTCCCACTAATAAATACGATACGTTGTATTATAAATACGATACATCCATAACAATAACTATTGCAGATACCGGAACAAACAATGGCGGGAATATTTCCTTTAAAGTATCAAGAGACACTTCCCTGCCATATTATAAAATTGTATTGGTATCGCCGTACGCTGCAAATGGATTAGACACAGTTTATATTAAGAAAGTTGATCACCTTTCCTCAGGTATTAATCAGGCTAATGGCAATACATTAGCTAATCAAATTAAAATTTTTCCGAACCCAACAAATTCGTCATTAAATGTGATTTTACCCCCAAATAAAAACTTTTACTTGGCTATTTATGATTTACAAGGAAAGTTGATTAAATCGTTTCCAGGCAATTATGTTAGAAGTAATATCATCGACGTTTCCGACATACATGAAGGGACGTATTTTTTGCAAATTCAAAATAATCAAGCAATAGTTAGGAAAGAAATAGTAGTTCTTAAATAATGGTTCGCTCACGCCAAGTCTGAAACGAAGGGGAGATTGGGTATGGATAAGAATTCTGCAGCCTTGGACTATTGTTTTTGTTTTCATTACTGTTGGGTTATGGACTTGGTACGAGCGAGGAAGAGTTGTCAACTTTTAAAAAGTTGTCAATACTCCGCCACTCAGGGCACTAAATTTGCTTCTTATGTCGTTCTTGATACCGCAAGTCTCTATTTAGATTGAAAATCCTTTAGATTTGCGGTATTGATCAATGATATGAAGATTCAGATAGCTGCTATAATTGCCACAGTATTTGTTTTGGGCTCATGTACCAAACCCAAACCTGTTATTAATCCAACGGTTTTTTCACTTCATTTGGCTGATGATTATGATAATAATCTTGACGGCGTAACGGTGAACCTCTATGGCGACTCCACCGATTGGGCCAATGGCACCAATGTACTTTACACCACAAAATCAAGTGACAGTGGCAATGTATCATTTTCTAATATACCGAGCCAGGTTTATTATTTTTCGTGCCGAGACACTGCAAATTGCTGGATAAACAATACCGCCTATTTTCTGGGCTATCCTCTCGCTGCAAATCAAACGACATCTATTGGTCTGACCCTTGCTGGTTATGGAACCCTTAATATCAAAAATACGAGCGCAAATAGAAATCCGTACGAGATTAAGATAAACGGAAAAGTATGGGCATCAAGTCTGGCGTATGGACAAACCATCACCAAAAAGACACTCCCTGCTCAGTCCTACTCTATTGAAGCCATACAGCTTGGCAATTTTATTGGTTATCGCGCAGATATAATTTATGGGGTAACAGTGCTTCAATGTCAGTCTGTTACGCAAAACATACCGTAGCCTTAGTCTATTTGCCGGCAATATTTGTCGCAGCCCGCAATCCCTGGCCAATGCAGTCAGGCAAGCCGACACCACTCAGGTAAGATCCGTTTAACTGAAGTCCTTTAAGTGATGATAGAGCCTCACGCAGATCATTTACTTTTTCAAGATGGCCGACTTTGTATTGAGGCAGCGCAGAATCCCAGCGTTGTACCCAGTAATATTCAGGTTCTTCTGTAAGGTCTAACAAGCCACTCATTTCAAGATGCGCGGCATGGATCAACTGATCATTTGTTAGAGAAAAAGATCCGGGATTTTTGCCCATAAAGCAGCGCAAAAGAATATGTCCATCAGGCGCACGTCCTTCCCATTTGGAACTGAGCCAGGTTCCGGCAGATACATAATTTTTTTCAGTTTCGGCAGACACATAACCGGTAGCAAGCAATGGTTCTGTGAGCTTATCTGTTTTATACGCAAGGGTTACGATCCTGCTTGATGAGGATGTAAAAGTTCCCAGGATTTCAGAAGCAACAGGGGAAATAAGGTTTAGAAGGTTTTTTGTTTGAATAGAAGGTAGGGTAATGATCAGATTTGCTGTTGTATAACTATCCCCGTCTTCCGTTTTTACAACATATTGAAGATCCTCATAGTTCAATTCTATAACTTTTGAATTCAGTTTTGTTTTTGTGTGTTGGAGCTTCTTAATCAAGGTATCAGACAGCGTTTGCATTCCGTTTTTCAGTCCCATAAAGGTAGAACGGTTTGAGGAGCTGGGTTGGGGCTGTTTTTTTACAGCCCGGGTAATGCTCCCGTATTGCGTGGCCATTTTTTTGAACATCGGGAATGTGGCATTCAGGCTTAATTCTACAGCAGGAGTAGCATAAATGCCGGTAAAAAGTGGCCCGGCATAGAGGTCAAGCATTTCCTGCCCGAAGCGTCGCGCAATAAAATCTGCAAACGATTCATCCTCATCCAGTAACCTCGGATGAACTACAGATTCATACAATATCCTGTGCTTTGCCCTCCATGAAAAGAATTTTGATTCGAGAAATGCAGGAAGATCGGTCGGAACCATCATATTCAATCCTTTTGGAGGACTCACCATTTTCCCATCTTTCAGGATAAAAAACTTGTTGGTTTTGGGATAAATCAATTCGCTTTCAAGTCCGAGTTCGCGAACCAGGTTGATGGCGTATGGCTTGGTAATGATAAATGAATCAGGCCCTTTTTCAACCAAAAAGCCATGTTCATGTAGCGTCTCTATTTTGCCACCGGCTCTCGCACTTCCCTCAAGAATAGTAATATTTGTGAACCCTTCTTTTTCAAGATACCAGGCAGCAGATAAGCCGGTGATCCCGGCACCAAGAATGATGATGGGATTATTTTTCATGGATTTTTTCGTGGACCATTTTCGCAAACAGTTTAGCAAGCAATGGATCAGCATTTAGGGATTCGGTTCTTTCCAGGTGCATTCCCATTTTTCTTGCTTTATCCTTTGCTTCGATATCTATATCATAGAGAACTTCAAGGTGGTCGGCAATAAAGCCAACAGCGCAAACCAGAACAGTATCATCTCCCTCACTGTGAAGAGTGTCCATTACTGTCAGCAGGTCAGGCCCAAGCCATTTTTCCTGTGTTCTTCCGGCGCTTTGAAAAGCAAAAGTCCAGTTGGTGATGCCACATTTTTCGCCAACAAGCCTGCTCGTTCCTAAGAGTTCATCTTTATATGGATCGTTTTGCTCCAAAATCCTTTCAGGTAGCGAATGGGCTGAGAAGATGACTTTTAACCTGCTTTTTTCTGAATCAGAAAATAGTTTAAGGGCTTTGGATATTTTATGTTGAAGTGCTTCAATGAAGAGTGGCTCGTTGTGCCATGATTTAACATATCGCATATCCAGGCCATACTCAAGCTGTTCTTTGGCTTCTTCTACTTTGCCAATGTATTTTTCAATGCTCATGGAAGAATAATGCGGGGCCATGACAATACCCACTGCACGTTCTATTCCATCTGCTTTCATTTTAGCCACAGCATCAATGATCCAGGGTTTCCAATGGCGCATACCAATATAAACCTGGTATTCATTACCAAGTTCGGCCTGAAGATTATTTGCCTGCGCCATGGTGATGCGGAAGAGGGGAGAACCACCGATGGCATTATATCTGCCAACCAATTCTTCAAGCTGCGCAGGTGCAGGAGGATTGCCCCTTCTGATGTCTGTGTAGTAGGCTTCTATCTCCTCTGTTTTTTCAGGGCTGCCATAAGCCATTATTAATACGCCTTTTTTCACCTAAACTATTTTATTGGTTTGATTTCCAGTTATGTACAAAGTCAGTTATTCTTTTCAGGACATCGCCGTCTGCCTGTGGCATAATTCCATGTCCAAGGTTAAAAATAAAACCCGGCCGATCGACTTGTTCCAATATCTGGGTGCATTTTTTTTCTAAAATAGGCCATGGAGCCAGGATGGCCACGGGATCAAGATTCCCCTGAACAGCAACTTCGTATTTCAATTTCGCCCTGCTTTCATCAATCCGTACGCGCCAATCTAGCCCTACAACAGTACTTCCACAATCTTTCATCATCTCTAATAAATGGCCGCTCACCACACCGAAGTGAATAAGAGGAACATTCAGATGTATTAAAGCCGCAAACATCGTTTGCATGTGAGGATATACATAATCTCGATAATCTTCGATGCTCAGGTTACCGACCCATGAATCAAATACCTGTATAGCCTGGGCACCGCAACCCACCTGGTAAACCAGGTAATCGGCCATGGCATTTGCCAGTTTTTCCATGAGTCTGTGCCATGCTTCCGGCTGATAGTACATGAAAGACTTGGTTTTGGTAAAGCTCTTGGAAGGCCCACCTTCAATAATATAACTTGCCAGCGTAAAAGGTGCCCCGGTAAAACCGATAAGGGGCACTTTTAACTCATTTACAAGTTGTTTAATAGTCTGGCCGACATAAGGCAGGCTGTCTTCTGCTTTGAATAAGGTTAGTTTGTCGACATCAGAAGCATGTACTACCGGATTATGAATCACAGGGCCAATTCCTTCCACGATATCAAACTCAACGCCCATCGGTTCTAATGGTAGCGTGATGTCAGAAAATAGGATAGCGGCATCTACACCAAGCTGCTGTACAGGTAATAATGTGACTTCAGTACATATATCAGGCTCCCTGCAAATATCAAGCAAGCTGTATTTCTTACGTATTTCGCGGTATTCCGGCTGGTACCGTCCGGCCTGGCGCATAAACCAAACAGGAATATGATCGGCAGGTTCCATGCTGCAGGCTTTTAGAAAAGTATCGTTGAAAGGCATTTATTAAAAAGGGGGTTTTATTCAAGTTGGGGCAAAATTAGGTCAATTCATAGAACCTGAAAATGATTAATGTCAATCATTCAGTTCTGCGCTTTCATCTGCCCAGTCAAAGCCTTCCTGGCCTTCTTCATCCAGGCCCATTTCTTCAAGTTCTTCTACAAAATCATAGTCAACTCCGAGTTCATCTTCAATATCTGTTTTATCAACAGCTGTGCCCCATGGAATTACTTCATAGTCTGGATAAACAGCTACTTTATCTTCGCCGTACTGGAGAGCATCCACTTCATTACTAAACAACTTCTCAAAAGCTGAGTCCGTATCCGGGTTTCTTCCAATGTATTTGTGCATGTCTGTCTTTTTTTTAGGTTTAATCTTAATATGAATGCAAAATTATAGGCATCATAGAATTGAAATATTGATAAAAATCATTTCAAAGGCTATCATTTGATTGTAATTAGCGGCCGAGATCAAATTTATCTTTGTACTAAATTAAACTTTTCTCCAAAAAAACCGTTTAATAACTTAGGTAAAGGTACTGTTTTATGTTGGCAACTATTATTGATATTCTTTTTTCATATAGGTAGGTTTTTTGTTCTTTTCATTAAAGGATATATCCATCTAAGTAATTTTGAAAACAAGGGGAAAACTTTGGATTTCTGGTTATTTTTGCGGCCAATAAACTTTCTCAAAATATAAAACTCAAATGACTAAAGTAAGTGTGATAGGTGCCGGGAATGTAGGTGCCACCTGTGCCGATGTATTGGCTCAAAAAGGGATTGCAAACCAGGTAGTCCTTGTTGATATTAAGGAAAATTTCGCCGAAGGCAAAGCCCTTGATATCTGGCAAACCGCCCCTGTGAATATGTTTGATACAAGGGTAATAGGTACAACCGGTGATTATTCCAAAACCAAAGATTCTGATGTGGTCGTGATTACATCCGGGTTGCCCAGAAAACCGGGCATGAGCCGTGATGATCTTATTTCAACCAATGCCAAAATCGTTGATTCGGTTACCAAATCCGTGATTGAACATTCTCCGAATGCCATTATCATTGTTGTTTCAAACCCGCTGGATGTGATGACCTATTGTGCATACCTTACTGCCAATGTAGATAGCAGCAGGGTTTTTGGGATGGCAGGTGTCCTTGATACCGCCCGTTACCGTGCATTTTTGGCCGAAGAATTAAATGTTTCCCCGAGAGATATCCAGGCTGTACTGATGGGTGGGCATGGTGATACTATGGTTCCACTGCCAAGATATACAACCGTTTCCGGGATTCCGGTTACTGAAATGATCAGTGAAGATAAATTGACAGCCATCGTAAACCGCACCAAAAGCGGGGGAGGAGAACTTGTTAACTTACTTGGGACATCAGCATGGTTGGCTCCCGGCGCTTCTGCCGCACAAATGGTCGAAGCTATTTTAATGGACCAGAACCGCATTGTTCCTGTTTGCGCCTGGCTTACAGGACAGTATGGATTAAAAGATATTTATCTGGGCGTCCCTGCCAAGCTTGGCAAAAAAGGAATTGAGCAGATCATCGAACTGAAACTCAATAGTTCTGAAATGGATTTGCTGAATGCTTCTGCGAAATCTGTAAGGGAAGTGATGGGTGTACTTGACACAATGCTCGCGAGCAATTAAATCATCAATGATCAATTATCAATGCCATTGAATATTGATCATTGATAATTGATCATTTTTTATGAAAAAACTTGTTGAAATCCCCCTATACATTGCTGCCATTCAAAGTGATGGTTATCATGTGTTCCTGGAAGCAAAAGTAAATGGGCATAAAGTTTTTATGCTGCTGGATACGGGAGCATCCAGGACGGTATTTGACCTGGAAACCATAAAGACCATTCATGATGGGATAGAACTGGAGGAAAATGAAGACCATGCCACAGGACTCGGCACGGATTCGGTTAAGAATTTCGTGGCGGTGATCGAAAAGCTTGAAATAGGGGATATAGAACTAAAAAATTATGAGGCAGGTATCATAGACCTTAGTCATGTAAATACAAGTTATAAAAAAATTGATATTCCGCCCATCGCCGGTGTTTTGGGCAGCGATCTGCTTGTCGCGTTTGATGCCGTGATAGATTATAAGAAAAAGGTAGTGAAGTTGAAGAAAATGTGATAATGTGCTAATTGAAAGAAATGTGCTGATGTGATAGCTTGCTAATTGCTGATTTTAAAAAAGAATCAACTATTAGCATAAACTCGCTTGTGCCAGTCAATTATCACATCAGCCAATTATCACATCAGCCAATTATCACATCAGCACATCAGTTATCTATGCTTCGCCAGATATCCGCTCACGCTTTCGTGTGATTCTACCATAGCTTCGTCACCTTCTTCCCAGTTGGCAGGGCAAACTTCCCCGTTTTCTTCAAAATGGGTCAATGCTTCAAGCATCCTCAGGGCTTCATCAATATTGCGGCCCAGCGGGAAATCATTGACAACTTCATGGCGCACAACACCTTCCTTGTCAATGAGGAACAAACCTCTGTATGCCTGAGCCACACCATGAAATTCCATTAAACCTTCTTCGTTATAATCATAAGAACCTGCCAATACACCATAATTATCTGATATGGTTTTGGTAAGGTCCGCTACGATAGGGTAGGTCACACCCTGTATGCCACCTTTATCGGTTGGGGTATTTAACCATGCCCAATGGCTGAATTTGGAATCAACTGAACAACCTACAACGGCACAGTTCCTCTTTTCAAATTCGGCAAGTTTGTCCTGGAAAGCCAGGAGTTCGGTAGGGCATACGAAAGTAAAATCGAGTGGATAGAAAAAGAAAATAACATACTTTTTGCCAATGAATTGGCTCAATGAATAGTTGTCTTCAAATTCTCCGCCATCCACAACAGCGGCTGCCTTAAAATTCGGCGCTTTTTTTCCTACAAGTGACATATTATTAATTAATTAGTTTGTTTCAATTTGATACGTTTGTCTTTATCGAGGATTTCCCCATTTACCTGGATTTGGAAATCAGTAATCTTGAAATTGCTGAATTTCTTTTTTAAGAAGTATTGCTCTAACATTGTTTGCAGTTCAGGGTCATCAAAGTCAATGATCTGGTCGGTATTGCTGCAATACAAATGATTATGGTTCCCTGTTTTTGCATCGAAACGGAGCAGATCGTTTGCGGTTTTTACTTTCTTGGCAAGTCCGGCCTCTACAAGTGTTTCCAGGGTTTTATAAACAGTAGCAAGGGAAATACTTGGGTGTTCCTGGCTTATCTTTTCAAAAATTTTCTCTGCAGATGGGTGTTCCTCCGATTTTAGCAAAGTCTGGTATATGGCCAGCCGCTGAGAGGTGACCTTTAGTCCATGAGAGGACAAATGTTCCTTTAACGACTGAAAATCATGGGATATGGATGCAGTATTCTTCAACTAAGATTGTTTCCTAAATAAGAATCATTCTTATTTGTGGCAAAGGTAAAAGGAAAAATCTGAATATAGATTGACATAAGTAAAATAAATTGTTAAGGTTGTTTAATAGGCTACACAGGCGTAATTGTCTATGTAGTCCAAGCCAATTCTTATCCAACCCTTATAGATTATGGATTTGCTTACGATTTTAAATGCCAGAAAGCCTGTATGTGTATTTACCCAATTCCCCAAATAATAATTGTACCCATTTGAGCGACCATCGTAATTCTGTAACCAAAGAATGCCATTTCCATTATTTGTCCAATTTAGGCTGTCGTTTATCGGGTCACCCTGGTAGAGCAAAAGGGGATAGCCATGATTATCTGTGCAGATATATACATTTTTACTTTTGGTTGTAATTGAAAAACTTGAACCGTAAATATCAGGGCAACAATGATTAAAAACATAGCTAAGGACAAGAATACTGTCCGCGCCAATATTAAGATAAAATGGAACAGCCGGGTAGTTATTAACGGTATCTTTTATTTTTACGAAATGAACATTGGCTGAAGTTGAATCTCCCGCTTTGATGTCAAGAACCTGTGGTGTGGTTTGGTTTTTCTTGCAGCCATTAAAGAGTAATGCCAATACTAAAACCGATATAATTTCCCTTGCTGAATTCTTCATGATGTACACGAAAGTTGTCAAATTCAGCGACTAAGATAAAACTATTTTTGAAATAAATGGCATTTGTACTGCACATATATATTCCTCCGTCGGTTTCATGACCGACCGAAATCAGACATAATTAAAAGGCAATTAGTATGTCAGGAGAAAGACCAGGGATGGGAGGAGTTCTCTTCTATTAGTTTTCTACGACAACCACCCTGGCCTTCGGCCATCCCTCCTTAAAGGAAGGAGGGGAATATCGCATCTATTGCCATTCCAAATCTTTCCATCTTTCAATTTTTTAATTTTCAATTAACTATTAATCCTTCAATGGAGATCAGAACCCTCATCCGGCTCTAATTGCTATATTTGTAGTATCCGCGCATGAAAAAGCATTTTTTATATTTTATAATTGCCCTTTTTGGATTTATGGGTAAGGAAGCAAATGCGCAAAAACCGGTATGGATGAAAAATCTGGCAGAACAGGAAAGCGCTACACAAGCTGCCCTGGCCACCTTTGCTGAACATAACACACCGGAGTTTTTATATGATGTTACTTATTACCGCACCTATTGGGAGTTGAACCCTGATACCTTTTTTATTAAAGGTTCTGTAACTACCTATTATAAGCCGACATCTGCCAATTTTAGCAAAATCGGTTTTGATATGAATGGCGACCTGAGTATTGATTCGGTGATGTATCATGCGTCAAAAGTTGGATATGTCATTAACAAACCGAATGAGGAGCTTCTTATTACATTTCCAAAGTCTGCCCCATTGGGGGCTATAGATTCTGTAACAGTGTATTACCATGGAATACCCTATAATACCCAGGGTTCTATCTCACAGAATTATCATCATAATGTGGCTGATATATGGACTTTATCAGAACCTTACGGAGCCGAAGACTGGTGGCCGTGCAAACAAAGCCTTAATGATAAAGCAGATTCTATAGATATCTATGTAAAAACCCCGGAGGGCAACCTGGCTGCAAGCAACGGGCTTCTGGTTGGTTCTGTAAAGCATGATTCATCCATTACCTATCACTGGAAACATCGCTATCCTATAGCAACTTACTTAGTTGGGGTGGCAGTTACAAATTACGTCCAATACAATCTATATGCGAATGTGGGCCCGAACCCGGGTGATAGTCTTTTGATATTAAACTATGTGTATCCTGAAGATTCTGCCATATTTTATACCCCGTCTCTATTGGCCCGGAATACCATGGAGCTATATGTGAAGTTATTTGGGCGTTATCCTTTTGACCTTGAAAAATATGGACAGGCCGAATTTGACTATGGCGGTGGTATGGAACATCAAACCATGAGTTTTGTAAGGGACATGGAGTTTTCACTTATTTCCCATGAAATGGCCCACCATTGGTTTGGGGACAAGGTAACTGCGGCAACCATTAAAAAAAGCAGAATCACCCATCACAAATTCCAGCATCCTTAATACGTATGCCCCTTTGCAATAAGTAAGACCGTAGCTAAATATCCGGCTTACATCTGT
>JABDEJ010000020.1:10499-29085 GCA_013287095.1 Bacteroidota bacterium | reverse complement strand
ACGGGACGTGCCACATTCAGCGACCTTGCCAAACAGTATTCCGAGAACGCACAATCAAAAAACAACGGTGGCGAAATGCCCCGTTTCAACGATTTTTCACCTCAGATACCCCAGGCATTTAAAGACCATGCCTTTGCTTTGAAACATGATAATGACATTTCTCAACCATTCAGGTTTGAAACTGGCTGGGATATTATACAAAGAGTGGATATAAAGCCTTTACCAAGCCGTAAAGAACTTGAAGAAGAAATAAAACAGAAGGTATCCCGCGATTCCCGCTCTGAAATGAGCCGGGAAGCTGCCCTGACCAAATTCAAAGCACAGCTTAAATTCAAAGAAGTGCATAATACTTTGTCAAAAATGTCAGGTTTAGTTGACACGTCTTTGTTAAAAGGGCATTGGGCATTGAACCCTAAAATAAGCACATCGAAAACAATGTTCTCATTTGCCGATAAAAAATACAGCCAGATGGACTTTTCTGTGTATTTGCTCAAAGTGCAGGCTCCTGACAGATTTAAGGATATAGATTTTGCTTTAAGGCAATATCTTACTGCATTTGAAAATAAGGAGATATACGCTTATATTGATGCCAATCTTGAAAAAGACCATCCTGAATTTAAAAATGTTGCAAATGAATACAAGGAAGGTATTTTACTTTTTGATATTACCGACAAAAAAGTATGGGGCAAAGCGATGAGCGACACCGTAGGCCTGAAAAAGTTTTTTGAAGACAATCAAAGCAAATACCGTTGGAAAGAACGCGCCGTAGCTTCAATCTTTGATATCAGGGATGCAAACGCTGTGCCCGGTATAAAAGCCGAACTGGAAAGCGGCGTACCAGCAGATAGTGTTTCCAGCAGACATGTCAAAAAAGACCCTTTGAGCGTAAATTTTAAATCAGGCAGTTTTGAGAGGGGCGAAAACAAGATCCTGGATACTATAACATGGACTCCTGGCATTCACGAAACCGGTATGATCAATAAAAGATATTATCTTGTGGACATTACCAAAATCCTTTCGCCTTCCGATAAACAATTGTCTGACGTGAAAGGAATGGTAATCGCTGACTATCAGGACTATCTTGAAAAACAATGGCTTGTTGAACTCAGACAAAAATATCCTGTTGTTACAAATGATGCTGTTGTGAACGAATTAATAAAGAAATAGCAAACCGGTCAGGTGCTAAGATCAATTGAATAAACGGACATAATAAGAGAATGCATATCCATAAAAGTTTATAACTTAAGATGTGCGGGCATATAAAATTTTGTCTTGTAACAGTTATTCTTTTTGCGGCTTTTTCTTGCCAAAACAATAAACCAGGCCATAGTGGCAAACTTCTTGCGGCTGTAGGAGATTCCAGGTTTTACGAAAGCGATTTGGGTATCAGTTTAAAAGGAAATAAAGATAGTATTGCCATCAGGAACAATCTTATCAGGGACTGGGTGAAAAAACAATTGATTTTCAAAAAGGCCATGGAGAATCTTTCGGATGCAGAAAAAAACAAAGACAGGGAATTGAAAGATTATTATGAATCATTGATCAGCCAGGAATATCTTAATAAAATTGCCCTTGCCAATGCAGATACAACCGTAGATGAAAGTGAAATGGTCGCTTATTACCAGGCAAATAAAAAAAACTTTGAAACAAAAAGCAATATTTTGAAGTTCTTGAACGTAAATGTGCATTCTGAACAAATTGATTCTGAAATATCGGCCAATAATATTGTCCCTTATGCGCTTGTCAGGGATAGAATTAAACAAATTATCCTGAACAGGAAGATGGCAATCTATGTGAAACATGCCGAGAACCAGATTTACAACGACGGCGAATCAAGAAAACTTTTTGAAATTTCGGGAGACAAAACAAAAAAATGATGAAGCGAATACTAATATCCTTACTTTTTTTGACTGCCGTAATAAGTGTCAATGCACAGAAAGTACTTGACGAAGTTGTGGCCGTGGTGGGAAATGACGTAGTTTTATTATCCGATGTTGAGTCGCAATTGACACAATACAAAGACATTTCATCCAATAAAACCAATCTGGCAAGGTGCCTTGTTATTGACCAGTTGATGCAAAAGAAACTGCTTTTAAACAGAGCAAAGGTTGACAGTTTGAAAGTATCTGATGAACAAATTGAAGGCGAGTTGAACAGAAGGATGGAATTTTTCACCCAACAATATGGTAGTGAAGAAGCCATCGAAAAATATTATCATAAAACCATTCGTGAAATAAAAGATGATTTCAGGGATGAAGTTAAATCACAATTACTTGAAGAGCAGGAACAGTCGAAAGTGGTAAGCGCCGTGGATCCAACGCCAGAAGAGATAAAGAAGTTTTACCTTTCTATCCACCCTGATAGCTTACCATATTTCAATACCGAGTATGAGATCGGCCAGGTATTGATATACCCGCATCCCACAAAGCAGGACAATGATGAGGTTATAAATAAACTATTGAAAATCAGGGCGGATGTCCTGAGTGGAAAATCATCCTTTGGCACAGAAGCAATTCTATATTCTGCAGATGATGGCTCCGCAGTGAAACAGGGTGACCTGGGAACCCAGCGTTCTGACAATTTTGTTCCGGAATTTGCAGCAGCAGCGCTTGCGTTGCGAAAAGATTCTATATCAATGCCTATTAAGACAAAATACGGATACCATATCATCCAAATGGTGGAAAGGAAAGGTGATATGATACATGTAAGGCATATTTTGATCCGTCCAAATGTGAGCGTAAAATCTATCGACAGTACCAAGAAATTCCTTGACAGCATTCGCACGATCATTCTTAAGGGAAAAAAGGATTCAGTTTTCTCTGCATTGGCTTATAAATATTCTGAGGATGAAGATACCAAGAACCGGGGGGGAATGATGGTGGATATGAAAACCAATTCATCGCATATTCCCGTAGATGAACTTGATGCCGTGACATTTGATGCCATTGACAAGTTAAAAATAGGCGAAATATCCAGTCCAATATTTTACAAATCAAAACTTGATGGTAAACAGGGCTATAGGCTTCTTTATCTTAAATCAAAAAATGCACCTCATAAGGCTAATATGACCGATGATTATCCAAAAATCAAGCAAATGGCGCAAGATGATAAAAAAGCAAAAGCCCTGGAAACATGGATTATTAAATACGCTCCCATTACCTATATCCGTATAAATGATTCCTATAAAGGTTGTAAAAACCTCGAAAAATGGCAAAATCAGGCAAGTGTAAATGGGAATTAGTCAAAACAATAAATTATAAAACACAAGATATTAAATGACCGAAGCAACAATAAAATCTGATATTGAATCTATTGATCGCCTGAAAGAGAAATACAAGGAACTTACCAGCGAGATCGGAAAAGTGATCATTGGGCAGGATGCCATCGTGAAAAGCGTTTTGATCTCTATTTTCAGTCGTGGACATAGCCTTCTCATAGGGGTTCCCGGTCTTGCCAAGACGCTTCTTGTACATACTATAGCTTCTTCCCTTGACCTCAAATTCAACAGGATACAGTTTACCCCTGACTTGATGCCGAGCGATATTACGGGTTCTGAAATTCTTGATGAAAAGAAGGAATTCAGGTTTATAAGAGGCCCTGTTTTTGCAAATATTGTCTTGGCTGATGAAATAAACCGTACCCCCCCTAAAACGCAGGCCGCTTTATTGGAAGCGATGCAGGAAAAAAGCGTCACAGTTGGTGGACAGTTACATATCCTTGAAGAACCGTTCTTTGTATTAGCCACGCAGAACCCAATAGAACAGGAAGGTACGTATCCCCTACCTGAAGCCCAACTTGACAGGTTCATGTTCAATATTGTTCTCGACTATCCAAGGCTGGAAGATGAACTCAAAATCGTAAAAAATACCACTTCTGATACTGTTACCGATGTTAAAAAGGTTTTAGACGCCGCAGAAATCATTCATTTTCAAAACCTGATACGTAAAGTGCCGGTTGCTGATAATGTATTGGAATATGCTGTGAAACTTACCAATAAAACCCGGCCTTCCTCTGCATTGGCTCCCCAGATTGTAAAAGATTATATTGAATGGGGTGCAGGGCCGCGTGCTTCACAAAACCTGACAGTTGGTGCCAAATGCCATGCGGTATTTAACGGCAAATATTCTCCGGATATCGAAGATGTACAAGCTATTGCACATGCCGTTCTTCGTCACCGTATCGTTAAGAATTACAAAGCCGAGGCGGAAGGTGTATCAGTGGATGATATTATCAATAAGTTGCTTTAGGAAGCTAAGAGTGAGAAGTAAGAGGTAAGAAGCGAGAAGACGCAGGCGCAAGCCACTTCTTATCTTTCACTTTTCACTTCTTACTCTTTACCTACTTTCCGCCTTTAAGCATGTAATAATAGAGTCCGAACGAGATTACGTTATTGGCTAACCCTCCATCGTATAAGTAATAGAGCGTGGCATTTGTAACTCCATTTACGGCGTTATTTGGTTTATTGATCCCGATAAGACTATAAGTGAATCGTCCGTAAACAGATAGCTTGGGTGTGATAAAATACTGGGCACCAATTGTTCCATTTAACTCACCTTTCGTTACAATGTCAGCGTTTTTTTGAGTATAATTATTGTATGGTCCTTTACTTATAAAGTAATCACCGACCAACAAACCACCACCCAAACCACCACTTAGTTTCACTTTTTTACTTAAATTATAATTCACCATAACCGGAACTTCAATGTAGTCAAGCCGTAATAGGTCCCAATCGCCATTAATGTTGTTGGCCGTACTGTCCGTTGTTACCCTTTGGCTTCCCTTCTGACTATAGAGCATTTCAAATTGCCCATCCCATTTTTCGTTAAAATGATAAGCGACAAATACGCCTCCAACCAGGCCAATAAGGTTGTAACCAATCATATCATCACCATCAATCTGGCAAAAATTGGCACCGAGGCGGAATCCTGCATTGAAATACTGAGCATGAGCTATATTTGCAGTACAAATAAGGATTATTGTGATGAAGAGGGTATTTTTCATAATAGACACTTTGATAAATAAGTATGCAATTTCCTTAAAAAATCAATGATTTGAACAAGTTCCGGACTTTGACCATATTTATGAGAAATGCAGGTTTATGTATTTTGTTTATTCTGCTGGGCAATTTTAAACTCCTTGCCAATACTGACTCTACCGGAGTTAAGATTATAAACGGCAAATTATTTATCATTCACTCGGTTGATGTTGGGCAAGGACTTTATGGTGTTGCCAGGAGATACAAGACAACTGTGCCAAAAATTAAAGAGGCGAATCCGGGTTTAGGAGCAAGCCTTTCTGTGGGCCAGATAATTCTTGTTCCCTGTTCAGATAAATCAAATCATTCAATTCCCAAGGAAACTAAAGTATCACCTAAGGCTATTCAAAAAACAAATGAACCTGTAAAAAACGATATTGAGACAGTAGCCATCCCTACCGACAAAGACCCTATTTATCATACCGTGAGTAAAAAGGAAACCCTTATTAAAATAGCTGAAAATCATCATTTAACGGTTGATCAGTTGAAGACCTGGAATCACTCTGAGATGGAAACGATATCTCCCGGTGAGAAAATAATTGTAGGGTATAAAGAAAAGAAACCTGTTAAAGAAAAAGAGAAACCTATAAAAGCTGATAAAGTAAAGTCGACTAAAAAACATGATGTAGAGGCGATTATAGAAGATAAAGCTCCTGACAATGTTGTAAAAAGACCTGTGACAGAAAACGGAATGGGCACTTGGGTTGATGATGGAAGTATAAAAACGGATATAAGCCTGGCCATGCACAAAACGGCTCCTGCAGGGACTATTATCAAACTGACCAATCCAATGAATGGACGTTCAAAATATGTGAAAGTAGTAGGTGATTTGCCCGATACCGATGATAACAAATCCATTATCATAAAAATTAGCAAGAACACCGCTGACGAACTTGGAATCATTGACAAGGATTTCCGTGTAAAACTCGAATATTCTGTAAACGATTCTACCCACTGATGAAAAATGCAATCACATGGTTCATCCCAAACATGGCATTTGCGGGCGCATTGCTCGTCTCAGCAGGGTTCATTATCGCAGAAAATTCCCCTGCCCCACAGAGTGTTGGCGTTGCATTAATCTTCTTGCATCCTTTTTTTAATGGCGGAATTAAAACCGGGCTTAAGAATTTGTACTTGAATAAATATGCCCTGGCAATGGCCATATATTATATGCTTATTCTTTTATCAGGTTTACATGGCGGCAATTTGCATTTGTATAGTCAATTGATCGTCATGCAGTTGCCATTGATATTTATACCCTTCGGTCTTGCTAGCGCAAACTCCTTAAAACCAGGTCAAAAGGATATCATATTTGCAACATTGGTGTGCGCAGGAACAATAGCAGGAATTGCTTCTTTCATTAATTACATTGTCTATTTCAAAGAGATCCAGGAGAGGATCACCCATTCCAAACCAATACCTATTGTGACAGGGATTAACCATATTTATTACAGCGTTTTACTGGCTTTTTCAGCAGGAATTCTTCAATGGTATATTTTTATCAAAGGCATTCAAAAAGCTTTTTATAAAGGAGTTGCATGGGCTGTACTCATCGTCATTGTTATCCTTTTACATACTATCTCAGCAAGAACAGGAATGTTTTGCTTTTATGCGGAAGCCGGCGTTTCTATTTTGTGGTTAATTTTTAGGGCGAAGAAAATTGTACTGGGTTTTTGTATTGCTATCGGCCTTGGGGTTATGGCTTATGCTGCCACCAAAATTATTCCATCAGAAAAGAACAGGTTTGAAAATACGCAGCTTGACCTGCATAAATATGAATCAGGAGATAATATCAATCATTACTCATTATCCATGCGGTTTGAAGCCTTAAAGGCTGGTTGGGGAGTATTTGAAAAAAATATGCTTACCGGTGTTGGCCCTGCCAATGTGACAAGTGCCATGGATGCACAGTACACCCTTGAAAATTCAGAGCTGATTACGATAAACCGCATCAAACCGCATAACGAATTTCTATATGCCCTGGTATCCATGGGTATTATAGGGTTTGCCGCATTATGTTTTATGATGTTCTTCCCGGTTTTTAACGGGGCAGTGTTCCGGAATTATATCTTCCTGATGTTTATAGTAGTTTGCCTGGCTGCATTCCAGGTTGAGTATTTACTTGAAAGACAAGTTGGTATCACCTTTTTTTGTTTGTTTTATATTCTTTTAAGCAGCATTGATTCAGGAATTAAAAAAGAAACGATGAACCTGAATCCTAATTAAATATCTACTTATCCCATTCAGGTTGAGCTAATTCCGATAACCAATGTTTGCCAAACAGCCTTTTTAAAAACCTTCCAGAACTGCTTAGTTTCTCATATTTCAACTTGGGCTGGATAAGCCTTTGCGGGTCAATTTCAACTATTTTCCGTGTTAAAAATGTAGTGTCTTTGTCTTTAAACCGCTCAAAAAAACCGGATAATACGATCCGGAACTCTTTAAAATTCCAATAATGATAAATGCAGGATTCAGCGGGAACAATCTCGCTTTGTGTTTGGAAATAATAAGAGAATGCAAATTGCTCTACAATATGCTTTGGAAAATGAGGATATAGGGAATCAGTAAAATCAAGTACTTTGTCAAGGATTTCCTTATTGGATTCATTGATACCGATTACCCCGGCATTCCACATTTGTGTTTTAGTAGAAACCTGGAATTTTGTACCATCTGATAAAATTATATCATTGAAATACAAATATTTAAATAATTTTTTAAGAATCGGATTTGATCTGTCTTTTATGATCCCCTCCATGGTATGCATCACAAATTTACCCTCAGAAACAGCTTTGAACAATTCATTTGGAGCTGTCTTAAAAACTGTGTCGGAATCAACATACAAAACATTGGCATCCGTGTAAACCAAAAAAAAATCCTGGAGTATTTTGATTTTTACGCGGTGTACAAAATCAATATTCCCCTTCCATTCATGGATCAATTCCTTTGTCAGGGGCCTGTAAATAATATCTTTTTCAGAGAAATAATGATCAATTGATGGGATATCGTCCGTATAAATAACAATCTTTATTTCATTACTTAATGGATCAACTAAAGCCTTATAAAATGATAACAAAGAATAGATCGCTTCATTGATTATGCCTTTGTTTCCATAAGCCTGATAGATTAAATAGTTCATGTATTTCCTCCCCTACCCCAAATATTTCGCTACAATGGGTAGCCTCCTTCCTAATCCAAATGCTTTGTCTGAAACACGCAAAACCGGGGGCGCCTGAAATCTTTTGTATTCTGTTTGATTTACCATTTTACAAATGCGGTAAACAAGATCTTCGTCAAACCCCATTTCTATCATTTCCATTGGTCCCTTTTGATTTTCAATATATTGGAATAATATGGGATCAAGTTTTTCGTATGGCGGCAGGCTGTCGGCATCTTTTTGATCAGGCCTTAGTTCTGCAGATGGTGCTTTTTTAATGATCGAATCAGGAATTGCATTTTCCTGAACTTTATTGATATACGCAGCTAGCTTATAGACTTCTGTTTTATAAACATCACCCAGAACAGAAAATGCACCAATTGAATCGCCGTACATGGTACTGTATCCTACAGCAAATTCACTCTTATTGGATGTGTTCAGCACTATCAGGTTCAGTTTGTTGGATAATGCCATTAGAATAGCTCCCCTTATCCTCGCCTGGATATTTTCTTCCGTGATGTCAGGTTTTAATCCCGTAAATGATGGAGCCAGTAGGCCTGCATAAGCATCCATAGCGGGTATGATGGGAATAACCTGATGATCAACTCCCAGCTTCTTAATCATGTCCAGGGAATCGGTTTTAGATCCATCTGAAGAATATGGGGATGGCATTAAGACTGCCAGTACATTTTCTATCCCCAACGCCTTTACGGCAAGGGCAAGCACCACTGCTGAGTCTATACCTCCGGATAAACCCAGCACTGCTTTTTTAAATCCAAGCTTGTTGAAATAGCTTTTAATTCCTTCTATGAGTGCGTTATATATAAGTTCATATTTATCGATCGGCACATATTGCCCGAATCCTTTTCCTTGTTTTACTTCATCAAGGTCAAAATATTGGATTTCTTCTTTGAAGGACGCCATTTTATACATATTCTCATCCGGTAATACAATAGTGGAGCAACCGTCAAAGATCAGTTCGGTTTGTGCACCGGTATGGTTTACATAGAAAAATGGAATTTTATATGTTGAAGCGTTCAGTTGCAAAACCTTTGTTCTCCGCGCATCATGGGTAAACGAAAAAGGTGACGCGGCAATATTGACAGCAAAATCAGGATTCTCTTTAATAAGATGATCCATTGGGTTTTCAAGATAAAGGGGATCATCATCTATATTCCAAAGATCTTCGCAAATGGTGAGTGCTATTTTCTTACCGTTTAATTCTATGCATTCAAATTTTCGGTTCGGTTCAAAATACCGGTACTCGTCAAAGATGTCATAATTGGGCAATAACGTTTTATGAATTATCTTGTCTATTCTTCCATCTTTCAGGAAATAAGCTGAATTAAACAGTGCTTTTCCCTTTGGGGCTGTATTAATAGCCGGAGCACCAACAATGGCTGCAATACCTACGCAATACCCCGCAATTTGCATAACTGATTTTTCGCATAGCGCTATAAAATCGTTAAATTCAAGAAAATCCCGTGCCGGATAACCGCAGATACACAACTCTGAAAAGATGATCAGATCCGCCTTATTTTCTTTGGCTTTTTGGATAGCCTCAATGATCTTTGAACTGTTCTTTTCGAAATTACCCACATGGTAATCCAATTGGGCGATAGCAAGTTTCATGAAATGGTGTGTTTTAAATGCCCTTAAAACAATACCCCAAAGTTTAGTGCAATGTTTTCTGCCGGGGTATTAAAGTTGCTGTTTACGTTAGGATCTGTACTCGTTCTGTTGCCTGCCTTGTTCCAGATATTTGTAAAACCGTTATACCATGTAATACCGAAAACAAGATTAGTTGTGCCGCCAAGATTGTATTCTGCTCCAAGTCCGACTACAGAATAAAGCATTAACAGGTTCACGCTGCTTGCCACATTCAGGCCATTTGTATTGGTAACACCTACAGTATCTATATCAGCGCGGGCACTTAGTTTTATCGCAGGCATAAACCCAAACTGAGCGAAATATTTCATATACCCAACATCATTGGTTCTCATTTTCAATGTAATAGGGATATCAAGATACTGTAAATGAAGCGTTCTGCCAATATAATAGGCTTTGTTTGCATCCGCATAGTAATCAAACGACTCGTCAAAACCAGTCACTCTTATTCCTGTACCAATGCCGTAATTGTTATTAAAAAAGAAATCCCCGACAAGGCCATAAGAGAAGCCAAGATGGGGATTGGGGCTTCGGATTTTATTGATGGAAGAATTGTCAACATTGGCATCAAGCCAGGTAACCGATGGGCTGACCATCAAACCCCCTTTAAACTTGGTTGCTTTTCCTCTTGGCGCATTATAATAGGGAGGATTTGATGAAGGCGGCGGCGGCGGTGTCGACTGTGCGAATGTTATTATATTAGAGAATATAAATAGCCCAATAGCGATAAGCTTTTTCATATTTTTGCGTTTTAAATTAAAGGGGGCAAGTTAATGATTCTGTCTATCAACAAAAGAGTAATCGTTTATGTTTTACCGGTCCTTTTCCTGTTTGGATGCAAATCCAATGACAGGTGGAACCCGGACGTCAGCAAAATCAAAGTTGATGTCAAATTTATAAGGCTTGAAAAAGAGTTCTATAGCATTGACCCAAAACATTTTGAAGAGGGAATTCGGCAGATGATTACCGCGCATAAAGATGTGATAAAGTTCTTTATTACAAGGATGCACAATTTCGGACGATGGGGCGAGCCCAGTACCCTGGATAGTTTCAAAAGGGTTTACCTGATGAATCGCTATATGCGCGACTCGCTATATCCAGATGTGGAAAAGACATTTCCAGAACCGGTTATCAAAGACCTTGAAAACCAGTTTGATGATGCTTTCCGTCATATTAAATATTATTACCCTGATGATTCTTTGCCGAAGGTCTATACCATTATCAATCCTTTCGGCTACCAGGCTTATACTTATGGAAAAGATCTGCTTATAGCTCTGGAATTTTTCCTCGGAGAAAACTACAGGTACTATAATTCTATTGAAATGCCCGATTATAAAATGCGTACCTTTCGTAAAGAATATATCCTTCCATCCGGATTGAAAACCCTTTTTATGAACCGATATGATGAAGATCGGCTTACAGACCAAACCTTATTAAGTAAAATGATCTATGCGGGTAAAAAGCTTTTCTACATAGATGCGATGAAGCCGGATTTAGCTGATACCTTAAAAATTGAATATACTACCAAACAGTTAAAATGGTGCATCAAAAATGAGACCGATATATGGGCGCACCTGGTTACAGAAAACCTTCTGTATAACACAAATGAAGACAAAGTGGGCAGATATATAGATGAGGGACCATTTACCAATGATGTTAATGTTCCTCAGGAATCTTCCCCCCGACTCGGTGAATGGGTAGGCTGGCAGATTGTAAAACAATATATGGAAAAGAATCCAAAAGTAACCCTTGATGAATTGTTTATGGATAAGGATTACCGGAAGATTTTGAAGTTGTCGGAATACAAACCTTGACTCAGTCATCAGTAAGACAGTCATCAGTCAACAGTGTAGAGAGTTTTCAAATTTTATATCATTATCTAAGTTGACAACTTTTAAAAAGTTGCCAACTTTATGAATAAGGTAGCTATAAGGCAGATAAGCCTATGCTATCAAACTCTCAACCGCAAGCTGATACCCAGCTAATCCGAAACCTACTATAACACCCTTGCAATGGGCAGATAAGTAAGAATGATGCCTGTATTCTTCACGGGCATAGACATTAGAAATATGCACCTCTACAACAGGAATATCTATGGCTTGAATTGCATCTGCAATAGCAATAGAAGTATGCGAATAGCCAGCGGCATTCAAAATAATGCCATCAAAATCTGAGTTTGCTGACTGAATATGATCTACCAATTCACCTTCTTTATTGCTCTGAAAATATTGAATATCGATAATTTCATACTTTTCACGGAGAGTTGCCAGGTAGTCCTCAAAACTCATGTTGCCATAAATGTCATTTTGCCTTTTACCTAATAAATTCAGGTTCGGGCCATTGATGATGAGTATTTTATGCATGGTACAAAGTTATTCTTTTATACATTCTTCTATGAGATTCCAAAGCAATTCAGAAGTCTTTTGCCAGCTGAATTTTTGAGATTGCGGCATGCCTTTATTTATCAATACTTGTCTTAATCCGGAATCACTGGCTATTTTCTTCATTCCATCTGCAATAGAATCAATCGAATTCGGATCCACATAAAACCCGGCATCCCCGCAGACTTCCGGCAATGAACTTGTATTAGATGCGATCACAGCTGTCCCACAGCGCATGGCCTCGAGGCATGGTATGCCAAAACCTTCAAAAACAGATACATAAACCATGGCTATTGAAGCTGAGATAAGGTTATTCACTTCAGTTGCATCCTCTACCCTACCTAAAAATTGAATATCGTTCTTAGATTTCAAATCCTGAAGTATATTATCCAGCTCACTCCCCATGAACATCTTCTTCCCGATGAGTAGTAGTTTGGTGTCCGATTTTGTTTCTGTTTTATATTTCTCAAAAGCCAGTAACAGGTTCCCGATATTTTTCCTGGGATTGATGCTGCCTATATATATAAAGTAGGATTTCCCTCCCGTCCATTTTGACCGGGTCGATTCTTTCAAGGTTTCATCAATTGGATGATAAGCTTCTTTGCACCCATTATACACCACTTTGATTTTCGAAGGGTCAACATTGTATTCTTTGACAATATCATTTTTTGAAAAAATGGAAACAGTTGCAATCCTGTCGGCTCTCCTTGCGAACCTTGGGAAATAATATTTGTAATATCTCCTCACCAGCCATGGTACTGTTTCCGGGTAATGCTCATATGCGATGTCGTGCATTACGTTAATCGTTTTTATATTGGTATTCAAACATATATACCCCTCTGGTGAAAGTAAAAGATCAGGTTTTATTTTCTTTAAAACAGATGCTAAAGACCAGTTGAACCATATATACCAAAGGATTGGATGCCTGGATTGCGGACCAATAACGATGGGTGTAATATTATCAGAAAAGATGAATTCTTTGTTGTAAGGTCTGTCAAAAATGAAATAGAAATGGTGTTCAGGATGCTGTATCGTAATGCGTTTCAGGCATTCGTAGGTAAACCAGCCTATACCCTCCAGCCTGTTGTGAAGTAAGAGCCTGGTATTTACAGCAATTTTCATTGGATGCGAATTTCGCTGTTTCCTGCTACATTAAGGTATTCAAATTTCCTTCAGGCTTTTTCTTCTACGAAATCCCTGAAAGAATGATCGTCAAAGTAAATCGTAACCCGTTTGATTCCGGCATTAGACTTTATAGGTCTTTCAACCTGAACCGTTTTTGTTTCAACCTGAACAGGCTTTTCCTGCTTTTCTACAGGTTCCGGCTTGTTACTTTCAATAGAATTTTGTGTTGCAGGCACCGGAGTTGGGTTTACAATTGTAGAAGATTCCTGCTTTTTGATAGGTTGTACCGAAGCGAGATCATCTAAATTTAATTGGCCGATTTTCTTCGGGTAGTTTACATTTGTTAGCTTCTTTGCTTCATACACATCTTCGCTTAACAGCATTTCCCCTCTTCCAAGCAAGAGCCAATCGGAAGAGATCTGGGGAAACCTTATCAATACCTTTTGCAATAGTTCTAAGCCTGGATTATTACGTCCACTTATAATATGACTAATACTGGAGCGTATAACCCCTATTTCATCAGCAAATATGGATGGAGAATAGTTGAAGTGCTCCATGATCTTTAACAAGCGCTCGTTCATAAATTTCTAAAGTTTGTACAAAGGTAAACTACCCTGTTTACAATTCCAAACAATATGTAAATTCAGATAATTTACAAGTGTAACAATGTAAATTTACAAATGTACTTATGTAAACTATGTTTTGTATTTTGTAAATAGGCCTACGTATATTAGCGCCCGTCAAATCATTTGATAAATCAGCGTAGTTAAGAGGTATCTTTATAATATAGAATGCTTTAATAATGTTATAATGAATCCTATATTGTAATTTAGTCATATATAATTAATATATAATAAATTATATTACATCTTATGTAGTTATACTTTATATTAATAACATTTGTAAATAGCACAATTAGGCTCCTATTTGTAAGCAAAAACAGAAGAAGGGGCATGATCAGGGTGAATTGACCTAATAAATCTGCTCTCCGATATTATGAGTTCCAACTTGTCTTATCTTTGCCTCATCAAATAAGTATATCTATGCAATCACAAGGAAACAATACCCAATCACGCAGAATGATCTTTGCTCTTGCTGCCATTACTTTAATTTCTATTCTTCTTCGTACAGTCTTTGCAAAGAGCATAGGACAGCTTTGGCCCAACTTCACTCCTATTGGCGCTTTGGCTTTGTTCAGTGGTGCGATGCTGTGGAACCGCAAATGGATGTTTGTATTCCCAATTGGTGCGATGTTGCTTAGCGATACCATCAAGGAAGTCATGGCACCTGGTACCGGGTTCTATCCTGATATGGCATACGTATATGGTTCTTTCTTTGTTATCATATTTATAGGGATGTTGATCAGGAATAATAGAAAGCCTCTGAATATTATCGCGGCTTCATTAAGCGGATCAATATTGTTTTTCCTGGTTACCAATTTCGGGTCATGGACAAGCATTCCTGAATATTCAAAAGATTTCAGCGGACTGATTCAATCTTATACCATGGGATTGCCATTTTTTAAATACACTGTTCTTGGCGATCTTTTTTATAGCGCTGTTTTCTTTGGCGGATATTATTTGCTAACTGCTAAGAAAAGCGTCGAAACTCAAAAAGCTTAGCCAGTCATTCCGGGTTTTCCGATCAGTACTGTCGTGTAGATTTGAAATGAGCTTCAGCCCTGCTTAATTTCATAATGTCCCATTTATAATTTTGATTGTCAATTAGTTCAGTTTTAGCTTCCGGCCTGGTTCAAAATTGTGCATTACGGGCATAATGAGTCATTAGTCTGCTGTAATCTTCCTATAATAACGCTATAACATTCTTTAAATGAATGTACTAAATGCGTCATTGGTTTGACGCAATTATTTGATTCATCAACCCCTCATATTTCTCAAGAATTTAAGAACCAAAAGCTGTCTTTAACCAGCAAATCTTAAACAGAAATGTCTTAGTTTTGAAACCTTAATAAGGTACTTAAAATTCACTCATGAACATTCACGAATACCAGGGAAAGCAAATACTTAAAAGTTATGGTGTTGCCATCCAGGAAGGCATTGTTGCCGATACAGCCGATGGCGCCGTTGAAGCTGCGAAACAGCTAAATCAGCAGACAGGAACCAAGTTTTTCGTTATAAAAGCACAAATACATGCAGGTGGCCGCGGAAAAGGCGGGGGCGTGAAACTGGCTAAATCTATTGATGAAGTAAAAGATGTTGCCGGTCGCATTCTTGGGATGACCCTTATTACGCATCAAACAGGCCCAGAAGGCAAGGTTGTGCACAAAGTGCTCGTTGCTGAGGATGTTTATTATCCCGGCCCAACTGAAACCAAAGAATTCTACATGAGTGTGCTGCTTGACCGTCAGCGTGGCGAAAATGTGATCATGTACTCTACTGAAGGTGGTATGGATATCGAAGAGGTGGCAGCTAAGACGCCTGACCGTATATATAAGGAACATATAAGCTCTGACGTAGGTTTACAGGGTTTCCAGGCAAGGAGGATTGCTTTTAACCTCGGATTGGAGGGAGATGCCTTTAAGGCCATGACCAAATTTGTGGCCTCTTTATACAATGCCTATGTAGGTACAGATTCATCTATGTTTGAAATAAACCCGGTTTTAAAGACATCAGATAATAAGATCATAGCAGTAGATGCCAAAGTAAACCTGGATGATAATGCCCTCTACAGGCATCCTGACTATGAAGCCATGCGCGACCTGAACGAAGAAGATCCTTTAGAAACAGAATCCAAGAAATACAACCTGAACTATGTACACCTTGATGGCAATGTTGGATGTATGGTGAACGGTGCCGGATTGGCCATGGCAACCATGGATATGATCAAGCTCAGCGGCGGCGAACCTGCTAATTTCCTCGATGTGGGGGGTACTGCAAATGCGACAACGGTAGAAGCAGGATTCAGGATTATCCTTGAAGACCCAAAAGTAAAGGCCATTTTGGTGAATATTTTCGGGGGTATTGTACGCTGTGACCGCGTTGCACAAGGGATTGTAGATGCCTATAAAAATATCGGCCAGATAAATGTCCCGATTATTGTGCGTTTACAAGGCACAAATGCAGAAGAAGCCCGCAAAATCATTGATGAAAGCGGTTTGAAAGTGTTCCCGGCGACCCTTCTCAGCGAGGCTGCGGCTTTGGTCACCCAGGTATTAAATTAAGGTTAAGTTACTGTTAAGCAATACTTAAATTGCGACATTGACGTTCATTTCGAACGAACCGCTCTTGTCATTTCGACGAAAGGAGAAATCTCTCAACTGTCATTTCGAACGCAGTGAGAACCCGAAGGCTCAGCGGAGCTAAATCTGATTGAGGAGAACTCAAAAGCGATTTGGTGATAAATCTGAAAAGTGTATGCGCTGGAATCAGATCCCTCCTGCCGTCGGGATGACAGGGGTGGAAGTCGGAATGACAAGTGAAGAGCAGCATGGCAAATCACTTGGGAGAAATCAACCCTTGATCAGGCTGCTTAAAGACTTCTCCAGCTTCTCAAACCCAAACCCTTCCACTACTTCTTTCATTAATTGGCTGATCTTTTCATTGCCCAAATTACCAATGCTTCCCAAATGGGTATGGGTTTTTAATAAATCTGATTCAGGCTTTTCAAAAGTCCCGTCTGCGATCTGCTCTCCTACCCTTTTATAAGCATCCCGAAATGGAATGTCCTCATTGACGAGTGCGTTGACAGCTTCTACGCTAAAAATAAACCTGTATTTAGGATCGTCGAGGATATTTTTATTGACTTCAATTGACTGTAGCATGAAATACATCATTTTCAAACAGCTATTAAGCTCTCCAAATGCAGGAAGAAAACTTTGTTTGATCAGTTGCATATCCCTGTGATATCCTGACGGAAGATTGGCGCATATCATAGCCAGTTCGTTGGGCAAAGCCTGCAGCTTGTTGCATTTGGCACGAATCAGCTCAAAAACATCCGGGTTTTTCTTGTGCGGCATAATACTGGAACCAGTTGTAAGATGGTCCGGGAACGACACAAAACCAAAATTCTGGCTCATATAGAGACATATATCTGCCGACATTCTGCCCAAAGTAGCTGCAATTGATGCCATGGCTGAACTCACAAGCCTTTCAGTTTTGCCACGGGTCATTTGGGCATAAACAGAGTTGTAATTTGTTGAATCAAAACCCAAAAGTTCCGAGACATATTCCCTGTCTAATGGAAAAGAGGAGCCATACCCCGCTGCTGAACCAAGTGGATTCCGATTGGTGACCTTGTATGCAGCATTTAATACCGTCAGATCATCTACCAGGCTTTCGGCGTAGGCTCCAAACCACAAACCAAATGAGGACGGCATGGCAGCCTGGAAATGGGTATAACCTGGCAAAAGATATTCTTTATGCTTCTCGCTAAGATCAATAAGTTGGTTAAAGAGCGTACTGGTATTCTCAACGATGCCGGCAATCTCTGATCGGGTAAATAATTTTAGATCTAACAGAACCTGGTCATTTCTGGATCTTCCGGTATGTATTTTTTTACCAATGTCGCCAAGACGGGCAGTCAGGATTGTTTCAACCTGTGAATGGACATCCTCTACCCCATCTTCAATAGAAAAAGATCGGCTATCAATCTCTTTATAAATATTTTTAAGCTCCTGGCATAGCGTGATTGCCTCGTTTTCTTTCAGCAAACCAACCTTTCCAAGCATCTTTGCATGGGCAATAGACCCCAATACATCAAATGGCGCCAATAACATATCCAGTTCACGGTCATTTCCAACCGTGAAGGCTTCTACTTCAGGCGCAGTTCCAGTCTTCTTTTGCCATAGTTTATCGGGTTTTTGCATGATGGGGCAAAATTACCATTTATAGGGTTAATTCGATCAATTTGTACGGGCGACCCTTGCGGTCGCCCCATTCTCAGCAAAGGGCACCCGCAAGGAGAGCCCGTACAGCGATTATATAGCTACATTTGTTCCATATTAGAAAAGATATATGCCAAACGAAAAAATAAGAGCTATTGTCACCGGAGCAACCGGAATGGTGGGTGAAGGTGTCTTGCACGAATGCCTTTTACATCCTGATGTCGAAAAAGTGCTGATCATCAACCGCAGGCCAAGTGGAATTACCCATCCCAAATTGACCGAAATCATTCATGCAGATTTTTTTGATTTATCTCCGATTGAAAATCAATTGGAAGGATATAATGCGGCCTTTCTGTGCCTTGGGGTCACCAGTCTGGGAT
>JABDEJ010000020.1:0-10450 GCA_013287095.1 Bacteroidota bacterium | reverse complement strand
TGCAGGAACAGGTAATGAAAAAAGAATGGGTGGCAAATTCGGGATGTGGGTACGGGTAAAAACCAAAACCGAAAACGACCTGATGAAACTGCCCTTTAAAAAGGCATATATGTTCCGGCCGGGATATATACATCCCACCAAAGGAATGAAAAATACCAACAAATTATATTACGCTTTTACGTGGATGTATCCCATACTCAGGGCTGCTTTCCCTAATGTTGTATGCACCCTAAAAGAAATTGGCGTTGCGATGATAAATACCGCGCATAAAGGCCCTGAAAACCCAATCCTGGAAGTGAAAGATATTGTGGAATTGGCGAAGAAATAGATTTGGCAACTTTAAAAAATTGTCAAATCTGGAGTCCCATCATCCTCTCCAAAATCTCCACATACTTCCCTACTCCATCTTCTGTTTCTTTGAGGTAGATAAACTCATCTGCAGTATGGGAACGGGCAGAATCTCCGGGGCCAATTTTGATGCTTGTATAAGGAATCACAGACTGGTCTGAGCTGGTTGGGGACCCATAAGTCGTTAAACCCATTTCGAGTCCTGCCTTAACAATAGGATGTTCCGGGCTTATAAATGAAGGTTTTAGCCTGGTAGATCTTGGTTTTATTTCAGACTGAACATGCTGACGAATAATACCTATTACCTCCTGATGGTTATATTGATCTGTAAGCCTGATGTCAACTACAAAATGACATTCATTAGGAACCACATTATGCTGTTCACCGGCTTTAATAACCGTAACGGTCATTTTTACAGGTCCTAAAAACTGCGATACCTTTTCAAATCTATAATCCCGGAACCATTCTATGTCTTTCAGAGCTTTATAAATAGCATTATCACCTTCTTCACGGGCGGCATGGCCAGTTTTGCCATGTGCAACGCAATCCAATACCAACAATCCTTTCTCAGCAATAGCCATTTGCATTTTGGTAGGTTCTCCAACTATCACTAAATCAATGTTTCCCAGATCTTCTAAGATAGATTCTATCCCATTAAAGCCTGAATTCTCTTCTTCGGCAGTAGCAGCAACTGCGATATTATAAGGAAGGTCGTTTTTGTCATAAAAATATCTAAAAGTTGCTATTAACGACACGAGGCACCCACCTGCGTCATTGCTACCAAGTCCATACAATTTACCATCCTGTATTTCAGGCTTGAAAGGGTCTTTTGTCCAGCCCGGATTTGGCTTTACAGTATCATGATGTGAGTTAAGAAGGATGGTTGGTTTTGCAGGATCAAAATTCTTGTTATATGCCCAGATATTATTTCCTTTTCGACGAAAATCAATGTTATGACTTGATAAAAACTGGCTTATTGCGTTTGCAGTTCCATCCTCTTCTTTGCTGAAAGATTGGATGGATATCAATTGCTGAAGCAGATCAATAGCATCTGTTGTCAAACGAGAAATAGATTCTTTATCAGGCATATAATTCAGTTCCTTTTGGTTTGGTTTGATTTATCAGGCAGGCTATCTCATCAGCATGAATGATTTGTACCGATTGAACACCCTTTTGCAAAGCATCAAATGCATTGTCCAGTTTCGGGATCATGCCCTGATTGATAATACCTTCCTTTTTCAAATCTTCATATTCTATGGATGAGATGCTATTTATCAGGCTTTTCTCGTCATTTACATCTCGTAAAACACCCGATTTTTCGAAACAATATGTCAAAGAAACATCATAATTTGCACTTAATGACACTGCCAGCACACTTGCAATTGTATCCGCATTGGTATTCAATAAACTACCATGATTATCATGGGTTAAGGGCGCAATAACAGTACACAAACCATTCTCTAAAAAAGAAGAAAGAATCTTATCATTCACCTTATCTTCGTCAATATCACCCACAAAGCCATAATCAATTTCTTTTACCGGCCTTTTTTGAGCAGGCAGGATATTGGCATCAGCACCGGTCAATCCTATCGCATTACAGCCATAAGATTGAAGTAAGGCAACGATGTTTTTATTGACCAGCCCACCATAAACCATGGTAACTACCTTCAACGTTTCAGCATCTGTAATGCGTCTGCCATCCACCATATTTGGCACAATACCCAGCTCTTTGCTGATGCTACTGGCTATTTTACCACCCCCATGCACAAGGATTTTAGCTCCCTCGATTTTGGCAAAAGAACTCAAAAACGATTCCAATTGCTTTGGATCGTCAATGACATTGCCACCTATTTTCAGGATGTATAGTTTGGATTTATCCATTCTTAGAAGTTATCCTGCAACATTTTTTTAAGCACTGCCTGTGCGGCAAATACCCGGTTTCCAGCTTCGTGAATAACAATACTGTTTTGTCCGTCAAGTACCTCAGCGGCCAGTTCCACATCCCTTCGAACGGGGAGACAATGCATCACCCTGGCATTCGAAGTCTTATAGAGTTTCCGGTTATTAAGCATCCAGTTTTTATCTGTGCTTAGTATTTTGCCATAATTTGAATAAGATGACCAGTTTTTAACATACACAAAATCAGCGTCCTGCAATGCGGTATCCTGATCATAAACGATATTAGCACCTTGCGTAAATTCTTCAGCCAGTTCATAACCTTCAGGATGTGTGATCACAAAATCGACTTCGGCTTTGATCATCCATTCGGCAAAGGAGTTTGGTACCGCCTGTGGCAGAGGTTTGATATGAGGAGCCCAGGTTAGAACCACTTTTGGCTTGCGGTTCAGGAATTCTGGTGTTAATTCTTTAATAGTCATCAGATCAGCAAGACTTTGTAAAGGATGCCGGGTTGCCGTTTCAAGGCTCAAAATAGGCCGTCCGGAAAAACTGATCATCTTCTTGAGAATGTTCTCGCTATAATCTTCTTCCCGGTCATGAAGCTGAGGGAATGATCTTAAACCAATGATATCACAATATTGACCAAGGACTGCGGCTGCTTCACGGATATGTTCCACCTTATTACCGTTCATCATCATACCGTCTTCAGTTTCAAGCGCCCAGCCCTCTTTGTCCAGGTTCATCACCATGACGTGCATTCCGAGGCTTGCAGCAGCTTTCTGAGTGCTGAGACGGGTTCGCAGACTTGGATTCAGGAATATCAATCCCAGGGTTTTATGCTTGCCCCGGTTTTCAAAAGCATAGGGATTACTCTTTAACGCAATGGCATCTTGTACCAATGCATTGATGTCTTCTACATCGTGTACGCTAGTGAAATGTTTCATTTTGCCAGGGATTTTTCTAACATGTGAGCAAATGCATCAACAAAGACATCCAGTTCAGAAGTCTTGATATTAAGCGGTGGCAAGATGCGCAAAGTATTCTTATTAGATGATGAACCCGTGAATATCTTATGATTAAATAAAAGTTGTTTGCGGGTTTCGGCACAGGGATATTCAAGTTCTATACCGACCATTAAACCCTGCCCTCTCACTTCTTTTATGCCCTCCAATGAGGATATTTTATCAACAAGATATTTACCAGCCTCAGCTGCATTATTTACCAGGTTTTCTTTTTCAATGATATCCAAAACGGCGATTCCGGCCGCGCAGGCCAGGTAGTTTCCGCCAAAAGTGGTCCCCAGCATAGAATGGCGGGGCTTGATTCCGGGGCTAATAAGCACAGCACCAACTGGAAACCCATTTCCCATGCCTTTGGCTACTGTTATCAGATCAGGTTTGATGCCTGCATATTGATGTGCGAAAAACTTTCCTGATCTTCCATATCCTGACTGAACCTCATCCAGAATAAGCAATGCACCTGTTTTATCGCATAATTCACGAAGTAATTTTAAGAAAGAAACTGTAGGAACCTGCACACCTCCAACGCCTTGCATACCTTCAATAATCACCGCGCATGTACTATCTGTAATCAGTTCTTTGGCAGCTTCTTCATCATTAAATGGCGCGAATACAAAATTAGGTGAATGGTTTACCGGGGCATTGATAGAAGGATCGTCGGTTGCCGCAACAGCCGCAGAAGTACGCCCATGAAAAGATCCCGAAAAAGCGACTACCTGTTTTCTGCCATTGTGAAATGATGCCAGTTTAATGGCATTTTCATTGGCCTCAGCGCCTGAATTACAAAGAAATAATTCATAATCAGGATATCCGCTTTGTTTCCCCAGTTTTTCAGCCAGTTCTTCCTGCAGAGGAATCTTGACAGAATTGGAATAAAAACCGATCTTATTCAATTGATTGGTAAGCATTTCAACATAGTAAGGATGGCTGTGCCCCACTGAAATTACGGCATGACCACCATACAGGTCAAGATATGTATCACCTTTTTCATCAATAATATAAGAGCCTTTTGCCGAAACAGGCTCAATATCAAAAAGAGGATAAACGTCGAATAGTTTCATGGATATATAGAAGTTTTTAAAATGCAATGGCTTTAAAATGTAGTCCTGTAGTTTCATCCAGGTCAAACATCAGGTTCATGTTCTGAACAGCTTGTCCGGATGCGCCTTTTAAGAGGTTATCGATCGCTGAAGTAATCACCAACCTGTTATTCACTTTCCCGACATGCAGAAAACACTTATTGGTATTTACAACCTGTTTCAGGTCTGGCGCTTCATTCAGAATATGCACAAAAGGATGCTCGTTATAATATTCCTCAAAAACAGCTTTGGCATTTTCAGCGCTTATGTCTGATTTCGTATAAGTTGTGCACAAAATGCCCCGGCTGAAATTACCACGATAAGGAATAAAATTAATATCAGGAACATTGGTTTGCAATAAGTTAAGAGAATTTACAATCTCTCCCAAATGTTGATGCTCCAATACTTTATAAGACGATATATTATTGTTCCTCCAGGTAAAATGGGTGGTTTCGCTCAGGCTTTTACCGGCTCCTGTTGAGCCTGTTATCCCACTCACATGCACTTCATCAGTCAGTAAGCCTTTTTTAGCTAATGGATACAGTCCCAATTGAATGCATGTTGCAAAACAGCCCGGATTAGCTATGTTACTGGCTTTAGATACCACATCTCTTTGTAATTCAGGCATGCCATAAACAAACCCCCTATTCCCAAAAGCACTATCTATCCTGAAATCCTGGCTTAGGTCTATGATTTTGACTTCGTTAGGAATATCATTGGACTCTAAGAATTTCCTGGATTCACCATGCCCCATGCAGAGAAAAAGAACCTCAATATCAGAATCTATCCTATCAGTAAACTTCAGATCCGTATCACCAAACAGATCAGGATGGGCTACATGAACAGGCTTTCCTGCAAATGTTTTGCTATGTACAAAAACAATTTCAGCCGCCGGATGCTGCAATAAGATACGGATAAGTTCTCCACCAGTATATCCTGCCCCACCAACTATGCCTGCTTTTATCTTATTCATCACCTTCTATATTTCTGATGGCGTTTACTTTATGATAGATCATGGCCTGGTTGCCGAATATTTTAGAAAACCCTTTGACATCTTCACCCGTCCACGCATTGTTCATTTCCCCATAATTACCAAATTCTGAGTTCATTAGATCATGTCTCGATTCTATTCCTATAATAGAGAAATGATAAGGCGACAAAAGAACATCCACTCTTCCATTCACGGTTTTCTGGGTGTCTTCCATGAACTTTTCTATGTTGCGCATCACCGGGTCCAAAAACTGTCCCTCATGGAGCCAATTGCCATACCAGGAAGCGAGATTGTCTTTCCAGTACAATTGCCACTTGGTAAGTACATGTTTCTCAAGGGCATGATGTGCTTTGATAATAATGATGGGCGCGGATGCCTCAAACCCTACCCTGCCTTTGATACCTATAATAGTATCCCCCACATGGATATCACGGCCAATGGCATAAGGTGAAGCAATTTCATAAAGTTTTTGGATGGCATCAACCGGGTTAAAAAATCGATGCGAGTCTATCCCAACCAATTCGCCGTGCTCAAAAAGCAGGCTCACTTTTTCAGGCTTATACTTAGTAAGTTGCGTTGGGTAGGCAGCTTCCGGCAATGCCTGGTCTGAAGTCAACGTCTCCTTCCCTCCAATGGACGTGCCCCAGAGGCCTTTATTAATAGAATATTTAGCCTTTTCATAACTGTACTCCACACCCCTTTTCTTTAGAAATTCAATTTCTTCTTCGCGGGATAATCTATTGTCCCTGATGGGGGTAATGATCTTAATATCAGGGATCATGATATTGAATATCATGTCGAAACGCACCTGGTCATTGCCGGCACCTGTACTGCCATGGGCTACAAAATCAGCCCCGATCTTTTTGGCAAATTTGGCAACTGCCATCGCCTGGCAAACCCTTTCCGCGCTTACAGAAAGCGGGTAAGTCCCGTTTTTAAGGACATTGCCATATATCAAGTACCGGATGCAGGATTTGTAATAGTCATCCGTTTCTTCCGCCGTTTCATGACCTTTGGAGCCAAGTTTTATGGCGCGTTCTTCTATCTCTTTAAGCTCTTTTTCATCGAATCCTCCTGTATTTACCGTTACTGTATATACATCCAGATCAAGAACTTCTGACAAATACTTCACACAGTAGGAAGTGTCGAGTCCTCCGCTGAAGGCCAGCGCTACTTTTTTCTTTTCAGTGCTCATGGGTGGTTTGGTTTTTTATGGTTTCAACGTGCTGGCCGTTTTTGCCTTTTTCTTTCTCTTTCTCCTTGTCTTTCTCTTTCTCAATCGGGTCGTATAGCATGGCCGTACAAAGACAATTTTTGCGGTCTTTACTCATTAATATGTCAAAGTTCACGCAACTTTTGCACCCTGCCCAAAACTGGTCATCATCCGTGAGTTCAGAATAGGTTACAGGTTCATAGCCAAGCTCTGAATTGATTTTCATGACAGCGAGTCCAGTTGTAAGCCCGAAGATCTTGGCAGCAGGATATTTGGTGCGTGAAAGTTCGAATATCTTGAATTTGATCTGTTTGGCAAGGCCTTCTTTTCGGAACTCGGGAGATACGATCAAGCCGGAATTGGCCACATATTTGCCATCTTCCCAGGTTTCTATATAACAAAACCCAGCCCAGCGACCATCTTTATGCAGGGCAATAACTGCCTTTGATTCTTGCATCTTCTGGCTTACATATTCCGGTGATCGCTTGGCAATTCCTGTTCCGCGTGCTTTTGCAGATGATTCCATCTCGGCACAGATCTGGTTTGCGTAAATTATATCTTTGTCCGTAGCCAAACGGACTATAAACTGGCTTTCGCTCATTGATTTATCAGGAAAAAAATTGAAAAATGATTAATTAATAAAACAGTAGGATCCGGCCTCCCGACCGGGGCAGCCCATGGATAAATCATATCCTGGAGCGGAAAAACCGTCTTCGGTCCTTCCTGGAGATAATCCGGCAAATGAGTAATGATGCCATTTCTGTTTTCGATTCTGATAGGATGGTCATAAAAAGGCGCAAGTTAGGCAAAAGTTTGGAATAGAGGGAATGGAGGTATGTTAAGTTTTGGGCTGAGGTTGTCAGTCAGGAATCTGGCTAACGAGAACATTAAGCTCTTTGTCAGACAAATCCTCTTGTTCTGATTTATCATAAACAGATAGAAGAAATACTGTTTCTTTTATAATTTTAACACAAGTAATCACGCGGCCGCCACCTGATTTACCTTTGCCTTTTGAAGTAATTGCTAGCCTGATTTTGAAACAATTATTGCCGAGAGACATGCCAGAAGTAGGATTTGTCTCCAGAACCTCTTCCAAATGGGCTAGATCCTTCTTAAAAGAAGCGTACTTTTTGCTAAGATGTTTGGAATCGCGAATGAAACTTTCAGTGGCAACTATCTTATAACTCATCCAAAAGGTCTTTCAATAATTTCCCTTCTTTTTTGCCTGCCTCAATAAGTTCCACTTCTTCAATGGCTTCCTTAAGATCAGAAATAAGCTTTTCCTTGGGCCTTTTTACTGGTTTTATCTTTACGTAAGTGTATTGCTTTAGCCAATCGAGGATAAAATCTGCTTTATTGTCCTTTATGTCAAGTACCACTTTCATCGCACATTCAAATTTTTATCAAAGTTATATAAATAACAAATATTTTTAAATGAATCGTTCAAAAAAGGGATATAACAGATTGGATTGTACAAATAGACATGCTGCTTGTTGGTGACAACACCAACAAGGGCGGAAAAGTTTGGAATAGAGGGAATGGGGGTGTGTTAAGTTTTGGGGGGAGACATATTAAGGGTATGTGTTCTAGTTGAAAAAAACATCAATTCCTCATCAATAACTCTTTCGCACTCTCAACCGCTGCAGCACCAGGCACATGGCCACCAATCATCTTGGCGATTTCTTCAATGCGTTCGCTGTTTTCGAGTTGGCGGATATTGATGGCGGTGCGTTCTTTGCCTGCTACTTTATATACAATATACTGATGGTCACCCATGGCTGCAACTTGTGGTAAATGCGTGATACAGATTACCTGCCGGCCAGCAGAAAGCTTTTTAATCATCTGCCCTACCCTGATAGCTACCTCGCCGGACACTCCTGCATCTATCTCATCAAAAACAACTGTTGGTAATACCATTGTATCTGCGAGGATGAATTTAAAGCAAAGCATCAACCTGGAAAGTTCCCCACCAGAAGCAACATTGCCTACTTCAAGAGGTTTAGATCCCTTGTTGGCGCTGAATAAAACCTGTATTTTGTCTTTGCCATACTCATTCAGGGATTCGGTTTCAGTAAGGGATATCTCTATGGTGGCTTCGGGGATTCCGGTTTGTTTTAGCAGTGTAACCAGTTGCTTTTCAAGTCCTGAAATTTGTTCTTTCCTGTTTTTGGATATCTGATCAGCCATGCTTTGCAGTTCCGCTTTCATGGCCACGAGCCTGTTTTGTATGTCCCTTATTTCATCAGACAATGATTCGGCCCCGCTCATTTTCTCACGGAGTTCATCGGCATAGTTAAGCAGTTCCGTTTCGGTTTTATAACCATGCTTTACCAGCAGATTGTGAATGGTTCTCAGCCGAGTATTAACCTGCTCAAGCCGCTCTGCATCAACATTTATAGATTCGTACAAATCTGTTATTTCCCCAGACAGGTCCTTGGTCTCGATGAGGATATTTTCCAGGCGTTTGTATATTGCCTGAAGCCTTGTATTTAAGGAAGCAACTGAAGCAAATTGCTTTTGGTTGGCTGCAATTTTGTTGTTGACACTATCGTCCTGGTCTGAAATTTCGTTTAAAGCTGATTGCAAAACCAGTTTGATCTTTTCAGCATTGCTTAACAATGCCAGTTCTTCATCGAGTGCGTCAGTCTCGTTCGGAAGCAGATTCGCTTCATCAAGTTCATTCACCTGGAAGGTCCAGTAATCATATTCTTTCCTGGCGCTTTGCTCTCTTGAAATCAAACCTTGCAAATCATTCTCCAACTTGCGATACGACCTATACTTATCACCATATTGGCTTAATAAAGTTTTGTGCCCGGCCACGGCATCCAAAAGAGATAACTGGAAATGTGTATCCGCCAGTTTTTGTGTTTGAAACTGGCTGTGAATATCAACCAATTGTTCGCCAAACTCTTTTAAAACATTGAGATTAACGGGTGTATCATTGATAAATGCCCTGGATTTTCCACCCGGACTTATTTCCCTCCTGATAAGGGCATTATCTTCCCAATCAAGATCATTGTCTTTGAAGAAGGATTGAAATTGGGAAACATTAATGGGGAATTTGCCTTCTATAACACACTTGCTATCTGCACCTACTATAGCCATGACGAATAAAGATATATTCAAAAACATGGAATCCCAGATAAGGGATTTCATAAATAACAGGCATTGGACCAACGACAATTTCGCATCTAATGAACGCATAGACTGCAGCATATCAATTATTATCAGTAGTGTTTCAGGTTCAAGTTTTTCCGGGACCATTCAGATAGTATCAAGCAGGCCGGTTTATGGAACAAATTACACGACGACTCTTTTCAACTGCATTGATAAGAATTTTAATGTTAATTACATTCAATTTCAGCCATTTGAGTATTCGGAAAATTCATATACATCTGAAATAACTGCTGTTCTTTCTTACTATGTCTATATCATGTTTGGGTATGATTATGATTCGTTTTCAAAATATGGCGGCTCATTATATTTTCAGAAAGCACAGAATATTGTTAATCAAGCGCAAAGCAGCAATATGATGGGCTGGGGCTCACAGGAAAAAGATGATCACAATCGCTATTACCTCGCAAACGAATTAAATGATGACAGGTTCAAACCATTTCGCGAGGCCGTGTACACATATCATCGTCTTGGGCTTGACATCATGGCACAAGACAACAGTAAAGGGCTTGGCAACATATTAAACAGCCTCCAGGAAATTAACGATTTGAGACAAACTTTTACAAGTTCTTATACGATCAAATTATTTTTCCTAGGAAAAACCAATGAATTGATTGACCTTTTTGCATCAGCATCTTCTGATAAGAAAACAACGGCCCGGGATTTACTTAAGAGTCTTGACCCGCTCAATTCGGACAAGTATAATGATAAGTTGCAATAAAATTTT
>JABDEJ010000019.1 GCA_013287095.1 Bacteroidota bacterium | reverse complement strand
ATATTCGGGAATGTAGGTACTATGATTTCCTTTCGAGTAGGAGCCACTGATGCGGAATACCTGGAGAAAGAGTTTTACCCTACGTTTAATAAGACAGATCTTATAAACCTTCCAAAGTATTCTATGTACCTGAAGCTGATGATTGACGGTGCTACCTCACAGCCATTTAGTGCTAATACTTTGCCTCTAATTGAATGCCATAAATTTTTTAAGAATGAGGTGATTGCAGCTTCCAAAGAGACTTATTCTAAACCGAGAAAAGAAATTGAAGAAGAAATTTTTGAGAGGTATCAAAAGGGAGATAATATAGTTCAGACGTTATTTTAAAGAAACAGCCTTGAATATCAAGGCTGTTTCTCTCTCTAATTATGAATATATCACTTCCTCACAAGACAAATGTATAGACTATTGTTTGACTACACAAATAATTATGAGGCCAATGACTTCCAGTTTTATCTAAAACCTAAATTTGAAAGTTAAAAGAGCTTTTAACTTCTATGATGTTATAAATACAATGGTGACCAAAACACCGAAATTTTTACTGGAAGGGCAAAAAACAGATCGCTTGATATTTAGAAAATTAGAACCTGATGATTTTGATTCATGGTTGCCATTTTTCGAGCATCCTGATTCAACAAAATATTTATTGAAGTTCGCCAATTCTAATCCGCTTGACCAATGCAAAGAATGGTTTGATCGGGTTTTTATGAGGTACAATAACGGATTGGGAGGATTCAATGTAGTAATTGATAAGAGAGATGGTACATTTATCGGAATGGGTGGCCTTCAGGTTCAAACTGTTGACGATATACCTGAAATGGAAGTAGGATATTCAATAATGCCGGAACAGCGCGGGAAAGGTTATGCGACGGAAGCTGCCAAAAAAATGCCGGGATTTTGCCTTTGAAAATAATTACACTTACTCTGATTCTCTTATCTCAATCATCGATATAAATAATACTAAATCAGCAAGCGTAGCTGAAAAAAATGGAATGACGCTGGATAAAATTACACTCTGGTTAGACCATAAGGTAAAGATTTTTAGGATCAGCAAGGAAGAATGGGAACAAAGGATTAATGAAACTGCTTAATTGGTTGTAGTGCTCCATGCAAAAAGTATCATAATTAAACAGCATGAATAAAAATCATACTTGGAATATCCACCCGTGAGTATCTTCTTTTCTACCATATCGTATGTCTGACAATTCCAGCTTCAGCCAGTTTGCAATCTCAAAGTTTTCCGGGTCAGGTAATACGATTTCATTGTCCTGGTAAGTAAGCTTTGCAATAGAAGTGATTGATGCAGCCGTTCCTGTTCCAAAAACTTCTTTAAGTTCTCCGTACTTAAAGGCATGCTCAATTTCATCTACAGAAATCAGTCTTTCCTCTACGTGATGCCTTTTTCTTTTTAATAAGGTAATGACACTGTCCTGTGTGATGCCCCCTAAAATCGTTCCCGACATTAGATCGGGTGTAATGACCTTATTCCCAATGACAAAGAAAACGTTCATCGTGCCAATTTCCTGTACGAATTTGTGCTCATATCCATCAGTCCATAAGATTTCATCAAAGCCCATTTTTTTAACCAGATTGGTGTGGTGCATGCCCATTGCATAGTTTCCTGCTGTTTTTACATTTCCTGTTCCGCCAGGAAAAGCTCTGACGTATTTATCCTCAACGTAGATTGACATTGGTTTGGAGTAATAAGAGCCCGCAGGACTTGTAATAATAGAAAACATATATTTTTCACTTGCCCTAACCCCAATAAACTCATCTGTTGCAATCATAAAAGGCCGTATGTACAAAGATGTACCTTCCAATGAAGGCACGGAAGACCGGTCAAAGTCTACAAGCAATCTCATGCCATTCATGAAAATTTCTTCAGGGATTTCAGGCATGTCCATCCGGATTGCGGATGCATTCATACGTTTCCAATTATCCAAGGCCCGGAATAAAACAACATGACCATCTTTTTGCCTGTAGGCTTTTATCCCTTCAAAAATGGCCTGTCCGTAGTGGATAAAGGAAGTTGCTGGACTCAGACTCAGGTTTTTAAAAGGAATAATATTTGCATCTTGCCACTGTCCATTTTCATAATTAGCGACAAGCATATGATTTGAAAATTTTTTCCCAAATTGGATTTCCTCCGGCTCTGGCCTGGTAATGCTTTTCTTATCTGTGTTGGTTTCAAATTCTGTTGTTGGCATAATACATAAATTTAGATGGCTGATAATTTCTTTGTTTAGTTCAATTTTTTCGATGCTTTCAATACGAGGAACACGATAAGAAGAAGAGGCATCATTAAAATATCAAGAATCAGGAAAAATATATCAAGGATTATAAAAAAGGTATAGCCTGCAGATGCCTTCATGGCTAAAAACAGCTTTTTTAAAAATTCTGAACAATGATTCCTGGGAAATTGTAAAGGTTTTAATCATAATGTTTTTGTTAAAAAATATTTCGTTTAAATAGGGATGACTTATGTTTTTGCCATTTGCTTTAATGGCTTTCCATTTTGTAAGGAACTACTATAACTGGTATTGTTGAATGTTTGATGACGTATTCAGCGGTACTGCCTAAAAGGAAATTTGTAAAGCCCGTTCTGCCATGCGTACCAATCACAATAAACGTAGTGTGATTTTTGATGGCCAGGTCAATAATGTCTTCCTGCGGGTCACCAATGAATGAAACAATATTGGTTTCGATATCCGAATGAGCAAGCTTTACTTTTTCCAGATTTTCATTCGCCAGGTATTGCCGTGCTTCCCAATTATCCGTAAAAACCTGTCCTGTTACAATGGGTTCATAATCAATAGATTTATTTACAATAGTTACCAGTGTCACTTTTGCATTAAGCCTTCTCGCTAAGGTATATCCTACTTTTTCGACCAATGGCGAAAACTGACTAAAATCCAATGCGATTAATAAATGATTCATATGGCTTCTGAATTAATTGACTTTTAATGTGTTCCTGTTTTTATTCAAGTGTCCATTCAATTTTTTCATCCCCAGGTTCAGCTTTTTTCTTCTTGTTCCAGAACATGGCCAGTAATGGGATCAGGGCTATAAAAAACAAGCCTATGTACAAGAACATCTCTTTATATGTGAGCATGGTAGCTTGTTGGCCCACAATTCCTGCAATTACGGCATATGCTCTATGTGTTGCAGTGCTTGCATCGTTCCCCAAACTCATGAAATACGCAGTAAGTGTTTTGATTCTCGACATAGCTACCGGGTTATTAAACGTAATGTTTTCTGTGAGGTAGGAATAATGTATTGCTGTTCGCCGCGTAATATATGTGGTAAGCAAGGCAATGCCGATAGACCCACCAAGCTGTCTTACCATATTGCTTAAGGAAGTTCCCTGCGGGATTTCAGACCCATTTAAGGTTGATAATGAAATGGTTGTGAGGGGAATGAAGATTAATCCCATCGCAAAACCACGCATGATCAAAGGCCAGAAAAAGTCATGTGGAGATACCTGCGGGTTCATCTGGCCCATATCAAAACTAAACAGAAAGAAAAGCAACAGGCCTAAAGCGGCATAGACAGCGGGATGAACTAATTTTTTTCGCAGCAAGACGCCAACTATGGGCATCATGAGCGCCGTGGCAAGACTACCGGGCAACAAGATAAGCCCAGTTTGCATCGCCGTAAAACCAAGCAATCCCTGGCAAAAAATAGGTACAATAAGCGTCGTACCATACAGGCCAAACCCAAGGACAAAGTTAAAAAGCGTACCGGTGGTAAAGGAACGGTTTGTAAAAAGCCGGAGATTCACCATCGGATTCTCTACCGTAAGTTCGCGCCATATAAAAAAGATAATCCCGAATGCAGCAATAATGGCCAGTACGGTTATGTAATGGGTTTGAAACCAGTCTTCACTTTGCCCTTTTTCTAATACAATCTGCAAAGAACCAATGGCTGCGACTAATAAAACCAATGCAGTCCAATCCATTTTCCCCGCTTTCATTTTTTCCAAAGGTTCTTTTATAAAAATGAGGGTAAATATGGTGGCTATGATACCAATTGGTATGTTTATAAAAAATATCCATTGCCAAGTAAGGTTATCTGTAATATAGCCTCCTAATGTTGGGCCAATAGCAGGGCCTACGATGACACCAATGCCATAAATGGCATTGGCAAGTCCCAGGTCTTCCTTTGGGAATGTTTCCACTAATATAGCCTGTGCGGTGGATATGAGACCTCCGCCACCAATACCTTGTACAAAGCGAAATGCGACAAGCTCCCAGACATTGGTTGAGGTTCCACAAAATACTGATGCCACTGTGAATAATATAATAGAACCCGCGAAATAATATTTACGGCCAAACGTAGCACTCATCCATCCGGAAAGGGTGATCATGATAATATTAGAAACAGCATAACTGGTGATGACCCAGCCGATATCTTCAAAACTCGCTCCGAGGTTCCCCATCATCTGGGTGAGGGAAACGTTAACGATAGAAGTATCTATCAATTGAAGCATCGCCGCGGAAACAACAGTGAGGATGATGATTATTTGCGATGAGGTAAACTTTGCCATAAGGCCGTCCTATTTTTTAAGTGAATATATATTCATTTTTAGTATAAAAAAATTTATGCCTTTAAACCATCCCAGCAGAGATAGAAGGCTTGTTCTGCAATAGCATCGGTTATCTTTCTATCGCTATAATGGTAGTATTTCACGATTTCCCTGATACTGCCGATCATAAACGTCAATAATAAAAAAGTATCCAGTTCTTTTACCAGTCCTTCCTGTTTTCCTTGATCCATAAGCTTGTGCAAAGGCTGAAACAATTGGCGGGTGATTTCTTTTGTGCTTTCGGTAATAAAAGGAGAATGATAGCACTGGTCAACAAAAATGGCTTCATCAAACTTTTCCACACGATATTTAAGCAGGTTCATCCATATTACCTTGAATCCTTGTTTAAAAGGTGTCTCAGCATCATACCCTGTGAAATAAATAGCCGCAGAAGCCTTCCTGCATTCTGTAAACAAAGTATTCACCAGTTCATCTTTACTCGCAAAGTAAATGTAAAGGGTCCCTGTAGCCAATTTAGATGCCTTGGCAATTTTATTCATAGTGATACCCGCGAGGCCATATTCCTGAACAAGCTCTAGGGTTGCCTTATAAATCTGCTCTATTTTCTTATCGTCCCTGGGTTTCACGCTACAAAGTTAAGTGAATAATTATTCATTATAACGATTGTAAACATTTTTTTTTCGGGTCGAGATCGCAAGCGTCACAGACGCGCGAGCACGGGCAAGTCCTGAAAGAACCGGGGGTACCCTATGTCAATTTTGAAGGCGAGATACCATAAGCTTTCTTAAAGGCAAACGAAAAGTGGGATAAATCTTTGAATCCTACTTCAAGGTAAACATCTGATGACTTCCATCCTTTTTCTGTAATCAGATAATGGGCATCGCTGAGTCGTTTCTGCTGCAGCCAATGATTTGGCGAATCATGAAATATTTTCTCGAAATCCCTCTTAAAAGTAGCCAAACTTCTTCCCGTCAAATAAGCAAATCGGCTTAAGTCCACATTAAATTTATAATACTTATTCATATAACCCTCCAAGTCTATTTTGCCTGGTTCGCTGAAATCAAATAGGACATCTTTTAATAATGGGTTTGTAGCCAACAATATCATAATGGCTTCCTTTACCTTTAATGTGGTTAAATCCTTACCAATTGTAATCGCTTTACCAATATACGGAGTCAAAGAATCAATATAATTATTAAATAAAGGATTAGGCTTTAGAAGCAAGGCACTATCACCTTGATATTTACCTTCTGCATCTATATTATACTCTTTACTTACACTGCTAAGTGTTTCCTTGTCTATTGATATGGAGATTGATTTATACTCACCATCAGGCGCGGGATGCTTTACATACTTTGATAGTTGGTTTTTTCTAATAAATCTAAAATCCCCCTCTTTAAATACCTTGGTCTTGCCATCGACATATATTTCTGTTCTGCCGGAAAAAATATACCCGAAATTATGGTTGGGATTAAACTGTTCTCCTTCACTGCTCTTTTTTGAATAACAGGAATATAATATGAGGGGTCTTTTATTTTCAGCTGTGGCCATCTGAGTTAAAGATAATAGAATTTCAATTAATAATCATTTGCTTGTTTCAGTTCGGTTTTCGGCTTGAATAACTTCTTGCCTAATTCAGTTTCAAGGATATTATCAGCATTATCATAATTTGTGGATATGCTTACCGGCATCCATTTTTCCATTTCAGCCTGCCTTGCCGCATTTGCTTGTTTTAACATCTCTATAGCCTCACTTCCCAACACTAAATGTATGGGAGGGTTAGCGTTTTCTGCAACTTCAATCATTACTTTTGCCGCTTGGTCAGGATCGCCCATAGGAGCAAATTTACCACTTGAGAAAATCTCTTTACGCACACCTACTGTATTTTCATACCCTTCAACATCTGGCGCGTAGGACATAGAGGCACCTGCCCAATCGGTACGGAACCCTCCGGGTTCAATACAGGTCACGTAAATACCTAACGGGGCTACTTCTTTTGCCAACGCCTCACTAAAACCACTAAGCCCAAATTTGGCAGCCTGGTATATGCTTACCCCAGGATTCCCAACCCTGCCTCCAATAGAACTGATCTGTAAAATACGACCTGAGCGTTGCTTCCGCATATAAGGCAAAACAGTCCTTGTTATTTCTATCGGAGCATAGAGGTTTGTTTCCAGTTGGCTGCGCACCTGTTCATTTGAATATGCTTCTGCGGCACCTGTAATTCCAAAGCCGGCATTGTTAACTAATACATCAATTCGCCCAAAATGCATTACGGTATCTGCAACAGCTTTATGAACCTGTGCGTAATTATTTACATCAAGTTCAATAGGGTAGATTTGATCGGGGTATTTTTCAATCAAGTCTTTTAATGTTTCGGGATTTCTGGCAGTTGCCGTAACATTATATCCTTTTTCCAGCAATGCTGTCGTTAAGCTACGGCCTAAGCCTTTCGAGCTACCTGTGATAAACCAATTTGTTTTCATTGTATGTTAATTAATTTCCACAAAGGTCTATAGTAATATGATAAAGGCGTTTTGTTAGAAAGCTCAATTTATTTTGTTAGGAAGCTCAGGTAATAGTTTGTCGAAACTTCCGTCTCTGACTGGAATCAATCCTAGTCGGATATCAGCATCACAGCAAGAGAGTCCATGTAGTCGCGCCAATGGATGATCTTCCGGTCTTTAATCGTTATGATGGAGCAAAACCTGTTATTGTACGTTTTGTTGGTTGACAGCGCTACGCCATGAACCGCATATTCTAATATAATAACTCCTGGCTCAATTGATCTATGAACGACAAGATTGTCAGCGGAATGGAGCACCATATTGTATCCCCCGAACCAATCCATATAATTTTTACGGCCGTTTATTTTGTTTGGGAATCCAGGGAAGTTGTACAAAAATTCAAAGACAGCATCTTCACCAACAGCATCCCAAAAATGTGCTCCATCTACCTCGCCTTTAAGTCCTTCCATAATAATGTTATAGAACGGTTCCGCTTCTTTTTTAAATGCGGGATGTTCGGATTTCAATATACTCATGCGGAAAACTATTACGGTACCTCACTTAACTTTGTCAGTTCAATTCGGGACCAATTATATGTTACTAGTACGATAACGATCATTAGGCTAATAAAAACGCACAACAGATAAAGGAAAACAGGAAGCATCGGAAATAAAAAAATCAGCAATAGGTTACTTATTCCGATAAGGATTAGAGAGAGTTGAATACGCTTTTTTGATTTTTCGTATTCAATTGGGTAAATTAAAAACCAACAAAGAGCTGCTACACAGCACAGGAAGATAGTTATGCTCGCACCAAAAATAATCTGCAACGGACTTGAAAAACCGTTTCTGTTGGTCGTGGTGTTTTCCATAAGGGCTGGAAACGCGGCACCCACCATACCCAGCGAAGAAAGGGTGGGAAGATACAGAAGGGACATCACATTTCCTGTTTGCATTCCTTCTTTACACTTCCGGTCTGCGATAATTGAAAAGAAGATCCACCACAAAGCAAAAACGATTACAATACCAAGACAAAAACACAACCAGACATTAATATCTAAAACAGGTAAATGACTTACGCCATTTACAACTCCGAGTATAGCTTCTCCAAAGATAATAATGGTGAACAAGCCAAGCCGCTCCGTCATGTTGGGTGATAACGTGAAATTCACATTGCTTTTTTCATATCGTTTTGCCATTAAAACAAATGGAATGTGATTGATCACCAAAGCCACCCAAAAAATGATGCGCTTGTACGGAAAAGGCACCCAGAATGTTGTTATAAGCAATACAAAAGCACCAAGAAACCAAATGGTGTGCGTTAAATTCAATTTTCGGTATTCCCTATCGTAGAGGCCCACGCTCCACCAGAGATAGGTAATAAAAAGTTGCAGAAAAAGAATTGCGATTGTTGCTCGATTCAAAATGCTTTCAGGCGGGCTGTCTAAGCTTACCGCTAATGCACCAACTGCCAACATTTGCCAGAGGGTCATAAACCGGGTACGAATGCCTGGGGAGCCATAAAAATCGTGGTACATGCTTCCGTTGTACCAACCCCAAAACGTCATAGCAAAGAGGTAGCCGTAATCCAGAAGACCAGGTACACTTGGGTGTCCGGCAAGGTAACGGGTAATCTTGGATATTACGATTACATACACCAGATCGTAAAAAAGTTCAAGCCAACTAATCTTACGCTCTGCTATATGAATCGAGAACTTTTTGGGCGGCCCCCACCAAATATTATGATTCTGTTTTACCACATTGACAAAATTTATTCGGTATTATTCTCATGCTCTGAAGCCCCCATATGCCGTATCACGTCTATTACCATAGTTATCGTGATGTTTAAAAGACAATAGCCCGGTTCACCAAGATCGTCCCCACCCTTCATCTTACTTTGACATCAACTTATGAATACTTATGACAAATATATGTAATTTAATATGTTTGCAAAATGTTGAAGGAAACTCAAGTAGTGTAATGTTTGGAATTATAAGATCTTAATCCGCGACACCGTGTACGCGGGTAAATACTTCAAAGGAGAACAAATTAATCTCCCTTACGAGTTTTCTAAAAATTACTCCAACCATCTTAAATCATCTAAAAGTTAAAAATGATCCCAGGTGTTTATGGTGTTAAAATTCCATCCCCAGTTATGCTAAATATGAGGTGTCCTGAAGATTTTTTATTTACATTGACGACTGCTAAATAATCTACAACGTACCAGTTGTCGGTTGAATCTCTTTGCGATATTATTTCATAAGAAACAACCGCATTTCCACGGTTAGCTTCAACCAATTTTATTTTAGCTTCGATCTGATTGTGATACTTATTAGCGCATGAGGAGCAGAGAAAAACTAAAAACATCAGGTAAATGATTTTCATATTGGCTATTTTAGGTGCAAGCTAATAAAGTTACAATTAATTCAATTATGACCTCCTTTAAGAATTAGTGGGATCACAACGATAGAAGGTCTCTGCCACTATGGGAGAGGAAAGAAGGTTCAATGTGATGAATTTGTCGCGTTTGTACAATTCTGGTGAGAAAACATTTCGGAACTTTGCACTTTCTTAATAAACGTCAAGCCATGTTAATACAAAACAAACAAATCGCCATTGTAGGTGCTGGCCCAGGAGGACTAACCTTAGCGAGGCTTTTACAGCTTAAAGGCGCTGAGGTAAAGGTATATGAAAGGGATTTTGATAAAGATGCCCGCATACAAGGTTCACCGCTTGACATGCATGAAGAATCAGGATGGGCAGCTTTACGCAAAGCAAATTTAATAGAGGAGTTTAAAAAGAATGTTCGTCAAGGTGCAGATAAGAAGATCATTGTAGATGAGCATGCCGAAATAATTTTCAGCGACCATGAAGCCAACCCTGGTGAAGATTTGGACAATGAGCCTTCGAGTCCTGAAATAGATCGAGGTTCATTAAGAAAAATATTTTTGGATTCTTTACAATCGGGAACGGTTGTGTGGGACAGTCATTTCGCTTCAATGGCGAAACAAAATGAAGGTTGGATGATACATTTTAAAAACGGTTCGACTGCTTACGCAGATGTGGTTATTGGCTCAGATGGCGCCAATTCTAAAATCCGTCCATACCTTACAGATATTAAAGCTTTTTATTCTGGCGTTACAATGGTTGAAGTCAATGTTGATGCTGCAGAAAAAACAACTCCTCATCTTTATTCATTACTGAATGGTGGGAAAATAATGGCTTTCGGAAATGAAAAGTGTTTATTGGGCGGCCAAAAAGGCAAAGGAGGCCTGGGTTTTTATGCAAGCTTCAAACCCGATGAGAACTGGGCAACAAATAGTGGTTTGGATTTTTCTGATAGAACTCAACTGTTGGCATGGTTTAAAAAAGAATATAGCGAATGGAGCAGTATTTGGTATGAACTGTTTGAAAATGCATCAACGCCTGTTATTCCCCGCCCGATTTATTGTATGCCTTTAGATCAAACCTGGGAAGCTTCACCCAATGTAACATTACTTGGCGATGCCGCACACGTAATGCCACCCTTTGCAGGCGAAGGCGCAAACACATCTATGTTTGATGCTTTGGAATTGAGCGAATGTTTAACTTCTGGTGAATACAATACGTTGCGAGAAGCTATTTCGTTTTATGAAGTACGTATGCGTAAAAGAGCAGCGATAGCTGCAAAACAATCGCTTGAAAATGGTGATCGGATGCACTCAGAAAGTGCGCTTGAAAAAATGCTTACTGTTTTCGGTATAAAGTAATTCTTAAATAAACATCCCAAAGTATTCAATGTACCTCAAACTCTTGATTGATGGGGCGACCTCACAACCATATAGTGCGGATACATTACCTTTAACTGAATGTCATAAATCTTTTAAGAATGAAGTGATTGCAGCTTCAAAACAAAAATATACCAAGCTAAGGGCGGAAATTGAAGCGAATATTTTTGGAAGGCATTCTCACGAAAGATATACTAATACTCTATTTTAAATAGTTAAAGCCCAAGTTACCTGACGTTTATCACCCCCACAGTGTTACAGAATAACTCCATCGATTCACGATTCCTGCGCAAATCCTTTACACGGCAATTGACGGAAGAAGATCCAAACAAAACAAATGATAAAGATATTATTTCATCCATCGAATAGAACTTTAAAACCTATCACTCCATCTTACTATCAGCCTTTATTATTAGTTTTGTCAGGCAACTATGGTATAGGATTATAAAAGAGAAAGATATGAATCATTCCGATGATACGATTCCTTATTTAAAGGACCTTGTAAGCTTTTATAAGCACATCAATGCTTCTCCGCCGCTTAACAAAGACTTTGATATCCGAGAAATAAACCCAGAAGTAATAAAAGCCTATGATTTTGTTTCCAGACCGTTCAGACATAACTTCTATTGTATTGTCCTTTACCTAGAAGGCAACGTGACTCTAAATACTGGCTTCTGGAAAACGAAACTGGATAAGCCTGCCTTATATTTCAAAACGCCGTGTCAGGTATTATCCTGGATTAAGCCTGAAAAATGGCTAAAGGAGTTTTTTATAGTGTTTACAGAAGACTTTTTGGTAAAATTCAAGCCTCTGGCGGATATTATATTTGAACTACCTTTTTTTAAAATGGAAAAAGCAATTCCATTTGAAATAGAGCCTGAGGATGTTGATATGCTAAAGGATTTATATATAAAAATAAACGCAGAATACCGCACTTCTAACGATGACAAGTTTGACTTAATACATACTTACACTTATGCGCTATTGGTCCATGTGCGCAGGCTGTACAATAAATATACCGAAACAGACCTAGTTCTTGCTGTAGAAATAAAGTCATCCGATAATTCATTAGTGGAAAAATTTCTTTCTTTAATAAGCGAAAATGTTCCTTCTGCTGATATGAGCGACAAAGTTCGATCAGTAAAATTTTATGCTGACTTATTGTCAACCCATCCTAATCATCTCAATGCAGTAGTAAAAAGAAAAACACAAAAAACGGCTCTTTTCATAATTCATGAACAAGTTATTGTTGAAGCCAAATTACTACTCAGTCAAACTAATCTACCAATAAAGGTAATTGCATACAAGCTTGGCTTTAATGAACCTTCTCATTTCAACAATTTTTTTAAAAAGCTCGCAAATATTACTCCGGCCGCCTATAGAAAAGGAGAACATCTTTAGTTTTTGCACAATTCACTTTGAATTTTGCAATTTGCTGTTTCCTTTTATTCTTTAGTTTGCATCGCGAAACAGGACTAAATACCCCTCAAGTCATGTGCTGTATAATTCAAAATCCTCTAGCCATGAATGAAATGGCTAAGCATACACCAAATGCAAGATCTTATGATCAGGCTACTATTTTAGTTGATGGATCGGATATTGCACATTTCTCAAATGACCCGATAATCAATTATCTTAGTCATAACGGAATTTGGAAATCTCTAGTAGTAGCTCGGGATTTGAAAGTGAAAAGTTTTCTTATAAAAGCCATTACCTAACTTTATTGCCTTATAATCACAATGCACGAATTAATTTTTAAATACCTCAGTAGTTGCTCAACATCTTCTCTTACAGAAAAAGACATGGAGTTGATGAGAAATACTTTTGTGTCTAAGAAAATGAGAAAAAGACAATATTTTTTGCAAGAGGGTGATGTATGCAAACATTTTGCCTTTATAGTTAAAGGTGCGATGAGGCAATATACTGTTGATGATAAAGGAATAGAACATTTTGTTCAATTATCTATTGAAAATTATTGGGCTGGAGACAGGGAAAGCTTTGCAACATTTACCCCTTCAATTTATAATATTGATGCCTGGGAGGATACCGAATTATTACTAATCACAAGAACTGATTTCCTCAACCTTTTGGATTCGATTCCAGGGGTAGCTGAAATGGTAAGAAAATTAGATGAAAAAGATTTCATATTTGCTCAAAGAAGATTGAAAGCCCTCATCAGTTTGACTGCCGAAAAACGCTTTGCGGAATTTGAGAGCAGCAATCCGGAATTTAACAGACGCTTTCCACAACATATAATTGCCTCATATCTTGGCGTAACCAACGTTACTCTTAGCCGCGTACGCAAACAGGCAATGAAAAAATATTCTTTGCCTGTAATATCGTAAAAATATGAAAGCTGTTAGAATTCATGCCTATGGAGACACAAGTGTGTTAAAATATGAAGATGCATCTGTGCCTGAATTTGGACCGGATGACGTTCTTATAAAAGTCCATGCAGCCGGTATAAATCCAGTAGATTGGAAAATACGTCAAGGGCTTGTAAATTATTCGAATAAAGCAAAATTTCCCCTTATTCTAGGACGAGATGTTTCCGGCGTAATTGAAAAGCAAGGTGCTTTAGTTACACGTTTCAAGCCTGGTGATAAGGTAATCTCAGTTAGTGACCCAATGCGTGATGGTTCTTACGCTGAATATATGGTGGTTCAGGCATCAAATGTTGCATTTGCACCAAAAGATCTACCCCTAATATTTGCAGCTGGAATTCCGTTAGCTTCGCAAACAGCATGGGTAGCGTTATTTGATAATGCACAACTTAAAAGTGGCCAGAATGTCTTAATATTAGGGGGGTCTGGCGGCGTTGGAACCTTTGCAGTCCAACTTGTTAAAATTGCTGGGGCCAATGTTCTGGCGACCACCTCCACAAAAAATATCGATTTTGTTAAATCACTTGGAGCAGATGTTGTAATTGATTACCAATCGGAAGATATTGGTGCAAAAGCGAAAGATATTGATGTTGTTTTTGATACCATTGGAGGCGATACTCAATCCGAAGCCTTTAAAGTTATTCGTAAAGGCGGCACAATGGTTTCCACCTTGAATGTGGATGAAAAAACAGCAGAGAAATATCAGGTAAAAGCTAAATCCTTTCTTATGATGTCAAGTAATATGATGTCAAACGGAGCCCGTTTGCAGGAAATATCAGGATTAATAGATAGACAGTTGCTGAAGGTCAAGATAGATAGCATTTTCCCTCTTACCGAAGCAAAAGCCGCACATAAGCTAAGCCAGACGCATAAAGCAGTAGGAAAAATAATATTGGAGGTAACATAATTGTAAACAGTTATTTATTTTTGTTCTGAGAAAGTCTCAAAGTAGCCTTTTAGTTTTCAAAATTCATTCTATGTAAATCACTTTATGAAAATAGAAGGAAATACGATTTTAATCACCGGAGGCAGTTCTGGAATTGGTTTTGAAATGGCCAAAGCATTTTCACAAAAGAATAACACTACGATTATTCTTGGAAGAGATGAAATGAAGTTGAACATTGCACTATCCCAACTAAAAAATACATCAGGAATAGTGTGCGATGTGACGAATGAGAGGGAGGTGAATGGGTTGGTCGAAAGAGCTATGAAGGATTTCCCTGCCCTAAATATGGTTATAAATAATGCAGGACGCGGCTTTGGCTATAAACTTGTTGAAGGTGCAAACGCTATGGAAAAAGCGAGCGAAGAAATGATGACTAATTATTTATCCGTTATCCGACTAAATGAGAAAATGCTACCAATATTAAAACAACAGAAAGAAGCGGCAATCGTGAACGTCTCTTCTGAAGTGGTTTTTGCACCTAAAATTGTTGCTCCGACTTATGCGGCAAGTAAAGCGGCCCTTCATGCATATACAATGGTTTTGAGACTTACTTTAAAGCAAATGAGCTTCATAAAGGTATTTGAGATCATGCCCTCATTAACAAATACGGAATTTTCCCAAGATATAGGAGGTAGTAAGGGCTTAGCACCTTCTTTTGTTGCTGAGGCCTTACTGAATGGAATGAAAAATAACGAGTACGAGATACATACAGGCCATACACCTGTTACGTATAAATTGTTTCTATCTTCGCCCAGCGATGCTTTGAATGCCATAAATGGAATCGAATAATAATCTTTAAGTAAAACAATATGGAAGACAAACAAATATTATCAGAGATCATAAAGCTCACAAATGAAGAGGATCGCCTATATGCAAAGGAAAATTTGTCTGAAGGAGATATTAAATCCTTGAAGAAGATAAATGTTGAATTAGACCAATGTTGGGATTATCTTAATCAAAGAAGAGCTTTAAGGAAAGCAGGAAAAAATCCGGATAAAGCAAGTTTACGTCCCCCAGGAGTAGTCGAAAACTATGAACAATAAAGCCCAGATCATCGAGGCAATTGGCACCCCAACAACCATTTCCAAAAGGAAATATGATAGAATTCGTCTTTTGAGTATTCTCGCGCTCATAAAGAAACTACTCATCAATAAAGTAGGTCTCGAATATCTGAATGTCCAAGATAAATTAATTTTACCGATGTACATGCTCTCTCAACAGTTTATTCCTAAGTGCTTCTATTTGTTTTCTACTGCTAGCCTGTAAATCTAATGCAGCCTTATACTTAATCTTGTCCACTTGCTCATATTTAGCACTCCACTTTATACTCTCTATCATTAATGGCAACAGATCAATGCTTTTATCTGTAAGACTGTAGGTAACCTTTTGCTTGTGAAAATCCTCGTTTTTTTTTGACTTTGTGACTAAACCCTCCTTCTCAAGCATTGCAAGCCTATCCCTTAGGATGTTAGAAGCAATCTTTTCCTGTGACATTCTAAGTAATTCATTAAAATGACGTCTGTCGTGAAATATAATGTCCCTTAAAATCAACATCGTCCACTTGTCCCCAATAATCTCCATTGTAAGATTAACTGGGCAAAAAGATTTGTGAGTTTTCATTACTTTATGATCTGCATTTATAATAGAGGCGCTTTAAACTCTAAAAAATGATTAAAATTTAAAACTAGTTGCAAATTTATAACGTATTCCTATATGTTTTTTGTTTTTAAACAAATCTTGCATACTTTTGCAACTGGTTTCATATTAAAACTGGTTAGAAAAGCAAATAATAACTAAATCATGAGAATTGCAATCAATGGCTTTGGCCGAATTGGGAGAATGACACTACGCGCGCTTCAGAACAAGTTAAATATAGAAGTTGTCGCTATTAATGATCTTGCAGATATCAATACATTAATGCATCTGCTTAAGTACGACACAGCTCATGGCCGATTCCCCGGAACAATAGAGACCGAAGGAGACAAGATTTTGGTAAATGGTCATCGAATTAAACTCTTTAGTGAAAAGAACCCTGAAAAATTGCCTTGGAGGGAGTTGGAAATTGATGCTGTCATTGAGTCAACAGGCTTTTTCACTAATAGAAATGCAGCAGCAGCGCATATCCGTTCTGGAGCTAGAAGAGTGCTAATAACTGCTCCCGCAGGAGCTGATGTCATTACAATAGTGCATGGCGTGAACAATGAATTAATCGGCAATGATCAGATATATTCAACAGCCTCTTGTACCACGGGCTGCATTGCTCCTATATTATATGTACTTGATAAAGAATTCGGGATAGAATCTGGTTACATGGCCACCGTACATGCCTTCACTTCCGATCAAAATTTACAAGATGCACCACATCGCGATCTGCGGAGGGCTCGCGCTGCGTCAAATAATATCATTCCTACCACAACTGGTGCAGCCAAAGCCATTGGTGATGTTTTGCCTAATCTAAAAGGCAAATTAGATGGCTTTTCCTATCGTGTTCCTGTTATAGACGGATCTATTGTTGATTTGTCGCTGAACCTACAAAAAATAGCATCACCTGGCGAACTAAACGTCTTGTTAAAGCATCATGCAGAGAATGCTCTTAAAGGAATTATGGAGTATACGGAAGAACCTTTTGTATCATCAGATATATTAGGCAATACTCATTCTTCTATTATTGATGGAAGCATGACGAAAAGTATAGGTAAACTGGTTAAAGTTGTTGCATGGTACGACAATGAATGCGGTATCTCTAATAGAATATCCGAATTGATTTCTTTAATATAAGCTCCACTCAAAAAATCAATTATTATATGACCTCTTGATCAATTTAACATAGAATTGCCAATTGAAACAGGAAATAAAGAAATATAAATTTGAAGGAGAATCACTAATAGAGTTCGAAATAAAAAATATCTCTGATATTTATAATTTCAATAAAGAAATATTGACCAAACCACATCGGGCAGAATTTTATCAAATAATTTGGATTCAAAAAGGCTCACCGAGCCACTCTGTAGATTTTAAATCAATACGATTAACAGAAAATTCCATTCTTTTCGTGCCCAAAGATTGTATTAGTTTTTTTGACCAGGCAAACTCTTATGATGGTAAAATAATACTTTTCACGGATGACTTTTGGGGAACAGAGTTCAAAAATGTTAACTTTTTACAAAGCTCAATTCTTTACAACAGCCTCCATGAAATATCGCCTATTCATACAGACAATAGCTCATCAGAATTGTTCGATATAATCAATGGAATGCAGACTGAGTTTAATCGAGTGACTGATCAGGCTCAGCCAATAATATTGGGGAATCTCTTATACAATTTTTTACTTCTAGCCGAGCGAGTTAAGAGGAATCAAGGATTTAAAGAACTAAAACCAAGTGCCGACCTTGATTACCTTATACTTTTTAAAGATTTACTTGAAAAGAACTTTAAAGTAAATAAATCAGTGAGTAAATATGCTTCGGCCTTGACCATTTCTAAAAAAAGATTAAACAAAGCGACATCATCTGTTTTGGATAAAACTCCTAAACAGTTAATAGATGAACGTATTCTATTGGAAGCAAAAAGATTATTAGCTCACAGCAACTCAACAGTAAAAGAAATAAGTTTTATGTTGGGATATGATGAACCAACTAATTTTTTTAAATATTTCCGGAAACACACAAATGTTACACCTTCCGATTTTCGTGAACGGTATTTATAAAATGACGGTTCCAAAAGTATCCTATTAAGTCGCAATTCTACCTTTTCAGAAGCTCATTATAGCTGCACCTTTGTACTCTAATTTTAATAAACTAAAAAATGAAACATGTCGTATTAATTGGAGCAAGTGGTTTTGTGGGTTCAGCTATTTTAAACGAAGCCCTAAATCGAGGACACAAAGTAAAAGCAGTTGTTCGCCATCCCGAAAAGATTACTGTTAAAAGTGAAAATCTTTTAGTCGTTCAAGCAGATGTCTCCTCTGCAGAAAAGGTCGCAGAAATTTGCAAAGGTTGTGATGCTGTTATTAGCGCTTACAATCCCGGGTGGACCAATGCTAATATTTATAATGAAACGCTTGCTGTATATCCAGCAATACTTTCCGGCGTAAAAAAATCTGGTGTACAGCGCTTACTTTGTGTAGGTGGTGCAGGTTCATTGTTTTGTGCTCCCGGAAAAAGAGTTGTAGATGCAGGCTTTCTTCCAGAAGAGATTCTACCAGCGGTAAGATCGTTAGGGGAATTCTATCTAAATACTTTAATGAATGAAAAACAGATCGACTGGGTTTTCTTCTGTCCGGCTGGTAATATGGCACCTGGCACCCGTACCGGTGAGTTTCGTCTAGGTAAGGATGATTTAATTGTGAATGATAAGGGAGAAAGTAATATTTCTGTAGAAGATTACGCTGTTGCTATGATTGATGAATTAGAAAAAGAAAACCATCATAGGGAGCGATTCACGATTGGCTATTGATTTTGTTTCTTCCAATTAATGAAAATTATTGTAAGACAAGAAACTTAAAATAAACAGTTGGCCTAGCCGAAGAGCTAGGCCTGCTATTTATTAAGTGCTTTTATGCAATATCAACAGTCAATAGACAAGCCATTTATTCAACGCTTGTATCTTTTCTATCGTGTAAGGAGGGATCAAGTGCTCAATTTCTTGGTCTGCGGGTGAAAATAAAATTGATTTTGGATGACTTAGGGAGTCAAAGCCATATTTCCCATAGTAGCTTCCAATCCCAGAATTACCGACTCCGCCAAATGGCATCGTTTCTATATACAGGTACACATTAACTTGGTTGACACCACCTCCTCCGAAGGAGAGACTCTTCAGAAGGTAATCGATTGTGTTTTCATTGGTACTGAAAACGTAGCCTGAAAGGGGCTTAGGCCGGCTCTTCATTTCTTTTACGGCTTCACTTAAATCCTTATATGTAAGAATAGGAAGTATTGGGCCAAAAACTTCATTCTGCATAATCCTATCAGACCAAGTAACCGGGTAGACTATGGTAGGAGCAAGGTACCTGGCATTTTCATCATATTCACCTCCCGCAATTACCTTTATAGGATCAATCAAGTCAACCAGTCTTTTTACATCCTTGCTGCTTATTATTCGGGAATAATCCGGGGATTTGCTTGGATCCGCACCATACATCTCTGTTAGTGCATTTTTAGCTTCCTGGACAAATTCATCTGCCACCGATTCATGCACATAAGCATAACCCGGTGAAGTACACCATTGTCCTGCCCAAGCAGTCGCGCCCCAAACAATCTTTTTAGCCGCATCTTTTATATTGGCGGTTTCGTCAACTATTGCAGGATTTTGTCCCCCTAACTCTAAAAGTACAGGTGTAAGGTTCTCAGCCGCTGCACGCATGATTACTTTGCCAACATTGGCACTTCCTGTAAAAAAAATAAAATCAAAGGGAAGTTTGAGCAGTTCTGTGATAGCTTCATGGTTACCCGCTACAGCTGTGAATGATTCAGGTTTAAAGTACTTTGGGATTAATTCTAATAGAAGATTGCTTGTTGACGGGATGGCATTACTTGTTTTTAATATAACCGGATTGCCCGCTGAGATAGCATTTATTGCTGGACGTAGCGAAAGCAATAAAGGCCCGTTAAACGGGCAGATGATTAGGGTCACCCCATATGGTTCACGGTAAACTACGCCCTTATGCCCAGTTTCTGCCAGGAATTTCGGAATAGGCGTCACTACGGTTGGTTCCATCCAGCTTTTCAACTGGGATTTCGTGAACTCTATTGTACCCAACGGTGCTGAGGTTTCGAATACCTGTTCGTCAAAAGAAGTTTTAAAATCCTTTGACATCGCTTCTTGAAATGCCTTTTCGTTCTCGGATAGCATAAGGCCCATGCGATCCAACTGATCAATTCGCCATTCATAGGATTTAGTGCTGTCAGTACTGAAATGAGCTAATTGATTATCAAAAATTTGTTGGAAAGGATTCATATCAAATGAAATTTAACTGTTATATGTAAATTAATTATATAGCTTGTTCTTGGAGAAAATTTATTCAAGTCCTTTCATATCATCCTCGGTAAGTTCAATGGAACCAACCTTCATGTTTTCTTCCAAATGTTCAACATTTGACGTTCCCGGGATCAATAGAATATTATTTGAATGGTGATATAACCAGCTTAAGGCTATTTGTCGTATGCTAGCACTGTGTCGGTTTGCAACCCTCTCAAGAACCTTTAAATTTTCAGTATAACCCGCATCTAGAGGAAACCAAGGGATAAAAGCTATTTTGTTATTATTGCAATATTGCAGGACTTTTTCCCAGACTCGATTGCTGAAGCTATACATATTTTCCACGGAAACCACATTGAAAAATTGCTGTGCCTTTTTAATATCTTCCACACTTACCTCTGACAAACCGATATGTTTAATCTTTCCTTGGTGTTGAGCTTTTTGTAAAAACTCAAAAGTTTTTTCTGCTGGCACTTCTGGGTCAATTCTATGTAATTGGTATAAATCTATGGTATCAAGTTTCAGTCTTTTACGGCTTCCTTCCAAAACTTCATTCAAATGCACAGGACTTGCATCTATAGTCCATTCGTTAGGGCCGCCTCTGAGAAAGCCTCCTTTTGTTGCTATTACCAATCCTTTAGGGTAAGGATAAAGCGCTTTAGCTATAAGCTCTTCTGAAACATTGGGACCATAAGAATCGGCGGTATCGATGAAATTAACGCCAAGTTCTACCGCTCGTTTTAAAACTCTCAAAACTTCTTTTTCATCCTTGGGCGGCCCCCAAATCCCAGGTCCGGTTATACGCATTGAACCAAATCCTAAACGGTTAATTGTAAGGTTGCCACCCAGATTGAAAGTCTTTTCCGATTTACCTGTTTTCATCGTCATATTATTCGCAAAATCTTTTTGAAAATTTATAGCTTGTTATCTGATGCTATGAAGGCTAACAGTTCAGGCACGAATTCCACGTAATATTGAAACAGAAAACCGTGTCCTGCATCAGGATAAAGGATTAATTTTGAATTAGGTATTTCTCTTTCCAACACAGAGGAGTTCATCAAAGGATAGGAGGGGTCGAATTTCCCATCGGCAATCAAAACCGGCTGTTTTATGTCCTTCAAGTGACTGAAATAGTCTCTTTCTTTATTGGCTTTAAAATCACTCATTGCAATTGACATATTCTGATAACTAGCGGGTTTCGTATCAATGTCCTTTTCTTTAATCATGTCCACCCTTTTTAAATAAGATGCACAGGCCACTTTTGCACTCTCAGACTTGTAAAAAAACAAGAATTGATAATCATCGAAACCGTAAACTGGCTTTCTTGCCCTTAAACCAAACTCAGGATTGCCGGGAACAAAGTCCAGATTGCCTGATGGCCCCGTACCTAATAAAACCAGCTTGTCAACATTGTCTGGATGATTAATTGCAATAACCTGGGCTACTGCTCCGCCCATTGACCACCCCAAATAAACAGAATGATCAATCCCAAGATTATGAGCAAATTGAACAGCTTGATCAGCCCACTTTGTCACGCTAGTTTGCACTTTCCCAGTTGATAATCCAACGCCCGGAGCATCAAACAAAATAACTTGATATTTTTTTGCAACAGCATCTACAAAGGCCGGGTCCCAATCATTCAATGTGCCTCTGAAACGTTGTAGAAAAATGATCGGTTTCCCTTTCCCAACAACCTTATATGCAATTTTTAAACTATCAACCTGAATAAATTTAATAGGTGCCGAAATTGATGATGAGGCACTCTCTTCAGGACTTAAATCCTTCCTTTTACTTCTTTCATTACACGAAGTAAAAGTGCATAACGATGCAATAACAATTGCGAAGCCTAAAGTTTTCATGTTCTTTGCTTGTTAGATTCAAATTTAGCGGCTCAAAGTTGCCTTTGGAAAAGGAAGGAAACGATAATAAATGATAAATAAAATTGTTAACATTTGATAATGTCATTTTTTATCATTTGATATCGCTTGGAAGTCTATCCAATTAGCACATTTGCGACACATTTTATTAACTATCAAATTTTTAATATGAAAACTCAATTTAAAGTGGTCGATGGTTTGAACATTCGTTTTGCCAGTCAAAAAGGCGAACACAATGATACTCTTTTGTTACTCAGCCCCATTCCGGAGACTCTCCTTTGTTTCTCGCCTATATGGGATGCCCTTGCGACGCAGTTTGACTTACTTGCCATTGATATGCCCGGATTTGGAAAATCAGATGCGAGAAAGAGCCTGTTCTCTGTTGATGCCATGTCAGAATTCATCATTAAAGTTATGGATCATTTCGAATTAAATTTGGCCCATATTTTAGGTCCGGATATTGGAGCACCCACTGCTTTGTTTATGGCGGCCAGGTACCCTAAGAGAATCAAAAGTTTAATAGTTAGTTCAGGGGCATCAGTTTATCCATTGCAGGTGGATAATGTCTTGAAGGATATCATTTACGCTCCAGATCTGGAAGGATTTAAGCAAGTTCCTGTAAAAGATATCATTGATAGCTCAATAAGCGAATTTAAAAATTATGTGCTACCAGAGGAAATAAGGGCTGATTATATTTCATCGTATGAAGATGGGCGGCTTTTTGAAGCGATGCAAATTTTAAGAGAATTTGTTAACGACATTCCTAAATTAGATAAATTAATTGATGGAATTATAACTCCAGTTCAAATTATCTGGGGAGAAAATGATCCTATTGCGTTGGTAGAAACGGCGCGTATATTGCACAAACGCCTACAGAAAAACAAACTAAATATCCTGAATGGTGGTCACTATGTTTGGGAAGAGAACTCAACAGAATTCCTTTCCATTGTTAAAGATTGGCTAAATGGTGGATACATGTCGGTTTGATTAATTTGCCTTTTTATAACTTTGTAATTATCAATGGTCGCTAGAATGATAAAAAACTATTGACAAGAAACTTAACGTTGTATTAGTATTAAAAAGGTAATAATGATTAAGCGATGTTCTTGTGACTCCATTGGCTCAAGCAAATAAGACAAATATTTTGAGAAGTGGCGAAATCTCAGCGATAAGCGATGATCCATAATCGATAGAGATGAAATCACCTGTTTATCGTTAAGAAATACTATCGATTATGATAATAAAATATTTATGAACCTAACAGATAAAGAGAAAGTGATTGCGATATTAAAAGGCTTTGAAACCAGAGATACGAAACCACTTATCTATATTAATCCTGAAGTATACATTCAGCATAATCTTAGCTTTGGGGATGGATTGAATGGGCTAAAAACTCTTATAACAAACTATCCCGATGGAGTTAAGGTTAATGTTCCGAGGGTGTTTCAGGATGGAAATTATGTATTCGTTAACTGGGAATATTACAAAACAAGTTGGCGGGTTGGTTTTGATATTTTCAGGTTTGACAAAGGATTGATTGTAGAACATTGGGATAACTTACAAGAAAGACAGCCGCTTAATTCTGGTGGCCATTCTATGATAGATGGTTCGACAGTAATTTGCGATAGAGAAAAAACAGACAGGAATAAGAAGATTGCAAAATACATTGTAAATGAATCTTTTATCAATCGCCATTTCGAGAAACTTCCTCTTTATTTCGTTGACAATTATATAGAACATAATCCATCGCTTTCTGATAATATTGACGCATTCATAGATGAATTTCAGAAACTTCAAAACGGAACACCAATCATGAAATATTCCGACATTCACCATGTATTAGGCGAGGGTAATTTTGTGCTTGTTGCAAGTGAAGGACAATATTTGGGTCACCCGGCAGGTTTTTTTGATTTATTCAGGCTGGAAAAAGCAAAAGTTGCTGAACACTGGATTACGATTGAAGAAATACCTCCTGTTGAAAATCGCAAGAATAAAAATGAAAAATTCTAAGGCTAAAATATCAAAATCACAGCTTTACCAATACAAGGCAAAAGTTTGTATTATCAGGGCGCAAAGACCTTTTTGGATATTATTTTGAACATTAAAAGTATCTGGCATTGAAAGTAAAATTTATTAAAGAGAAGAACCATCCAATAGTAACATTCTTATCTTTTGCCTCAATTCCACTTACTGGATTGGCCACTGATGTATATCTCCCTTCGTTGCCTTCAATGGCAACCGGTCTCAATGTGAACAGTACTGCTATGCAGGCCACGCTTCTCATTTTTATCGTTAGCACAGGGCTAACGCAACTTTTTATTGGTAACTTTTTAGATAGTTTCGGAAGGTACAGATTATGTACTACATTTCTTTTGGTTTTTTCCTTGTCAAGCATTCTTATAGCGCTGTCACACAGTATCCTTCTTATTTATGTTTTGCGAGCGGTACAGGGCATTTCCGCCGCAGTTATTGTTGTTGCTAAAAGAGCATATTTTATTGACACATACTCAGGTGAAACGTTAAAGAGCTATATAAGCATGTTTAGTATTGTATGGGCTACCGCTCCTATTATAGCCCCCTTTTTAGGCGGATATCTCCAAGATATATTTGGCTGGCAGGCTAACTTTTACTTTTTAGGCATATTTACCTTGATTATCCTGCTTGGTGATATCCTTTTTGGTGGTGAATCGTTGCGGGATTTCTTACCATTTAGCATAAAATCAATTTCCTCGGTGTATATGTACATGCTCAAAACCAAAGATTACACATTAGGCCTGCTATTGATTTCGATAAGTTATAGCATGTTGATAATGTTTGGTTTGTCCAGTCCTTTTATCATCGAGCATGTTTTTCATCAGTCCGCTGTTGTAACAGGATATAGTGCCTTGCTATCCGGCGCTGCACTTATGACAGGTGGGATTATATCAAGAGCACTCCTTTCAAAATATCGCAATAAAAAATTTATAGTTGCAATAGGCTTACAGATATTCATCGTAACAGGAATGATTTCCACCTCCGTCTTGCTGACTTCCAATATCTATTCTATGATGCTTTTTGTGATATTGATGCACCTTACTTCGGGCTTTTTATTTAACAATTTTTTTGCGTGGTGTCTTAGTCGTTTTGAAAGTCATGGGGGTGTTGTTAGTGGCTTGACCGGCGGTACCCTGTTTATTATTACCTCAATTTTAGCTTATGGGATGGTTAGCATTTTATCAGTACAAAACCAGCTTTCACTAGGATTTGCGTATGCGGCATTAATAATTTCAAATATCATTGTGTTCTTCTTTTTCCAAAGGTTTAGGCAAACAGATATTCCATGATAGGAGTTGAATTTTAATTATAAAACTTGATATAATTACAAAATGAAAACCACACATCAAACAGCCGAGACAAAGTTTGTCGAAGCAAAAGGCATAAAATTCGCTTACCGCAGTTTTGGCAAGGATTCAGGAATTCCTGTCATTTTTTTTCAGCATATCACTGGGACTATGGACAATTGGGATCCGATGGTTACAGATGGTATGGCTGAAGAACATAATGTAGTGCTTTTTGACAACGCTGGAATTAGTTCAACCAGTGGAAATACCCCTGATAACGTAGATGCAATGGCTGATGATGCAATTGCTTTCATAGAGGCTTTGTCATTCGACAAAGTTGATGTCCTTGGGTTTTCCCTTGGAGGGTTTGTCGCGCAGCGTGTTGCCTTTAAAAAACCCTCATTGATAAGGAAAATGATTTTGGTTGGTACTGGGCCACAAGGGAGCGGAGGATTGGACATATTACCACAAACTTTAGCTACGAGCCAAAAAAAACCAGCGGGTGAAGGTATAGTTTGGATGTTTTTTACGGATTCTGAAAAAAGCGTCAAAAAAGGACATGAATATTGGAACCGTTTGACCCTGCGAACAATAGGAAGAGACCCTGGTACAACTGTAGATGCAATTCGCAACCAAATGAAAGCGATTGTTGATTGGGGCAAAGACGTTAATAAGTCGTATCCTGATCTTAAGGCCATGAACTTCCCAGTTCTAATCGTAAATGGAAGCAATGATAAGGTGATACCTACATACAACTCTTATACACTTTTTGAACAGCTTAGCGATGGATGGCTCAGTTTGTACCCGGATTCTGGTCATGGATCTTTGTTCCAGTACCCTCAATTATTCGTTGAAGAAGTTATCGGTTTCTTAAAATGACGGGTTTTATCTGCTATAAAAGGAAGATATCTCTCTGGAATTTAAAATATTAAAACGACTACTACTAATTAAAATTTAAAGTCATGGAAAAAACAATCAATGTTAGTCACCAATGTATACAATTAAAGGGCAATTACGACGCTTTTACTAAAAACGTGGAAGCCCTGTTGAAGCATTTGGATAACAATTATGCAGATGATGTTCTAGATAATCCGGAATTGGTTAAAGAATATTTATCTAGTCTTTCCGGAGATACCGGATTGATCCTATTTGGAGTGCAGCGCCATGGCGATCTGCTCAAAATAAATAACAAGCCTAGAAAGGCAAAGCAATATATTATTGGTAATCCACTGACGGCTATTCAAATGACACAACACGATATTAGAGCAGCTCTCTATGCTCCTCTACGCATAATTGTCTATGAAGGAGATAACAACCGTTCATATGTTGAATATGACCTACCATCGTCATTGTTTGGACAATTTGGGAATGAGAAAGTATTGGAAGTAGCAAAGGGTTTGGACAAAAAACTATTAAGCGTTATAATGATAGCTGATCAATAAAAGTTTATTTTTTGCACAAATCACTTTGAATTTTGCACTTTAAGGTTTCGTTCAATGTATAGTTTTGCACTGCTTTCTAAAAAGGTGAACAGTCAGGAAACTATTTTAATGTTTAAAACATAAGCTATGAACAACAGGATTTTATTGCCCTCAATAACATTACTAATCTTCGGATTAGTTTCAATCGCTACCGTGCAACAAAGCAAGAAAGAAAAATCTATTAAACAAAAAAACATGACTACTGAACAAGTTAAAAAATTATCCGTTGGAGAATGGGTTAGCATATCTCCTGAAGTACGACCAAGCATATCAAAAAATGCAGATGGCAGCATGAAGCCATTTTATTTAACGCGTGATTTTACGTATTCGGCTGACGGCAAATTTACTCTTCAAATGATCAACTCAGCCGATGCCTACGGTAAAGTGCCGCTAGTTAAGATTGTTCTTAAAGGACATACTGTTTGGCAAGGCGAACATCCCATTGCAGCCGGTGCCCAAAAAATAGACTATATAGCAGACGAAGCCTACGAAATAACTCCACTAATTCAAGGTTTTGCCGACGCCATGAACCAGGGTGCCAGTAAGGGTTTTGATAAATGGGAAGTTAACAAAACTCAAAGTATATTGGGTAAAGCATTTGCCCCTTTTGGACTTTCAGAAGGGCAGATTTATGGGGAGTTCGATTTAATTTATATCTCAAACGATATGATGTTTTGGGGAGCCAAACATGTTGATGGACGCAGTTTTGCCAAGGTGGAAAACCGCCCTGACAATTTGCAAATCCCGATGGTTAGGAAGAAATAAGTTAAGCGAATAGCGAATAAAAGCAGGAATGAATTTATCATCCCTGCTTTGTTATTTTACATATCAAGAAGCTCATAATTAAAAAAGAGCTCCTGGAAGCAAGAGGAATTGGTTTGATGAAGATGTTACATCCTTCAAGACAATTAATGTTGAATTGGACCGATGTTAAGATAATTCGGTCCAATTTTTTTGCTATTTCTATAAAATGGCCGAAATTAGCTTAACGTAATTCGCTTATGTGTGAGCATATCTTGAGTGAGCATTATGCAATAATGTTATTAAATAAATTGGATTCAGTATGTTGATTCATGGAAGCCTGGTTTTACTGGGAAAGGAAAATGTTTCTAAAACGTATGAAATAAAAGAGTTTCTAAACAGGAACCTAGCCGATTTTTTATATTTCGATTTGAATCATGACATCGAAGCCCAACCACTAATAGAGAAACATAAGATTCAAAATGCAAAGTACCCCGTCCTTGTATTCGAAGATGGATACCTGCTTGAAGATCCTGATCTATTTCAGGTGGCAAGTGCCATTGGACTCCACTGTATTCCGAAGAATGAAAATTATGATCTTATAATTGTTGGCATGGGACCTGCTGGGCTGGCTTCAGCTATTTATGCTGGTTCTGAAGGTCTGAAAACACTGGTAATCGAAAAACATTCTCCTGGTGGCAGAGCAGGTTCTACTTCTCTTATTGAAAACCTAATCGCGCACCCGGATGGAATTACAGGTGCAGAGTTTTCAGAGCGCAGCAGGAAACAGGCAGAAAAATTCGGGGTTGAATTTGTTCTTCCTGTTGTAATAACAGATATAATTCAAAGGAACGATGGTTTCACAGTGTCGATATCAAGCAACGTTTCCATTTCTGGGAGATCGGTGATTATTGCTGTTGGTGTCCACTACAGGCTGCTTCAGGTGCCTGGAGTTGAAAAATTTTTAGGTTCTGGTATTTATTACGGATCAGCAATGACCGAGGGAAAGCGCAACGAAGGCAAAGAGGTATATGTGGTTGGCGGCGCCAATTCCGCAGGCCAGGCGGCTATGTATTTCTCTCGCTTTGCCAAAAAAGTAAATCTCGTTGTACGAGGAGAATCTATTGCCATAAGAATGAGCCGTTACCTGGTAGAAGAAATTAATAACAGGCAGAATATTACAGTAATGACTAAAAGTGAAATTATTAGGATAAATGGTGAAGGAAAATTGGAATCATTGGAAATAAGAGATTCACAATCAGGGCAAACGAGGACTTACCCTGTAGACAGTTTGTTTTTGTTAATCGGTGGACAGCCTTACGCGGATGGATTGGCATCCCGTCTTTTGAGGGACCCTAATGGGTTTATTGTTACGGGTCCAGATCTTGAAAAACATGAAAGGTTTTTATCAAAATGGAAAATAAACAGGAGTCCCTTATCTTTAGAAACAAATATCCCAGGAATATTTGCCATTGGTGATGTAAGATCAGGTACAGCCAAAAGAATGGCGGCGGCCATTGGTGACGGAGCAAACGTTATAAACCAGGTTGCTGATTATTTTACTTTCCAAAAATTATAATATTTTGGCGTGATATTGCCCTTGGTACTGTCAGTATAACCCATGAAATACTAAACTTTAACCGGGACGTAGGCGGTGTCCATAATACAATGGACACCTCACTTTGCAGTAATTAACTTGGTCAAATTTTTTACAGATTGGCAATATTTTTACCGAGGTTCAGTTCAAAGTCGCCATAAGTGCCTATACCCTTCTCGCGTAATTTAGGGAAACGCGCTAGCGCTCCCGGCCAGCCAAATGTTGTGAAGAATATATCTTCTGTGGCTTGTAGTTGGCCTTTATCTGCTAAACCAAAGTGATTGATAGTCTCCTTACACTGGCTCAATGATTGCTTGTCGAAAGACAATATACGTTTGATATAATTGGATACGAAGTTATCAAACTCTGTATCGGGAATAGCCCGATTAATCCAGCCGTACAATTCGGCTTTTTCAGCAGTGTAATCGTCCGCTCCGAGGATGATCTCTATCGCTCTTGAGCGTCCTACCAATAAAGGAAGTCGTTGCAACGCACCACCGCCTGGTATGAGACCTGTACCGACTTCGGGTTGCCCGAAAATTGCTTTTTCCTTGCTTGCAAATCGGATGTCACTAGCCATTGTAAATTCCATGCCGCCACCACGAACTCTACCACGAATAAGGCTAATACTGAGTACATTACTTTTAGCTAGTCGCGTTGATGCCTCCACCCACTTTGGCTTACCAAAACGGCTGCGTGGTTCTGCTGTACTATAGTGTGCAATGAAAAAGTCCGGGTTAGCACTCTCAAACGTTACCACTTTCAAAGTGGGTTCGTTCTCAATTTCTTCCACAAGGTCGTACACTTCATCGTACATGCTATCATCTATAGCATTGATGGGTGGATTGTTCAAAATAACTCTCCAATATCCGGGAGTACTTTTGTCTGTTGTGATTTTGTTATTTGCCATGAATTTTTGTTTTTGATGCATCAAACATATTACCTTTGACGCTTTAAACCATATGTTATCAGGTACATAAATTTTGACTATGGCTCATAAGAGAAAAAATAAAGATTTTAATCCCCTTAAATGTGGTGTTACGCATTTTCTTAATCGCATTGGTAATAAATGGAAAGTTTTGATTATTTATGGTATCAGTCAAGAAGTAAATCGATTTAGCACATTACAAAAGGCAGTTCCAGCTATCAGTAAACAGTCTCTAGTTAATCTTTTAAAAGAACTCGAAGAAGATAACATTATCCAACGCTTTGTGCATGATGAAACTCCTGTAAAAGTAGAATATGCATTGACTGATTATGGGCAAACGTTTCTGCCCATTATGCTCGTCATTGATGATTGGGGACAAATTGACATGAAAAAAATGAAGGTTGTTTAAGCAGTTGTACTTTCAGTATAAAAAAAGCTTGACAGCATTTTAATGTTTTGTTAACGTATTTGGTGAGGTAAACATGAGCCATTACTGCCACAAGCATTTTCGAATTTCACCTTCCAAAAATTATTATATTTTTGAAGCCCATTGCCCCTTAAGCACCTTTTTTAAAAATGATAATGGCCCCAGTTTCCCGAAGCCATTATCTCTCCTCATCCTCTTTCTCTCTCTCTTTAGAGTAATCTAATTCAAATTTGTACGATAAAGATCAAAAACATCGTCGGCACCTAACTCATTAGCTTGCTGCAAGTCCAAAATGCCATCTGCATGATTCCCGATATAAATCTTGATGCGACCTCTATTGTAATAAGCATCGCCATGTGCTTTATCCTGCTCTATTACATGATTATAGTCATTTATTGCTCCTTGAAAGTCTGAAATTATTGCCTTTGCATTTCCTCTATTATAGTAGGCTTTAATGTAGGAAGGATTAAGTGCAATAGCCTTGTCATAATCAGCAATAGAAGCTTGGTATTCTTTTAGGTCAGATAATAAAATGCCCCGGTTATTGTAGGCAAAATAGTCTGAAGGGTTAAGATCAATAGCCTTTTGATAATCTTTTAGAGACCCCTTGTAATCTAACCGATTATGTTTAGCATTACCTCTGTTATTATAAATCTCAGCATCATTTGGGTTGATGCTTAAGGCCATATCAAAATCTGAAATCGCTCCCTGGTCGTCTTTTAATTTCAGTTTGGCCTTGCCTCTATTATTATACACATCCGCGTATCTTGGATTAAGCCCTACAGCCTTATTATATTCTTCAATTGCCTCATCCCACTTGTTTAATTTATATTTTGCTAAAGCACAAGAGTAATATGCCTCGGAATCATTCGGGTCAAGTTTCTTAAACGTATAAAAATCTGATAACGCTCCAGCGAAGTCTTTCAACATATATTTAGCATTACCACGATTCTTATAAACAACGGGAATAAGTGGCAAAATAGCTATAGATTTACTATATTCCAAAATGGCTCCTGCATAATCCCCACGTTCTGCTTTTTGATTGCCATCAACAAATTCCTTTTCTCCTGGGTGCATACGTTTCAGATTTTAGTTTTTTTGTTTTCAGTAGTATAGAATTCTAACGATTGCCTAAGTGGTTCCATTCTTCTTTTCCTTTCTGAAGTTAACGTATCTAACATTAACACCAAATCCTCAATAGGTGCTCCAATTGGATCTTCGATTTGAAAGGATGATTGAAATACGGTTAAATATACTTCTTTTAGAATATTTTGTGTTACCACGATAAGTTCTTTGGTGCTTCCAATAGTTATTTTGTTGATTATTAATTTGCTGTCTCTATCTGTATGCGCATACAACTTATCTCTTTGCAATATTAAATTGTCAATTGATTCATTCTTTCCTTCTAAAATCTGCTCCCATTCATGAATTTTTGATTGAACAATTTTAGCATCACCAT
>JABDEJ010000018.1 GCA_013287095.1 Bacteroidota bacterium | reverse complement strand
CAGAAGACTATCTTTTCAGTTCTGCCGCAAACTATGCAGGTGAAGTTGGACTGCTTGATGTCATTTTGTTTGGATAAATGAAATGGTAGGGGGAAAAAGGTATTGTTTTATGGCGGATCACAGATCCTTATGCTCAATACTTCGGGATTGCAAATCCCGAAGAGCGTTCCGGTTTGGTTGAACATATCCGGAAGAGCCGGGATAGATGGTTCAATTTTTGGATATTGCCCATTTGGTCATACTGGGTTGATTATATCGTTCACTATTGACAATCCAATTATTAACCCAAGCCCGACAATAAAAAACAGTATCAAAAAAAAACCAGCAATTCCGGATTCATACTTTTGATTATGACTAAACTGATTAAAAACTTTCTCAATCCTTTTCTCGGAAATATATCTTATTAGGCTAAGAACCATCCACAAACTAAAAAGAACGATATAAATAGGATGGACAATACTATCACTGATATGAAAGAATTTCATATTCAATGCTACTAGAACCAAAAGACCGAAGGCTACATACGGAATAAATAAAGCCACAGTCAAGCAGGCCGAGAAATATCGGTCCATGTTACTACTCCAAATCTTTGATTTATATTTTCTTATGTTCAAAAAAACGATATAATAAATTAAATCCATGATTACCTAACTATTTGATTATTAACTTTATTTCCCCCAAACCAATGCTGATATGTTTCCTTGAGTTTGCCTGAGATTTCCAATGCACCAACCGCTATTGTAAGACCAAGTGCAACTGCTCCGATGACTGTTGAGGCTCCCGCAACCAAAGCGAATATCGCTATGCCTGTCATAATTGCTGAAGTAGTTCCTAATGCCGTCTGGACATGATCGTGAGTAGTTATTCCTTTATACAATTGCATTATAGATAAAATACCTCCAGTTATGACCCCGCCAATTCCCAGTGCTTTCCCAGTCGTTTCCAAAGCTTCAGCAGTTGCTTCGAAGCCTTCTGCAGCATCCTTCCCAGTCTCGCCCCCAGCTTCGAGAGCATTTTCCAAACCGCCGGTACCGATTTCAAACTTCGTATGTAAATCCGATACGCTTTCTAATTGATCATCAGCATCATTGCCATTACCAACCGGAACGGGTTGTAGGTTGCCTTGTATATCTGTAAATTCAGAATCAGTAGGATTATATGGGGTCAGATCAATTGGCTGCATGGTTGGTGCATATTTTGAACTTTGCCCATTAGCATCTTGAGTATAATAGCCAGCAAATTGCGACTGCCCATTTTCTTGCTTAAACCACGCGCTATATGATATATCTGGGCCATTAGCCTGGTGTATAGTGAACCCTGTTACATCGCCGACTTTTAACGGTGGAGCGGCAGTTTTGTCGGTAAACTGATAATTATTTTCATTACCAGGCAGTACTTTACTAACATCTGTCCCTGACGGCAAATCAAGAAAAGAACCATCAATACTTTGATATTGATCCAGATTGTTACTATCGTCAGGAGCCTGGTAATCATTTATGTCGAAGCTATCGATGTCAGTATTGCTCCCTAAATCTGGTGTGCCTCCACCATCATCTCCTTCATCAGGTCCTTTGCCTCCAAAATCGTTTAGACAAATTGGATTATTAGCTGCGTACAAATAAGAAGACCATGAGCTGTATTTCTCAGCCATCGGATCTACACTCACAAAACGACAAGTCCATGGCATATAATACCTTGAACCATAATAATATAATCCACTTTCTTCATCCCGCTCGCGCGCAGAGAAACGATAACGCTTCTTTCCGTAACTTCCAAAAGATGTCTCACCAAAAGGGTAGTATTCTTCTCGATTAATTAGACTTCCGCTTCCATCACACTGCACATTGCTACTGCCTAAATTATCCGGATACAGATATTTTATCCCCATAATATCCCCGGAGTAGGTTGTACCAATTAACTTAGATGCTACTTTGCTTTGGTTATCCATGATCATAATTTCATCCTGGTATCCCTGGAATGTGCCCCCGCTGTTATATTCATAGTATTCTTCAAATATAGAACCTATATAAATTCGCGTACTATAGCCTCCGCCGGCGGTACGAACAACTTTCATTACACGCTGACCAGAAGCATCGTATTGGTACTGTGCATACTGGGTAGGTTCGCTTGTACCTGCTTGTACGTAAAAGCTATACATGCGATCTCCATAGTCCCATAGCATATTGGAATCCATATTTTGGAGAGTTTGGTTGCCACAGGAATCATAACTCAGCCCATAATCTGTGCTCCAAACATTTACATTGGTCAGAATATTATTCGTACTAATGCTGCCATAAGTAAAAACCCTATTAAAACTCGCCCCACTAACCGTAGATAAATGATTGAATTTTTGAATATTACCCATCTGGTCATATTGGTAATATTGGGTATATGCGGTGGTTGTGGCAGCGGTTGTGTCGCGTGTATTGTCTGCATAAGGGTTTATATTGTAAGGCGTTGGTGGGTTTTCACGTCCCGTGGCTTTCAATATTCTATAGAGCGCATCATAATCAAATACTTGCTTTTCTTCGTTGTACCAAAATCCGGGTTTAAATTGATGTTCACTTGGCATAGTTTTGTTAAAGCGATTAAGCTGTTTTTTAATATATTGGAATTCCGTTTGCGATATTTGAACGTTTTTCTCTATTAGTTTCTCTTTGTAAATAAAGTAAACCCGTAGGAGGTTTTGTTCATATTTTCTCGAGCGAGATAGTATTGATTCAAACTCAATAAGTCGCTCCATTTCCTGGGACAAAGGTATTAGTTTGAGGTTTTTTAATTCTATCGGCCTATTGCGGTTAACCCTGCGTACCACACCTTCCTCATCTAACCCAAGTACTTCCTCGGTACTGTAGCTTCCTTTTTTGTGTTTTTTTGTTCCTGTTAAACTCCAAATGCGGTCCGCGGTTGCCAATCGGTGTTCTCTCCACAATCCTGCGTTATCAAGAATAATGCCTTCTTTTTTGTTTTTTGCAGGTCTCATAACTCGTCCAACCATTTGAAGATATAAAACCAGTGATTTTGTTGGACGCGCAAGCTGCACAACTTCACATTCCGGAAAATCAAATCCTTCTGTAATGATCTCCACGTTGCTTACCACCTTTATGATGCCTTCTTTAAAGTCAGACAAAATTTGTTCTCTTTGGTCAAGTGGTGTTTTAGAATCAATATGGGAAGCTTCTATACCAACCTTTTTATACCTCTCTACAATTTCCTTACTATGTTCGACATCAACTGCAAAAACAATAGCAGACTTTCCATTGCACTTGTCTTGATAACTTTCAATCAAATCTGACATTATTGAACCTTCCATCATAACTTCAGAAAGCATTTTTGTAATATAATCTCCCTTTTGCTTCTTCACACCCGACAGGTCGGGATTTGCTCCCACAAAATAGTTTACTGGCACTAAATAACCTTTATCGATAAAATGCTGAATTGATGGGGATTCAATGAGCACATCAAATAGATCATCGAATCCCTCGCCATTGAGTCTAATCGGGGTTGCAGTGACGCCTAAAAATTTGGCATTTGGGTAAATAACCCAAAGATTTCTGTACGTTTCTGCTTTTGCGTGGTGGCATTCATCAATTATTATTAAATCAGCTTCGGGGGCTGGCCTTCGAAAAAGAGTTTGAATACTGGCTACTTGAATTTCATAGCTGTAATCATTTTTTCGACCTGAAACAATTCTACCCACCATTATGCCTTCATCTTCAAGATGAGTAGTGATTTGTTTTACAAGTTCAATACGATGAACAACTATAAGAATTTTCCTACTCCTTTCACTTCCCATTTTGACAATGGAAGAAAATAAAACTGTTTTCCCAGTTCCAGTAGGCATTTGAAATAGAATACTTTGCTTACCAGTTTTCCAATGCTCAAATATTTGTTTGATACCATTTAACTGATATTCTCGTAGCTGCTTTCCCATTGTTTTTCAGTACACTTTGCAAAGTAGATACCAAAACACTAAAAACTTTTCTAGTGCCTCAGATTATTATGATTTGTCTTACTTTTTTCTAATCCTAAGTATGATATTGTTAGGTTCACAGTTGCAGTACTTCCTCGCTAAAATGATGTTTTGCTACTGTCTGCAAAATATCTAAAATTTGATTAGTTCTTCTCAGCCCATTCCGAAAATTGATTTTTAGAACCTCCTCCGATCCAAAATCCATTTTCTTCTATTTCTGCAATGATTCCATCAAGATCATCATGCAATATCCCATTTGGGTCAACTTCAATTCGGCCAAAATATTTCCAGTCCGTACACTTTTCGTACGGGAGGTTGGCACCCCTGCTATCCTCCGTTACGCACCAGAGTAATGTAGTACCACAGCGAAAAATATATACTTTCATAGTTGTACTTGTAAAAGGTGAAAGGTAGTATTTTTTTCATTTTCAGGAACTTTTGATTCCTTTTTCTTTGTATCTTTACGGTGCAGAATCAAGTCAAACCTTCATTAAAATAGATAAAATGGAACCTAAAAAACCCGTTGGCATCTGGATTCGTGTCAGCACTGAAGATCAGGCAAAAGGAGAATCACCGGAACACCATGAGAGGAGGGCACGGCTTTATGCCGAATCCAAAGTGTGGGATGTAAGAGAGGTGTATCATCTTGAAGCTGTCTCCGGTAAGGCTGTAATGGAGCATCCCGAAGCAAAACGAATGCTTAAAGATATTAGGGAGGGTCACATTACCGGCCTCATATTTTCAAAGTTAGCCAGGCTTGCCAGAAATACTAAAGAACTACTTGAATTCGCAGAGATATTTAATAAGGAGAATGCAGATTTGATTTCTTTGCATGAATCCATAGATACCAGTACCCCTGCTGGACGTCTCTTCTATACCATGATAGCTGCAATGGCTCAATGGGAGCGTGAAGAAATAGTATCCCGAATTACTGCATCAATCCCTATCAGAGCCAAAATGGGAAAGTCGCTTGGCGGTCTTGCTCCCTATGGATATAAGTATGATGATAAGACGCTGGTTATAGATGAAAAAGAAGCGCCCGTTAGAAAATTGGTATATGAGCTTTTTTTGAAATACAAGCGTAAAAAGACTGTTGCGGATGAACTGACCCAAATGGGATATCGTACACGAAAAGGAGTGCCATTCACTGATTCAACAGTAACCGTTATACTCCGGGATTCCACAGCTAAGGGCATTCGCAGGGTCAACTACAATAACCATACACCAGATGGCAAACGGACTTTCAAACCTGAAAACGAATGGATGTATGTGCAATCTCCGGCCATTATTGATGAAGAGCTCTGGAACGAATGCAACAGGATTATGGATGAACAGAAGGAGAAACTGCATAAACCAGGGCCACGGTCAGTCTATTTGCTTGGGGGATTTGTCCACTGCTCCTGTGGCACTAAAATGTATGTCTATCATGGAGGAACGTATAAATGCAAGGCTTGCAAGATCGGGATTCCGGCAAATGATATTGACGAGATTTACCATTCACAATTGAAAACATTTCTGCTCACTGATACTGATCTGACTACATATGAAAAGAATCAAGACAAGGATATAAAGGAAAAGGAACAGTTGCTTGGTGTGCTAACGGAAGAAGCTGTCAAAAACAGAAAGAGAATGTCAGACTTGGTAAATATGAGGCTCAATGGTGAAATGACTAAAGAAAACTTCATTCTTCATCACAAGCCACTTGAGGAAAGAATGCAACAATTGGATGCACAGTTACCCGAACTTCAAGCCTCCGTTGACTTCATTAAGATTCAATATCTCTCATCTGAAACAGTATTACAAGGTGCAAAAGACCTATACCACCAATGGCCTCTCATTCCATTCGAAGAAAAACGATCCATCGTTGAAATCATAACAGACAAGATAACTGTGGGCAAAGAGGACATAAACATCAAACTGGCCTATCTCCCTTCCATTTCCGGAAATCCCGGAAAAAGTCAAATCAACCTTTAGGGGTCAGGGGCTTGGCTGATGAAGGTGACTGCTACTACATCTTCGCCAGAGACCATTGCGGCAACCAGAGTGATGCCAGTAACCAGGGTTGTATCATTATTCTAAATGCAAAAAACCAACCCGGTTATAACGACCTTTCATGGAACAGTTACCGCGATTGGTATGACGGTGTGCAAAGCTATAATGTCTATAAAAATGAGGACAGTACGGGTTGGCAATTGATTGGGACTACCTCACCCCCGGCCCCTCTCCTTGAGGAGAGGGGAGCCTTCACCGACAGCAAATTGGGCGACAGTACCATAGATTTCTGCTACCAGGTACAGGCCATTGAAAACCCGGGCCAGTGCAACCAGCTTTCACGATCCACAGTAGAATGTGTCCACCAGGATGCGACAGTATTTATTCCGAATACATTTACGCCTTACAACCAGGATGGGGTGAATGATAAATTTGGCCCTGTTGGTTTGCATATCAAGGATTATTCCATGCGGATATATAACCGCTGGGGAGAACTCGTGTATGAGACCTCAGAGTCCCATGCGAATAAGACCTCAGTGTCCCCTGCGGGAGACACTGAGGGGAAGGGCTGGGATGGCACCTCTGGAGGACAATTCGTTCAGCAAGGGGTTTATATCTACCTTATCACCGTGACAGACTACAACGGCAAACAAAGCTATTTCAAAGGGACGATAACGATGTTTGAGTAAGGAGTCAGGTTTGCCCGTTTGTTTCTCCTGACCCCTGACCCCTGATACCTGACTCCTGTTTTTTCCTATCTTTGCAACGTCCAACGTTATATTACTAAATTTGACCTATGGAAACGAATACCGATAACATCGCCCCTGAATTTAAGGAATACGTGGATTCAAAGATCATCCAGATCATTGATGAAACCATCCAGAAAATACGTGAAGTTCTTGACCAGGTAGAAGGACTGGTACATGAGATCTGGGATATCGTACAGATCATAGCTGCCATTATCAATGAAGCGAGGGCGATGTTCCAGAAAAGCCAGCAGACGGAGGAAGCTGCCGCTTAAAACAATGTGCAAATGTGCCGATATGCAAATGTGCAAATTGGCTGACGCAATACTCTGCAAAATTGACCATTGATAATTGATAACTGATCATTGATCATTTCCTCTTTAAATCAAATACTAAAAACATGGTGGGGCTTCGATTCTTTCAGGCCTTTTCAGGAAGAGATCATCAACTCCGTGATGGAGGGGAAAGATACCCTTGCGTTGCTACCAACAGGTGGTGGCAAATCCGTTTGTTTCCAGGTACCGGCCCTTGCCAAAGACGGTATCTGCCTGGTGATATCGCCATTGATAGCCTTGATGAAAGACCAGGTGGATGCTTTGAAAGATAAAGGCATCAAGGCAATTTATATCTATTCGGGCATGAATTCCCGCGAAATTGACATTGCGCTGGATAATGCCGCTTACGGTGATTATAAATTCTTATATGTTTCCCCGGAACGACTTGAAACTGAAATATTTATACAAAGGGCTGCAAAACTCAATGTAAACCTTATCGCCGTTGATGAGGCACATTGCATTTCCCAATGGGGCTATGATTTCAGGCCGCCCTATCTGAAAATAGCCGAGATACGGAAATTCTATCCGAATGTTCCTGTACTTGCGCTGAGTGCCACGGCGACACCTCGGGTTGAAAAGGATATTTGTGAGAAGCTGTTATTTGGCAAAACCAGCAATGTTTTCAAACAAAGCTTTGAACGCAAAAACATCGTTTACAGCGTGATGAACGAGGAAAACAAGCCGGGAAGATTGGCCAGGTTGCTTGAAATGGTACCGGGTAGCGCTATTGTTTATTGCGGATACCGGAGAACCTGTAAAGAATTGTCTGACAGCCTTCGGGTCAATGGTATTTCAGCGGATTATTATCATGCTGGGCTTACATACGAGGAGCGCAGTAAAAAGCAGGAACAATGGATAAAGGGTGATTTAAGGGTCATTGTATGCACCAATGCCTTCGGGATGGGAATTGACAAACCTGATGTCCGGCTTGTGGTTCATCATGACATGCCGCCAACCCTCGAAGCCTATTACCAGGAAACAGGCAGGGCCGGCAGGGATGATAACAGGTCATTTGCGGTAGCATTTGTCAACAGTCATGATATAGAGGAAATTGAATCCAATACGGATAACTACCCTACCCTTGCTTTCCTGAAAAAAGTCTATCAGGCACTTGGCAATTTCCTGTCATTACCCGAAGAAAGCGGTGCGGGCCAAAGTTTTGATTTTGATATGACCGAATTTTCGAGGCGGTATCAATTTGCGTTGGCCCAGGCATACAAGGCATTAAAAGAAATTGAAAATGCCGGGTATATAAGTTTATCAGAATCTGTTTTCATGCCATCAAGGCTGATGATACTGGTTGACTATAATACTATTTATGAATTCCAGCTAAACCACCCTGGCTATGAACCGCTTATAAAAACGATATTGCGTTCTTATGGGGGATGTTTTGAAGATTACGTATCCATAAATGAAAATGAACTGGCAAAACGCTTAAACATTCCCGGCAAAAAAGTAATAGACAGCCTGCAACAGCTTCATAAATTTAAAATGATTGACTATCTGCCGCTTAATGCGTCCCCACAACTAACCTTTTTAATGCCCAGGTTGCCTGCAAGCAACCTTTCATTTGGAATGGCGCTACTGGAAGACCGCAGAAAAGCAGACAAAGAAAAACGAAAAAGTATATTGAATTATGTCACTGCAAAAGACAGGTGTCGCGGCAAAATACTCCTTACTTATTTTGGTGAAGACAAAGAAAATGACTGCGGGCATTGCGATTACTGCATCACAAAGCAAGAAAACATTGCCTCTGAAGAATACATGAAAAACATCCACATCCTGATAGAAAAAGAGCTGAAATCAGGGAGCAGGGCTGTTGAGGAACTCATAGCATCCCACTCGGAGATAGATGAAAAACGTATTATAGAAACCGTACGCTGGATGATTGACCGGAAAGTTATCCGGTTGACGAACAATAAATACCTGGAATTGAACTCATGAAAGAGATTGTTTTCGCAGTAACAAACGATCTGAACAACGATCGGAGGATGCACAGGATATGCGGCAGCCTCCAGAATGCAGGGTATTCTGTTACATTGGTCGGCAGAAAGTTAAAAAAATCAAAGCCAAATCTTTCTAAAAGCTTTGAGCAAACAAGATTGACTTGCTTCTTCACCAAAGGCAAGCTGTTTTATATTGAATATAACATGAGGCTGTTTTTGTACCTGATGTTTAAAAAAACAGATATTATTTGTGCAATAGACCTGGATACGATTGCGCCGTGCGCCATAGTCGGTAAAATAAGAGGCAAAAGACTGGTGTATGATGCACACGAGTATTTCACCGAAGTACCGGAAGTCATGGAACGGCCGGTCGTTCAGAATATCTGGAAATGGGTAGAAAAAACCTTTGTGCCTAAAATGGATGTTTGCTACACAGTTAGCACATCATTGGCTGAACTGTATGAACAAATATATCATAAAAGGTTTCTTGTCATCATGAATGCGCCGCCTTTGAGGCAGATTAATGTGGAACAAAAACAGGATGATGATAAATTTATATTATACCAGGGCGCACTCAACAAAGGCAGAGGATTGGAAATTTTGATTGAAAGTATGAAACAATTACCTTTACGCCTTTTATTAGCGGGGGAAGGGGATTTGAGCACATATCTGAGAAAGCTGGTCAAGGATTCAGGCCTACAGGATAAGGTTATTTTTTTGGGGATGTTAAGCCCCGAAGAACTGGAAGTTGTAACCCCAAAAGACTTTTTGGGCTACAACTTGCTTGAGAACCTTGGCAAGAGCTATTACTATTCCCTCAGCAATAAATTTTTTGACTACGTACATGCTTGTGTGCCAGGATTATCAAACCCTTTTCCAGAGTATGAAGCTATTAATAATACATATCATGTTGGAATTATGACTAACCTTTCGGTCGCTGAAATCGTATTATCTGTGGACAAAGTTTTGAATGATCCGAAATATTATGAACAGATTCGGGAGAGTTGCCGGATCGCAAGGGAAATATTCAATTGGGAGACTGAAGAAAAAAAACTGATAGACATATACAATGACATCCGGTAAAGATATTCACATCATTTCGTTTAACGTTCCTTTCCCCGCTGACTATGGAGGGGTCATAGATGTCTATTATAAATTAAAGGCGATCGCAGCCCTGGGTATCAGGGTTCACTTGCATTGTTATCAATACGGACGACCAGCCAGCCCTGAACTCGAAAAATTATGTTTTAAAGTATATTATTATAAACGTAAGATTTTTAAAGACCCCTACTTCACCCGCCAGCCTTATATTGTTGCTACACGCAATACGCCTGAAATTTTGCAAAACCTTCTGAAAGACGATTATCCGATTATTTTTGAAGGCTTGCATTGCTGCCATTACCTGGAGCATCCTGCCCTTAAAAACAGGATGAAAATAGTGCGGATGCACAATATTGAGCACATATATTACCGTAGCCTCGCCCGTATTGAACGGAATATTTTTAAGAAATATTTTTTTTATTCGGAAGCCTCTCGTTTGAAGTCTTTTGAAAAGGTTTTGGAATGTGCAGAATATATTGCTGCCATTTCTCCTGACGATTATCAAAGCTTAAAAATGAAGTTTGATGATGTCATTTATTTGCCGGCATTTCATGCCAACAATAGTGTGACTTCTACCCCTGGCAAGGGTGAATTTGCATTATACCATGGCAATCTTGGTATTGGAGAAAACAATGAAGCCGCTCTCTATCTTACAAAGGAAGTATTTAAGGATTTTGATTATCCCCTGATCATTGCGGGGATGAATCCATCAAAAGAATTGAGGAAAGCCGTAGAAGAATGCCCCAATATTAATCTTCTGCCTAAAGCTGGAACCGGGGAGATATCAAACCTGATATCGGAAGCCCATATCAATATACTGCCGACGTTTCAGAATACAGGTATGAAACTGAAGTTAATAAATGTACTTTTCCAGGGGAGGCATTGTATTGTAAATGATGCAATGGTACACCATACAGGCCTTGAACCTATGTGTCATATTGCGCGCACCCCAAAGAACACGAGGGAAACACTTCTAAAATTAAAAGATATTCCTTTTACTGAAGAAGAAATTGAATCCAGAAAATCCTACCTGAATGTTCATTTTAACAACGAGAGAAATGCAGCAAATTTCGCCAGGCAGATTAAAATGCCAACAAATGAAATCATTGAACCATTACATGCGGTCAGATAGGTATTAATGATGTTTCAACATCAAAACTGAGGATATCAGTTAAACTCCGCCACTTTATTGTCCTCAACTTTAATAATCCTTGAAGGAAATTTCTCAATAATCCGGTAATCATGTGTGGCCATGATAACGGCGACGCCATCTTTTTTGATGGTATGCAGCAAATTGATAATTTCATCAGAAATATCAGGATCTAGGTTCCCGGTAGGTTCATCAGCAATAATAACAAGCGGATCATTTATCAATGCCCTTGCTATGACTACCTTTTGCTGCTCACCACCAGAGAGTTCATGTGGCATTTTATAAGCTTTCCCTTCAAGTGACACCATATTGAGCACCTCTTCAATACGCCGGTCAATAAGCTGCTTGCTTTTCCAACCTGTGGCTTTCATTACAAACACAAGATTATCTTTTACACTGCGGTCAGTAAGCAATTGAAAATCCTGGAAAATAATGCCAAGTTTCCTTCTTAAATATGGAATTTTCCGGGTGCTTATTTTCCTAAGATCGAATCCAGCCACAGTTATATCTCCCTCTGTAACAGAAATATCACCATATAAAGATCTTAGCAAGGTCGTTTTTCCGCTCCCCGTTTTTCCAATCAGGTAAACAAATTCCCCCGGGGAAATACTCAGGTTAATATCTGAGAGCGTTAAACTTTTTCGGTGGTATAATTGTACTCCTACCAAATGAACCAGATATTCGCTCATAAAAGTGAAATTTTAGTCATTCTGCCAAAGGGCATTTTGTTAATAATTTCGATAAAACGGGAGATATGATCTTCAAAGCCACATTTTGCAAGAGTTTTTTCAGGTCTATCGGCCCTGAAATAGGCCATGAGCTTGTAATCTTCGTCCCTAAGTTGCACGTAATCAGGGATTTTGTTTTTGCCCTGAACCTTGATGAGAAATATAAAATTATTATGAAGCAATAGCTTGTATTTAAAATTTATTTAGTTTTGCCAATGAATATATGAACTGTACCAGAAACAATTCACTTCAAATGTATAAAAAAAACCAATATTCTATGAATACTACCAGACTAAACCTTTCTAAATTGGCTCTATTTGGCTTGTTTGCTGGCGTTATTATGACATCCTGTAACAGCCCAAAAAAGATGTCCGCTGCCCTGGAGAAGGTAAAATTCAAGGCCGAACCTGAAGTCCTCGAAGTAAAGGGCGATAGTATTACGGTTAAGATTACGGGCAAGTTTCCGCCTAGAACCTTTGCCAAAAATGCTTCAGTTAAGTTCCAACCAATTTTGCGCTATGGAACACAGGAAAAACCGCTTCCACCTAAATACCTTGTAGGTGAAAAAGTGACGGGAGTTGCAGGCGCTACCAAAATCAGCTACAAGCAAGGTGGTGGTTTTTCTTATTATCAGCGCGTGGAATACACTCCTGATATGAAGAAATCCATGTTAACACTCGATTATACTATAAAATTTGTATCCAAATACGAAGAGTTAGATCAGTGTGTTTCCGGTAGCAAGAAAGATTCTTTGTTTGGTACGATCACAACAGCCCTTACGGTTGCCCCAACAGATGACTTATATTATTATGACAATACCACCCCAGTAGGAGGTGCTCGCAGGGTTATCTTTTATTATGTTATTAATGAAGGATTCCTTAGGGATTCTGTTTTTATAGGCCCTGCTGCCAGGCTCCTTGATTCTATCGTTTCCAACCCTAAGTTCAGGATCACCAATATTACACTGCATTCTTATGCTTCGCCTGATGGAGAACTAAAAAGGAATCTTGAACTTACTCATGAAAGGGCTGAAAGTGGCTATAAAGAGGTAAAAGAAATCCTCGAAAAAGAACACGTTAGTATTGTAAAGGATGAAGATATCTTTAAAAAACCTGATGAAAACGGTGATGACTGGGTGGGTTTAAAAAGAATTATGTCAGCTTCCAATATGAATGGAAAGGATGATGTTTTGGCCATAGTAAACAACAATATGAGTTTCGACGAGAAAAATGCTGCACTCAAAAAACTTCCATCATGGGATGACCTTAAAGATAACTATCTCCCAAGATTGAGAAGAACTGAAGTTTATCTTGAAGGTGTTTTCCCAAACAGGGAGATTACTGAAATTCGTTCTATTGCATCAACTTCATTTGACGGTTTGACTAAAAAAGAAGTAATTGAGTATGCAAATAGTGCAACTGACAATGCATCTAAAGAAAAAGCCTATAAATATCTTATGACCAAATATCCTGACGATTGGGCAGGCGAAAACAACTATGCAGCAATCCTTTTAAAAGAAGGGAATTACAAAGATGCTGATAGTTTCCTCACCATGGCACACAAAACATGGCCGAATAACGATACCATCGCCAGCAATTTGGGCGTTGCGGACCGCGAATTACATAAATATGATGATGCCAAAGCCCTGTATGGTGAAGCTGCTGCCAAAAACATGAAAGAAAGTAATAACCTTGGTATCCTTTATATCAAATATGGTGATTATGACAATGCGGTGGCCAGTTTCGATTCAAAACAGTGTGATTATAACGTTGCTCTTGCATATACCATGAAGAACGACTACGATAATGCACTTTCAAAGATTGATTGCATTACTGACAAAACACCTCAGGTATATTATCTGAGAGCTATTGTAGCTGCACGTAAAGGCGATGTGGATTTAATGACCACAAGTCTTACACTTGCGGTCAAAGGAGATGCCAGCTACAGGGATCAGGCGAAAACAGACCTTGAGTTTAAGAAGTACTGGAACAAAGTAGAATTCCAGAACGCCATCAAATAACAAAACAATTTTTATAGACAGAACCCCACAGATTTCAAAACCTGTGGGGTTTGTTTTTGAAATGACTGGCAGCCAAATTTCATTTCAGGGGACTTAATACGTATTCAAAACACTTAAAAACAATATTAAAAGATCATTTATGAGAAAGGTTAGATTATTCTATTTGCTGATAGCTTCGGCAACGGTATTGGCTTCATGTACGAAACCAACTGATACTCCCCCAGGCGGCAGTTCTATTGCTGTCACTTTAAATCCAACAATAGCAACCTTAAGCGCAGGTGATAGTGTTTCTATAAGTTGCACTATTACGGATCAGAACACCTTGAAAGATGTGGTAATTTCCGAAGTTATTGGCAGCGGATCATCCTCACAACTTGAAAGCTACACACTAAGTGGCAAATCTTACCAGTTTAACTATACTTACCATGTGCCTTCTGTAACTTCAGGAACGCAGATTGTTCTTACTTTTACGGTTGATGATGCAAGCAATACCCAAACTGCCACCACTACCATTACCGTTGGTGCAGCATCCGATTTTAATGCCTATTCTGCAGTTTTACTTGGCAGCTATGCAGATGCAACTGCCGGCAGTTTTTACGGATCTTCAACCAACACAGTTTATACTGTAAATACAGCAAATTCAAACCAGAGCGCGGTTGATATGGTCTTCTTTTACGGATCTACCAATCAATATACGCTTGCCGCACCAAGCGACGGGAGCTTCGGAACAAATTCAAACCAGATTTCATCACTTGGAATACAAAACTGGACTACTAAGAACATTACAAATTTCAAATTCACAAACCTCACAGATTTCACTTCAATCACCAAAGCCGCGGATATTGCCAACGCATATAATAATGCAAGTGGCTCAAGTGATACTAAGGCAAATATGCTGTCCCAGGGTGATATCTTTGCATTCCAAACCGCCGCCAATAAATACGGCCTTTGCAAGGTGGTGGATGAAACCGGTGGCAACACATCAGGACAAGGCGAGATGCATATACAGGTTGTCGTACAAAAATAGACGCCCGATTTTATAAAAAGCCCGCCTTATATTTTAATAACGCGGGCTTTTTTTTGGTATTAAGTCAAAGAATTTTATATTTGTTTAAAATCGGAATCTGGATCAGTTTTAGTAATTTTACTTATCCATGAATAATTCTTTTCGAGATTAAGTATCACTATTTTAAAAGCCATATCATGAAAAAAAGGACATTATTCTATGCATTGGTAGTTGTGGTAATCACCTGGACCGGGTGTGCCAAACCCAATAATAACCCGACAGTGAACAATCCAACAGTGGCTGCGAGCATATCGCCACATGATACTTCGGCCATTTATGGCGATTCTATCAATTTCACTGTTGTTACTTCCAGTAGCAATACACTTTCTACAGCTACTTTTACCCAATCCATTAATGGAGGGGCCGCCACCCAGGTCGGCAGCATAATTACTTTGACCAATTTAACTGAAAGGGTCAAAATAAAATACCATGTACCTGTAGGCACACCTGGTAAAATTAAACTTACCTGCACGGTGGCCGATAGTAAAGGAAATTCAGATACCACCTCAGCTATAATAAATGTAATCCCTGACTACAATAGTTATTCCACCGTTTTACTTGCAAGTTATAACGACATATCTGGTAAGGGAAGTTTTTTTGATTCAAAAAATGGAACTGTTTATAGCAAAAAAACGGCTTCAATAGCTTCTAACCAGTCACTGATTGATATGATCTTTTTCTATGATGCTACCAACAATTATACCCTTGCTGCCCCTGCCGATGCAATTTTCGGAACCGGTACCGGAAAAATTTCTGAGGATAGTGTTCAGACCTGGACTTTTAAAAACAACACCAATTTTTATACAACAGCCATAACAGACTTTAGCAGTATTCATTCAGCAGCTGATATTGCAACAGCAATAAATGGCGGGGCAAGCTTTACACCAGCTACAAGGGCAAATATGCTTGCAGTGGGACAAATTATTGCATTCTATACAGAAACAGGCAAATATGGGCTGGCACAGATTGCACAGGCAAGTGGCGGCGATGCGTCAGGCAATGGAGCGCTTACCATTAACGTATTGGTACAAAAATAAAGAGCGAAGGACAGAGAGAGCGAAGAGCGGGGAGCGAAGAGCGATGAGCCAAGGGCGAATTCCAAACCTGATTCCTGATTCCTGATACCTTTTTTTGTTTTCTGTGCAAGAATGTTTAAATTTGTGTTTCTGACTATGCCAGAAGTGAAATTTGTAAAATTATAAAAGTAAAGATATGATTAAGAATTTGAAAAAGTTGGCTTTAGGTGCTTTATCGGTAACGTTGATTCTTGCCTATTCCTGTAGCAAACCAAAACCAAACACCCCCAGTAATACAAACAGTGGTAATATAAATACCTCCGCTCCTTCGTTAGCTGTTTATCAACCAGCGGTTGATACTTCAGTCGGAATCAGCGCCACTTTAACCGTCAAAATTATAGCAACCGCATCCACTACGGCAAAAGTTGACTCTATTTTAGGTTCAGATGGTTTAGGCCACAAAGTGAGGATCATTGCGAATAACCTTAAAAACGGCGGTACTGTATCGTATACCAAGGATACACTCGTTTATGATTATTATCAATTACCCACAAACGCAACCGGTACAACCGTGGACCTTACATATACAGTGTACGGCAAGGGCCAGAGCAACTCTATAACCCGAAAAATAACAGTGGTCAGTATCCCGGTATTTAGCCTTTGGAAAGTAACAATTTATGACCAGGCTCAAAGCGGAAATGATGTCTTCCTGAATACAGGAGGTAATCCGAAGCCTATAATATACAGCACTGGAGATGTGAACAATGATACTGCAGACAGACGCCTTGTAGATATGTGTTGTGCACATACCGCCGGACAAACGGATATGATTTTTTCACCCGGTTATGAAAATAGTACTTACAGTCAATCATTTGCCGACTCAAACATATTTAATATAAGTAATGGCTGGCTCCTGAGCCAAAGAAGAATAACGTTGTTCAGGAAACTTGACCCAAAATGGGTTGTAAGCAATACCAATACTAATTTCCAGACCTATGCTCAAGTGGAAGCTGTTTATAAGGGTGCAACTACACCTGCCATGCCACGTGTTCAAAACCCATTTTCACCAAACGATAATTATGCATTCCTTACCTGGGATGGCCGTTATGGTGTATTTACTTTGAATGCCTTTGATGGCGGGGCTGCAATGACCATGGCGCTGGAATCAAGGTAAAAAAATATTTAAAACTGATTTTAAAAGCCCTGCTGTTTCATAACAACGGGGCTTTTTTACTTCTAACCTCTTACTTCTCACTTCTTACTTCCCACTTCTCACTAACCTTCTTATCTTTGCGCCATGATAAACGGACAAAAGGTAGTGGTCGTTTTACCGGCCTATAACGCGGAACTGACACTTCCCATGACCTATCACGAAATCCCCTTTGATCTTGTAGATGAGGTGATCCTGGTAGATGATGCCAGTAGGGACAGGACCATAGAAGTAGGTAAGGAGCTCGGTATAAAGCATATTATCCGGCACGAGAACAATAAAGGATATGGCGGCAACCAGAAAAGCTGTTATGACAAAGCCCTTGAACTCGGCGGAGATATTATTGTGATGCTACATCCTGATTACCAATACACACCATTGTTATTGTCAACAATGGTTCATCTTCTCGCAAGCGGTCTGTATCCAGTGGTATTTGCATCGCGCATCCTTGGCAAGGGTGCTTTAAAAGGAGGTATGCCCATGTATAAATATATTGCAAACCGTTTTCTCACCCTGTCTCAGAATCTGTTAATGAACCAGAAACTATCTGAGTATCATACAGGTTACCGAGCGTATTCCCGCAAAGTACTGGAAACCATAGATTACCATCTTGATTCAGATGATTTTGTATTTGACAATGAAATAAGTGCCCAGATCTTCTATGCCGGGTTTGAAATAGCAGAAGTAACCTGCCCCACCAAATATTTTGAAGAGGCCTCATCTATTAATTTCAAACGAAGTGTGAAATACGGCCTTGGGGTTCTGGCCACTTCTCTTAAATATTTCCTGCAGAAAAAAGGGTTGGGGAGCTATAAGATATTCTCCTTTGCGAAGAATAAGAAAGTCGTTGACTTATAAAAGTCAATGACTTTAAACAAAATAAAACCCCGGTATTACCCGGGGTTTCCTTCAAAAAAACTTTCCACTCTTTCCTCTATAAAATCCCATCGCCCGGTATCCGCTCAGATACCTGAGTTTTTTTGAATAATCTTTGATTATAACGAAATCTGGTGCTTCAATATCAATTTGCGCATATTGGTCAACGCGTACCTCATGCGGCCTAATGCAGTGTTAATGCTTACCCCTGTCAAATCAGCAATTTCTTTGAATGACAGGTTGGCATAATGGCGTAATATTAACACTTCTTTTTGCTCTTCGGGGAGCTGTTGGATAAGCTGGCGTACGCGGTCATGACTTTGTTCTCGTATGATCTCATCTTCCCTGTTCTCATCTGCGATACTGATATAACTGAATATATCATTTCCCTCAGTGTCAGAGATGGTAGGCAATTTCGATAGTTTTCTGAAATGGTCTATCACCAGGTTCCTGGCGATACGAATTACCCATTGCAGAAATTTTCCTTCTTCCTGGTAAGAACCTTTTCGTAAGGTATTTATCACCTTTACAAAAGCATCCTGAAAAATATCTTCCGCTAAGGCACGGTCTTTGACAAGAAGATAGATTGAAGTAAAGATTTTTGATTTATGCCTGTTGATAAGCATTTTCAAGCACGTCTCATTACCATTAAGGTATTGAGCTATGAGTTCCTCATCGCTGATAATCGGCTTGCGCATAGGTTAAAATTTAATTTTAGTACGTCTTAATGTAGATGTTCTAACCTATAGGCTTCGCTGTTTTATTTAACTTTGTGTTATTTTAGTAAAAGAAACTTCCGCTAAGATACCGCATTGGTTTATTATTTCCAAATTTTTTGTTAATTATTTTTCATGAACCCCATCCAGGTAGAAAATTTAGACCCTCGTAACTTCATCATAATCAAGAATGCAAGGCAGAACAACCTTAAAAATCTTGATGCCGCACTGCCTCAAAACAAGCTCATTGTCATCACCGGCATTTCAGGATCAGGCAAGTCATCGCTCGCTTTTGATACTTTGTACGCTGAAGGTCAACGCCGTTATGTAGAAAGCCTGAGCGCTTATATCCGCCAGTTTATGGGCAAAATAAACAAGCCAGCTGTTGACTATATCAAAGGCCTATCCCCTGCTGTTGCCATCCAGCAAAAGGTGAACACCAATAATCCAAGGTCCACAGTTGGGACAGCCACAGAAATATATGATTACCTTAAGTTGTTATACGCACGTATCGGCAGAACAATCTCTCCCGTTAGCGGCAAAGAAGTTAAACGTGATACAGTAGATTCAGTGGTTGCCCATATTGAAACGATGGAGCCTGGTGCTAAGGTCCAGGTTCTAAGTCCACTTTTCAAAAACGAAACACGAACCTGGAAAGAAGAATTGAATATCATCCTTCAAAAAGGCTTTAACAGACTGGAAGTAAATGGTGGAATTGTAAAGGTTGAAGACATCCTTTCATTTATGGAAACGGGTGAAACTGAACTGGAAGAGCTCAAGGCTTCCGTAAAAAAAACAGATAAACTCCTGGTTGAATCCTATTTGCTGGTTGATCGGTTGACCATAAATCCGGGAGATGAGGAAAACCGTTCGCGAATGTCAGACTCGGTACAAACAGCTTTTTATGAAGGGCATGGGATATGTACCATGGAAATCCATTTTGCGGATGGGTCCAGGAAACGCGAAAAATATTCTGACAAATTTGAACTCGATGGCATCGTGTTCGAAGAACCTTCTGTGAACCTATTCACTTTTAACAACCCATTCGGAGCTTGCAAATCCTGCGAAGGTTTCGGATTGACAATTGGTATTGACGAAAACCGGGTAGTACCCGACAAAAGTCTTTCTGTATATGAAGAAGCAGTAGCTTGCTGGAAAGGCGAAAAAATGAGCGAATGGCTTTCTGATTTCATCAAAAATTCCAGAAAAATCGATTTCCCTATTCATCGCCCTTACAATATGCTAAGCGCCAATGAAAAAGACATCCTCTGGAACGGTACAAAAGGTATTCAGGGCATATATGATTTTTTCAAATATGTAGAAACCCAGTCTTATAAAATCCAATATAGGGTAATGTTGGCCCGCTACAAAGGCAGGACAAAATGCATGGAATGCCAGGGAACCAGGTTGAGGAAAGAGGTTAAATATGTAAAAATACAGGACAAATCCATAACGGATCTGGTTATCATGCCTGTTGATGAACTATATCAATGGACCACGAATCTAAAACTGAATGAAACAGATGCAAAGATTTCAAAAAGGATACTAATTGAGATCAATAACAGGCTTGAGTTTTTAAACGATGTCGGTTTGGGTTATCTCACGCTCAACCGGCAATCATCCTCACTATCCGGCGGAGAGTCACAAAGAATCCAGATTGTCACTTCCCTTGGCAGCAATCTTACCGGTGCAATGTATATCCTCGACGAGCCAAGTATCGGTTTACATTCCAGAGACACTGAACGATTGATAACTGTATTGAAAAGATTAAAAAGGCTCGGCAATACGGTGATCGTTGTAGAACATGATGAAGATATTATCAGAGAGGCAGATGAGATACTTGATATTGGCCCATTTGCGGGAACTGAAGGAGGAGAACTTATTTTTCAGGGGAGCCTGGATGAACTTATGAAGAGCGGTGATACGCTGACAGCGAAATACATGCGGAATGAATTATCAGTGCCAGTGCCGACAAAAAGAAGAAAATCAAGTAACTATATTGAGATAAAAAGCGCTGATAAAAACAACCTCAAAAACTTCGATGTCAGGATTCCATTAAATTCAATGACAGTTGTGAGCGGGGTGAGCGGTTCTGGAAAATCGACATTAATAAAAGAGGTTGTATATCCTATATTAAGAGAGGCTGTTGAGAAGAAACAGGATTCGCTAAGCCTGCATAAATTGAGCGGAACTTATAAAACAATCAAGCGAATAGAATACATAGACCAGGATCCGATTGGCAAATCAAGCCGTTCCAACCCGGTAACATATTTAAAGGCATTTGACCCGATGCGGGAATTATTTTCCAAACAGCCCCTAGCACGTCAACGCGGCTATACCCCTGGCTATTTTTCGTTTAATGTAGAAGGCGGCCGCTGTGAGGTATGTAAAGGTGATGGCTACCTGACCATTGAGATGCAGTTTATGGCCGATGTAGAGATGGAGTGTGAAAACTGTCACGGAAGAAGATATAAGGCTGAACTCTTAGAAGTTCAATACAAAGGAAAAAACATCGCGGATGTGCTGGATATGACTGTAACAGATGCCATTGTATTCTTTTCTGAAAACAAAGAAATTGTTTCTGCTATTGAACCCCTCGCGAAAGTAGGATTAGGCTATCTCACACTCGGTCAGCCGAGTATCCATCTCAGTGGTGGTGAAGCGCAACGTATTAAACTTGCTTCATTTTTATCAAAAACTTATTCCCAGGAACATATTGTGTTCATCTTCGATGAGCCGACCACAGGATTACATTTCTACGACATTCATAAGTTGCTTGAGGCCTTTCAGGCCTTGGTTGACAACGGTCATACAGTTCTGGTCATAGAACATAACCTGGACGTTATCAAATGCGCCGACTGGCTTATAGACCTTGGCCCGGAAAGTGGCGAAGCCGGAGGTTATCTCGTTTTTCAGGGAGTACCGGAAGATATCGTGAACGTGCCGGAATCTTACACAGGGAAATATTTGAAAGAGAAGTTGTAAGAAAATAGTAGAAAATATATTTACCGGAATAGATAAATGATATAATGTTATTCAATCTATTGTATCCCGGCTTTTCCGGAAAACCTTAACAAAAAGTTAAAAAACCGGGATCAGATCCTAATTTGAAACTCACTATTTATTTTTGCAAAGGGACTAAATTCAACTGCTATGTCATCTTTCGCATTTATTGTTTGGAATGTAAATCCTGATTTTTTGGATATTGGGAAACTTACCATCAGATGGTATGGCGTTTTATATGCTGTGGCCTTTTATGTTGGATATAAGATCATGCAAAACTTATATAAAACAGAAAAACTTAATCAAAAGGAAGTAGATCGCTTAACCTGGCATCTGGTCCTGGGTATCCTTATTGGCTCCAGGCTTGGTTTCATTATTATTCACTCACACGAGGCGATTGTCAAGAGCTATCTCGATAGCCCATTGGATGTAATCAAGATATGGGAAGGTGGCCTCTCTTCATACGGAGCAGCAGTAGGAATTCTTATTGCCATGTATATCTATACAAGAAAGGGTGCCGTGAGATCTTTTTTATGGGTTATGGACAGGGTAATCCTGGTCGTAATTATAGGAGGTGTTTTTATCCGGATGGGCAATCTTCTTAATTCAGAAATCTATGGTGTTCAAACCAGTTTACCCTGGGGTTTTAAGTTTGTGAAGGATCATATCAATATTGGCAAACCACTATCTGAAATAATGCCGCATCATCCTACGCAGATATATGAAGGCTTGTTATACCTTGGTTTATATATATTTATGTTTAAACTATTCAAACGGAACCGCAAAACATTTGTACCCGGTACCATATTTGGTATTTCACTCATTTGCCTGTTCACTATAAGGTTTTGTATTGAATTTATTAAAGAGCCGCAAGTTAGTTTTACCTATTCTCCATTGGCCAGGTATGGGATAAATATGAGCCATATTTTAAGCCTTCCTTTTATCCTTCTTGGGATATGTCTAGTCATTTATTCAATGAGATTTCAAAAAGGGAAAACGACCTGATTTTATTTCATTATTTGGTTTATTGGACCATTATTTCTGCAAACCAGAACTTTCTGAATCAAATCTTGTTGTAACTTACGCCTTTAAATGCATGAATACCGGCACTGGGGAGCGTTTGGTATAAATTGCATTTGAAAATCATTTTTTAAATTTACCTTATGATGAAGGGAAGGATACGTATTATCTTAACGTTCGGTTTATGTGCTATTATATTCTTATTAGTAGGTTTCTATTCATGGTTGAATGCAAACAGATACAAAGAAGATACTAAATGGGTCGCACATACCTATGAGGTTATTTCCCAAGGACAGGTTCTGTTATCCTACCTTACAGATTTAGGAACGGCTTCGCGGGGTTATGCTCAAACAGGGAACGACAGCTTTATTATTAAATACAACCAGTCTGTCAATAATGTAGAAAGAGCCTTCTCTTATTTGAAAGATTTGACACAAGATAATAAACAACAGCAAATTTTACTGGATTCTGTTTATGCGTTAATTAATGCTAAAAAGAACTACAGTTATGAATTGATCTCGTCAAAACGCAGCGGTGGATATGATAAGGCAAAGGAGATGATACTTGCAAACGGCGGGCAAAAAATAAACCAACGATATAGGGAAACAATTAGCAGGTTTACAAAACGTGAAAAAAATCTTTTGGATGAAAGATTGAAAAAGGCAGATCAGCAATTCAGTTTCGTTTTTATTACAACTATCATCAGCATCGCGCTATCTATTTTGTTTATCCTTGGGGGATTGTTCTATTTTTTAAGTGATTATAACAAGCGCGTTGCTTCGGAGCAAAAGGTGACAGAAAGCGAGTCCAGGATCAAAAAGTTTTTAGATGTGTTACCACTAGGTATTTTAATAGTCCGGAGCAATGGCAGCGCCTATTATGCCAACCGCAAGTCTAAAGAAATATTGGGCAAAGGGATTGCCGAAATTGAAGACGTAAATGACATTCCGGAAGTTTATCAGACCTACAAAGCAGGCACTGATGACATGTATCCTGTTACTGAGCTACCTATTGCCAGAGCACTCAAAGGCGAAACATTAACTGCTGGAGATATGGAAATCCATAAGGATGGCAAACGTGTCCCACTGAGGATCAATGCGACATCGGTGTCCGACTCGCAAGGGAAAATAGAATATGCCATATCGGTATTTGAAGATGTGACTGAAATAAAAAAAGCGGAAGATGAACTTATAGTTGCAAAACAAAAGGCAGAAGAGTCGTCTGTTCTTAAAGAAAACTTTCTGGCAAACATGAGCCATGAAATAAGGACTCCCATGAACGCCATTATCGGATTTACAGAACTCTTGCAAAAGAGTCAACTGGAAGCTAAGGAAAAAGAATATGTAGATATCATAAAATCATCCGGCGAAAACCTTCTGCATATTATTAATGACATACTCGATATATCGAAAATAGAGGCCCGTATGATGACCTTTGAATCGTTTCCCTTAAGCGTAAAAGAACTGTTCTATTCTATCAAGGTAATGCTGGGTCAGAAAGCGGGGGCTAAAAACCTGTCCCTGGTTTTTACTTGTGATCCAGGGGTTCCTGATATTTTGATTGGCGATGCCAAACGACTTACCCAGATATTGATAAACCTGGTGAACAATGCGATAAAATTTACAGAAAAGGGTTCTGTTGAAGTATTTGCTGATTTATTGAGCGAGAATGAAAACAGCTGCGTCATACAATTCATCGTAAAGGACACAGGGATAGGTATATCACATGATAAATTTGACCGGATTTTTGAACGGTTTGAGCAGGCTGAACTAAATACCAGTCATAAGTATGGTGGCACGGGCCTTGGATTGAGCATTGCAAAACAAATGGTTGATTTACAAGGCGGTGAAATGATGGTGAAAAGCACACCCGGTATGGGTACTGAATTTTCATTTACCCTGCCTTTCCAAAAATCAAACACTCAACCTGATACAATAATTGCTCCGACGTTAAAGGAATTTGATATGTCTGAACTAAGCGAATTCAAGATTTTGCTGGCGGAAGACAGTATTGTAAATGCAAAACTGATCACAAGCCTGTTTGCTCAGTACAATATAAAAGTAGATTTGGCAGGAAACGGTTTAGAGGCAATTGAAAAAATTAAAAACAGCTACTATGACCTGATACTAATGGATATGGAAATGCCTGAAATGAATGGGTACGAGGCTACAACAGTTCTTCGTAACGAGCTTCATAATCCTATCCCTATAATTGCAATGACAGCCCACGCTATGGCCGGTGAAATTGAAAAATGTTTAAATCTTGGAATGAATGATTATATATCCAAGCCCATTAACGCGAAGTTGCTTTTTGAAAAGATATATAATAATATAAAAGGAGCCAGAAAAGAACCTAAAGCCTGAGGGCCTTGACTAAATCACGTAAACTTCATTTCCACTTTGGTGAGTTTAGCCAAAGCTTCATCCCAACCAACTGTTGTTTCGGATTCCCATGTTTTGGAGCGAAATGAAGAGGCCGTACGGTTCATTGCCTTCATAGCTTGTTTATGATGGCCAAAATTCCGGAATGATTTCAATGATTCAGGGGTTTCCCAGGTAGTCAGTGTATTAGCCTTCAACCCTTTCGCTCGTATAAGTGTGGAAATATTCCCCTGTGTCTTTTTTGCCTGGCTTGCCACTTTCATGGATAAGAGTATCAAACCAGGTAATTTCCAATAGTTTTTACACCTTAATTCAGTAATTGTTACGATCATTGGGAGGGTATTTTTTGTAAATATACCCAAAGCTATAATCATAAACAAAGATTAAAGCTCAAGGCCTTTCAGCCGTGACATCCTGAGCCGATCTGGCTTCATCCGGCGTGCCTGCAAGGTCCCTATCCAACGAGTACAAATCATTGATATTTAAATTTTCACCGGCGGTTATCTTCAATTTATCCAGCAGGTTCATGGCAAGTGTTTCTTCTTCTATTTGTTCTTTTACAAACCATTGCATAAAATTCCATGTCGCCCAATCCTGTTCATCCAAACTCATTTTTACAATTTTGTAAATGGCCTTGGTATTCTCTACTTCATGCTCAAATACTTTTTCAAAGCAGGCTTTCATATCTGTCGGATTTGCAGGTGGTGCAGGTATAGCAACTACCTTTACTTCAGCTCCTCTTTTCAGGATATATTCTAATACCTTCATCATGTGGTTGCGCTCTTCCTGGGCATGACGGAAAAGAAAATTTGCCGTACCATCAAAGCCCTGGTGATCTGCCCATGCGGCGTATGATAAATAGATCTGAGAAGCATGTGCTTCTTTGGTCATTTGATCGTTTAGGGCAGCTGTAATTGTTTTTGAAAGCCTGTTCGTATTCATAGAGGATTTTTTCATGATGCACTACTGACAATTCATTCAACACCTGATTTGTAAAATTGTTTAGGCTAAAATTAAAGGCGGAATTTTCTTCTTCATAATGTTTTGCTGCCTTTTGCGTCATGTTTCTTACTCGTCACAGAAAACATTCCTTTCATTCTCCTAAAAGTCCCTCTCCAGGTAACCGAATGTTTTCCCGCCTCCATTTTCGCGAGCAGGTAACCATAGGGTGCCAAATGATCAACATTGTCTAATACTACTTTTGCAATACCAACCATTGGGATAAAAAGAATCATTCCAACAACGCCCCAAACCTCGGCACCCACAATTAAGGCCAAAAGGGAAGCCAATGTATTAATGCTTACCTTAGATCCTACAATATTCGGAGTTATTATATTGGCTTCGAGAAGATGAGTTACCAAAAACAATAAACCCACAAATAAAGGAGCCGTTTCTGAATCCATCATTACGGTAGAAATGAGAATCGACAAACTGGCAGCAGACAATATCCCGATATACGGTATCACATTAATAATGCCGGCCAAAACCCCTAGAAAAATGGCATAAGGAACACCTATTATTTTCAAACCGGTACTCACAATAACAGAAATAATAAACATCACAATCAGTATCCCGCTCAGATAACTTTGAACAAGAGCTTTTATTCTTTCAATAATCTGGTAAACGGTTTCATGTTGTTCTTTCGGGGTAATTTTTTCAAAAAACACAAAAATCCTGTCTCTATAGAACAACATAAAAAAGGTATATAAAGGTATTAAAGCAATAGTAGCAAAAGTAGAAGCTGTAGCAGACAAAGTCCCGGAAAACAAGGATCCGCTTGTTGAAAGCTTGTCTTTAAGCCAGCTGATCTGTGAGGTGGGGCTGAGTTTTGTTTGACGCTCGATATAGCATTGAATTTCAATGAGTCGTCTGTTCATGTGATCCGCAAGATTCGGCCACTCATTTATAAATGAGACCACCTGCCGGGCCAAAAGGAAACCAAGACCTGCAACTATAATTGCCATAATGATGATGCATAAAAAACTGGAAAGACTTCTATGAATCCCCCATTTCTCAATACGGTCACCAATTGGGGTGAGAAGTATTGCGAAAAGGCTTCCAAATACAAGAGGCACCAAAATAAATTCGGCATCTACCAGGCTCCGAAAAAGCAACATGGCGAGTAGGAGCAGAAATGTGATCTTGATATAAATGGGATATTTTTTCATTTGGAACCGGGTGTGTATATTAAATTTTCTAACAAGGCCTTAAAAAAGATGAAAATCGGCAAAAGGTATTATAATTTTGGATAAAAATAAGAAGATATTGGATAACACATCAAACATTGAGATTGTTGACCTTACTGATTTTCGCGAAGGCAATATCACCAAAAAAACCGGTTTTGTTCAATCATTGGGACAAGCGTTTGTAAAAACAGGCTTTGTTGCTGTAAAAAACCATACCCTTCGTGACGAAGATGCAGAAATGCTTTATGCGGAATCTAAAAAATTCTTTGCGCTCCCTGATGAAGTAAAGCAAAAATATGAAATTGAAGGTCTTGCAGGGCAAAGAGGTTATACTGCTTTTGGCAAAGAACACGCAAAAGGCAGGAAAGAAGGCGACCTGAAAGAATTTTGGCATATTGGCCAGGAAGTGGAGGGCGACGACCCTATAAGGGAAATTTATCCGGATAATATTTCCCCAACAGAAATTAGCGGGTTGAATACAGCAGGTATAAAAGTTTACAAAGCAATGGAACAAACCGGCAAATACCTCCTCCGGGCTATTGCCCTATATCTGGGTCTTGATGAACTGTATTTTGATGATAAGATATACAATGGTAATAGCATTCTAAGGCCGATACACTATGGCCCTATTTCCGGGAACCCAAAAAATGCCATGCGTGCGGCCGAACATGAAGATATCAATCTTATTACCCTATTAATGGGCGCCTCAGCAGAGGGGCTGGAAATACTGAGCAAAAGCAGAGAATGGGTTCCTGTTACAGCTTTACCAAATCAGATAGTTGTTAACGTGGGTGACATGCTTCAACGATTAACCAACAATAAACTGCGATCATCTACACATCGGGTTGTAAACCCTCCGGAAGAATTATGGCATTCCTCAAGATACTCAATCCCATTCTTTCTTCACCCACGTCCTGAAATGCCTCTGGATTGCCTTGAATCCTGTATTGATAATGAACACCCCAAAAGATTTGAAAACATCACTGCAGGAGAATACCTTAGTCAGAGATTGAGAGAGATTGGGCTTAAGTAATAAAAGTATATCAGGTGCGAATTAAAACCAAACCGCCCTCCAGAAATGGCGGCGGTTTGCGATGAAGATGAAGCTAAAAAGGAAAGGTTTAATTTATTTTGCTGAATTTCTTCACAGCTTGTCCGTTTGGCGTATTGATGTTCATAATGTAAACGCCTGCTGGAAGATCCGCAATATCAATCTTCTGTTGAGCAAGATTCATTGATGATTCAATTGTTTTTACGAGCTTACCCTGGATGTTGAAAACAGTGATTTGAGTTCCGGCAATACCGCTAAGGTCAACCGTAATAAAGTTTTGGGCAGGATTCGGGTATAAGCTAATTGTGTTAGAAAGAGAAGGGATATTCTCCTCTATCACACCGGATTCATTAACCAAAACCATATTAGAGCCCTGTAGATTTTCAGTTAAGCTGCCTGCTGCCAGATGAATACCGATAAAGGCGGGGTGTATTGATTTTATATCTGGAGTATATCCTCCCAGATCGTCATCTGCCACGTATTTGCGAAAATTAGGAAATGTATCAATTGCATTGCCCGATTGATCCTTCCGCGTGAGGTTAATACCTGTATGGCCATTACCAGACTCTGATTTGTATAATGCCAGCAATTTATACAGCTCGCCAAGATCACCCTGGCCAATATTGAACTGCATGGACTGAGCGCCCGAATTTGAAGGGGCAAAATCCGTGGGCGCTCCCGTTTCATCAACAAATTTAATTGCCTTTAATGAAGAAATTGGGAATTTCCTTGCTGATAGCGACTCGGAACCAATAGGATCGCTTTTATCAATAACCAATAGCTTACGGAAAGTAGGGGAACTTTGTGTTGATTGTCCCTCCGAAAAATAATTGTTTTGATTGAAATCGAAAGCACTGTTCTGCGCCTTTAAAACTCCATTGGCTCCAATAGACAATATGCAAAAAGATAAAAATGCCCCGGCCCCGCTATTTGTAAATCTTAATTTCATAATGTTCATTTTTTTGAGTTAAACTAAACAACTTTCAAAATCTGCTGTAAATATACAGCTTTTTATAAATGATTCCAAGTATAAAAACTCTTAATTATCGGTAAATATTCAAATTAAACATTTGTTATAACAGTAAAATACAATATATTATAAATAAAATTTATCGCTTAATTTTATCTTGCTATCAGGAACTTCTGTGAGAAAATACCCGTTTTCGTTTCAGCCATTAGGGTATATATCCCACTCGAAAAATATGATACATCAATCATTTGGGTACTATTGCTATCAACAGCTAAACCCGTATAAATAGTTCTGCCTGTCATATCTACTATTACGATCTTTTGAGGCGATTGGTTGGGACATTGAATAAAAATTTTCTCAGATGCCGGATCAGGATAAATTTTCATGCCCAGGGAGGGTGGTATCCCATTGCCCACACCAGCAGTAGTAAAATTACTATTATAAAATGCCCTGATCTGTTTCCAGTATTGTACCGATGAATCATAATTTATGGCCGTATTGCCATTTACCTGTCTCGAAAAAACATAAGCTACGGGCATATCAAAAGTCTGGCCTGCTTTAATGGTAAATGGACCTATAGATCCCATACCCCTTACATCCCCTGGAGTATTTCCCACATTATGCTCCGTCCATCCCGTCACTGTATCAGAGGGTGCGCCATCAAACATAAAATCAGTACATTGTGTCCCTGAAACACCATCCTTCGATCCGTACTTCATACAGGCGCCATTTTTCCAAACACCTTTCATATAGTTATAGTAGTCTTGCGGATTGGGTATCGGATAACCCGGGTTGCCATTTATTATATCGCCGTTATTATTGTAATACAAGAACCTTGAAATAGAATCCTTTAGGAACACGACCGATTCCACCGGAGGATTGGCACCATAAACAGCATCCACAGGTTTTCCATTATAGCCGAAATACGCGCTTAATTTGGGGGCCGACCCGACATAATCATCAAAAGGGTCGCCAATGTCAAAATCTGTCCAAAGGCTAACAAAAGCAGTATCAAGATCTGTGGAACTTCTGTTGATGATTTTATAGTCTAAAAAAATGGTATTGTTTATCGCCGTATTAGAGGGCATATTAAAGGCATAAGCCTCGCATTGTACTTCTATTCCCATGGCATTGCCTTTCGATTCCCCGTGTGGGCCTCCTTTGTCGTTCATTACCCACCATAACATTTCATCACCTTTCATATCGGGATAGTCGCCTTTCAATGGGTTATATTTACGGTCGCCGACAACATCAACAAAAGGAGCCATAATCATGGCTTCGTCCGCACTCGCATTTCCATTTCCCGGCCAGTTCTCTATACTATTATAAATGGTCCCATTTTTTAGAAAATCATTTATTTCACTCCTTTTCACTTTCCAGACCTGGTCCCAACTTGTCATTTCCTGATTACTGAATACAGAATCAGTTAAAGTGTCAAGAGGCCCGGGGAAAAAATCAATTCCTGCCTGTCGGTAGGTCATTGCCGCTACTTTCAGCTTGCCCTTTTCATAGCCTCCAATCCACAATGCGCTTACATCTATGGTATGCATATTGGTGTTGATGGGTGCATCAAAAACCGATTGTGCGTTTGCCGTATTATCAAAATTATCGCCCAGAATATTAATCCTTGCACCGATATTATTGATATCCAATGAATCGTTTGCATACCACTGGGCCTTGCTGATGGACGCATCAAAAACCACCCAAAACAGTAAGAGGAAAAATGTTGTAGTATTTGATTTCATTGCTTTTCTTATAATTTTATCAAATGTAGCTGGAATGTTCTGCCAAAGCCAAATCGAAATTAAGCAGTTTATCGGGCAATTTTATGAAGCTAAAATGAATATTTCAGAGCAACAAAATACTTACTTGATTAGTAATAAATACATTAACGAAAAATAATCAATGATTCATTTTTTTGTTTATCGCAAATATTACTAACTTGTGGGCCTTATGCACAAAAGTAAACTCATATCTGCACTCAGCACACTTACAAACAGGGAACTTAAGCGGTTTGAAACCTATATCAACTCACCATTTTTTAACACCAACCAGAAAGTCATTGAGCTGTTTAACGTTATAAAGAAATACCACCCTCTGTATAACAGCGATAAAATAAGCGCTGAAGCCGTGTTTTCAAAACTCTTCCCAGGCGAAAAGATTGATGAACAGAAACTCCGGTATGTTATGAGTGATCTTACAGCCTTATTAGAGGATTTTTTAGGTTATCTTGAATATGACAAGAACGAAATATATAAAAAACATCTTTTGCTTAACGCTTACGATATCAGGAAATTAGACAAGTTTTTCCATAGTGAACTTGAGGAGGCCCGCGATGAGCAGAAAAGCGCTCCATCAAGAGATGTGAACTATTTCTTTAACCAACACCTTATCGAGGAAAACGCATATCTGCATTCTATGTCCACAGGTCCAAGGGCTATCAGTTCAAGTCTTCAGGAAGCAGTTGATAATCTTGATTATTACTACCTGTCAAACAGGTTGCGTTATAGTTGCGCCATATTGAGCCGGGAAACATTGCTCCAGGAAAAATACAATAATTATTTTCTTGACCAGATCATGGAATTTCTATCCCGCCACACCTTTGATCATGTGCCATCCATTTCCATATACAGGCAGATATCCTTTACATACATGGATTTTGAAAATCCGGAACATTTTAGGAAACTCACCGCATTGCTCGACCAACACTCAAAACAGTTTCCTCCAGACGAAGTAAAAGACATGTACACGCATGCGCTTAATTATTGTCTCAGGAAACTGAACGGGGGTAGAGAAGAATTTCTACCTGAATTAATGGGCTTGTATAAATTATTGATCAGCAAGGAAATCATTTTTGAGAAGGGATGGTTGGCCCCACAGCAAGTCAAAAACATTGTCTCTGCCGCGTTGAGAGCAGGTGACCTGGAATGGACAGAAAAT